>NZ_DBLYVB010000031.1:0-15855 GCF_057604405.1 Hominiventricola sp.
ATAGATACACCTCCTGTGTAACAAGAAATATACTTGTTGATCAAAGTATACCACTTGTTTACAATTTTTTGGATAGTGTCTACTTTTAGCTTACCACTTCATTTATTCTTCACAGATCATGATTTTTTTTCTATTTTTACTGATATTTGGCTATAATTTATCTTTAATCAGCCATATGCCCAAACTACTCAATACACAGACAATTAGTCAAATAAAAGTGATTTTTCTTTCACAGGCCGTCACTTTCCTCAGTTGGGTGTCTGCTGTTTTTTCTCAGGCCACAGGATTGCCAGCACCATTCCGCAGGCACCCCAGCCGAGAACCCACAGCCATTTGTGGTATCCATAAATAAGCATTATGTTACCTAAAATACCAGAAGCAAAATTAAAAGATGCAGAGTCACCAGGTTTCATATTTTCTACTATCTTTCTATATACCCACTGTTCATATCCATAGCGAATACATTCCACTGTCATTACAATTACATAAACAACTACTGCGCCTATTAAAATCCCAAACACAGTCTTTACCCATCTCGTTCCAGCAATTTGTTTTCCATATGCATGCCATAACAGTGCCATGATCTGTTCACCAATAATCGCATATGCCATCGGATAAATTACAAGACCTAACCACCATACCCAGCTTGAAACAATAAACGTATCTTTTGCCAGCTCATTTCCATATCTGATTAACGAAGAAGAAATCAACATCATTAATCCAGCAATTGCAAGCCAGATAACCCTTTTGAGAATCTCTTTTCTCCAGATCTGATCCACTGACTGGTTTTTCTTCTCACCGTAGATCAGTGTATTGGGATCTGTTTCAAGTGCCTCTGCCAGCATCTGAAGCATCTCAATATCCGGATTGGAATGTCCTGTCTCATAATTAGAAATCGTATTTCGCGTCACACTTAATTTCTGCGCCAGCTGCTCCTGGGTATACCCTTTTTCAGAACGCGCCTTTTTGATATTCTTCCCGATTCGACTCATATGCCACTCCCCTTCCCTGTTCTGATAGCTTTATCATACCTTATGTGGGTGAGAATTGTCACGCCAAGAATCTTTACATGCCAGCAAAAGAAATGTTAAGTTCATTTTTTTACAATCTTCTCAGTCACTATAGCCAGCACTGCGAACATAACGATTGCAGCAGTCACATCCACTGCGGAATGCTGTTTGGTAAACATGGTGGACAGTACAATCAATAACGCCAGCACACGGCCAACCCATATTCCCCACGCAGGAACCAGTTTTTTCTGCATTTCCAGCGTATACTGAAGCACCAGCGTCACATAGACGTGCATGCTTGGAAATACACTTTTCGGCGTATCCACGGTCTGTACGAACTTCAGCAGATTTCCACTCAAGGTATGAAGATCATAGACAATGCTCTCGCGAAAATCAAGTCCTGTAGGCCACACATAGGAGATAAACAGGAAAATATTCATCCCCGTGGTCAGAACCAGAACCGCTTTTTTAAATTGTCTGTCATCCAGATTTTTAATTGCCAGTGCTGCACACACTACGATGTACGGAAACCAGCTCACATATGGATAAATAAAGATTGCCATATTAGGAATTCTGTCATCCAGCGCACAATGGATCAGATGCACATCCTTCGGCGGTACGATCTCCAGAAATCCAAATAATCCCATGTAAATAACAAACCAGACCGCAATCGGAATGAGATGTCGTTTTTTGATTAGTTCTTTCATTATTATGTAATCACTTTCTATAATCATACAGGGAGAGCGGATGCTCCTACGAGTCCAATCCGCTCTCCCCCTGTATTTTATACCGGGAAGAAACTTCCCCCGATAAATTCTCGTAATATGGAATTTCCCGGAATCAGGTTACTGTCAATTCCCTGGAAATAGTTGAGGAATTTGAGCAGCCGTTTGGCTTCCAGATATTCCGGATCTTCCGGTCGGATGCCGAAAAGCAGCGGTTCTGCGTACTGTTTTAATACTGCCAGTTCATAGATCAGTGCGGAATTGAATACTACATCCGCAGATTCCTGATAGGGGAAGATGTTCTCATCTTCGCCGCGGCGGACGGAAGGCCACATGGAAATAGTCTTCTGCGCACTTGCCCCGCGGGTTCTGGCGTCCCGCACCATACGACGGATCAGACGGCCGTCCGTGGTCGGAATCCGGTTGTGTTCATCAATATTCATCTGTGTCAAAGCGCTCACGTAGATCTTGAACTTATTCTCTGCCGGAAGGGAATAGGAAAGGGCATCATTGAGACAGTGAATTCCTTCGATGACCAACACATCTTCCGGACCAAGCTTCAGACTGTTTCCCTTATATTCCTTCATACCGGTAATAAAATTAAATGTCGGCATGAATACTTTTTCTCCGCGAAGGAGAGCACTCATCTGCTGATTAAACAGTTCAATGTCCATGGCTTCCAGACATTCGAAATTATATTGTCCATTCTCATCCTTCGGCGTATTCACCCGCTCCACAAAATAATTATCCACCGCGATCGGATGCGGTTTTAATCCATGAGCCATAAGCTGAATGGAAAGTCTGTGGGAAAATGTGGTCTTACCGGAGGAAGAAGGTCCGGCAATCATAATCAGCTTTTTATCCGGTCTGGATGCGATCTCCGCCGCAATATCTCCCAGACCTTTTTCCATAATTGCTTCCTGAGCCAGAATGATATTTCCTACATTTCCTTCCGAAATCTGTTCATTCAGCGCACCTACGGTTCCCACATTCAGAATTTCTCCCCATTTTGTTGAGTTCTTTAATGTCTGGAATACTTTCGGCTGCTCACGAAAGGGTACAAAGGTCTCCGGCGTCTTTCGCGGGGGAAACTCCAGCACAAATCCCTCATCATAGGGTATCAGTTTGAAATATTTCAAATACCCGGTACTGGGTACCATATATCCATAATAATAGTCTTCAAAGCCATCCAGAAGATAGACATTGACACTGGAGCTTCTGCGGAACCGGAACAGTCTTGCTTTATCAGTCATTCCATGTCTGGTGAAATGTTCAATGGCTTCTTCCACCGGAATGCTGCGTTTCTCAATGGGCAGATTCTGACCCACCAGCTCTTTCATCCGGTTCTCGATCCTTGCCAAGGTCTCCTCATTGACCGGCATCTTTCTGCTGCTTACATAATAGCCTTCACCGGCAGAAAACTCCACTTTCATGCCGCGGACCGCATCCATGCCTTCCACATCATAAATTGCTTTCAAAAGCAGCAGCGTTGCGCTTCTTCTATATGTATTATATCCATCGATCTGTCCTGTTGTCAGAAATGTAACAGCTGCTCCGTCCTTTACTTTCCGGAACAGCTCCCGCATTTTATTATTTTCCAGAACCAATACAATATCATGATCATATTTCTTCTGAAAATTTTTCGCCAACTCCAGGTAGGTGGTTCCATCCTTTATATTTAAAGTCTGCCCTTCTACGGTAATCTGTCTCATATACGGCACACCCCTCTCCGTCTTATATGACTTACTTCACGTCTTCAGATCACTGCAAACGGATGTTTCACCGGCACACAGTCCATATGCACTCCCGTCAGCACTTTCTCCAGATACGCTTTTACGTCTTCGGTAAATACATGCTCGATTCCATAATGACCCGCATCAATAATGCAGAGTCCCTGGTCGACGGCATCAATCCCCGTATGGTGGTCAATATCTCCTGTAATATACACGTCACAACCAAACTGCAGTGCATTGTGCATGGTACTCTTTCCTGCACCTGGGCAGAGCGCCGCCAAATGCACCTTCTGATCCAGATTTCCAAAAATCTTCACATTAGGAATATCATAGGCCCGTTTCACCAGCTCTGCACATTCCCGCAGAGTCATTTTTTCCGGAAGGACGCCGACCCGGCCAATGCCTTCGCCATCCTTTACTTCTTCCAGAACCGTACATTCCTGCAGGTTCAATAACCGGGCAGTCAGATCTGCCATGCCTCTCGTATCATAATTTGTATGCATGGCATAGTAGGAAATATCACTTCGGATCAGACTTAAAAGCCGTCTTCCCACCATATCTTCATCCGTTACCCTTTTAATCGCCCCGAAAATCATAGGATGATGGGTAATGAGCATATCATAAGCACCTTCTGCCGCCTGCTCTACCACTTCATCCGTGGCATCCAGTGCCAGTAGAATTTTCTTTACCTCTTTATCCCGGCGTCCTGCCAGCAGTCCCACATTGTCCCAGTCACAGGCATATTCTTTTCCATATTCCTGCTCCAGAAGCGTTATAATCTCACTGCATTTCATATTCTTTCATCTCCTGTCCACATCCGGCTGGAATTCTGTTTAACACATCCACCATCCGGCTTCTTTTATCCAGAAGTTCCACATAGCGATCGGATTTTTCCTGACCGTTATCCACAAGAGTTTTTAAAATCACGTCTGTTTTCCCCTGCTCTGCACGAAGATATGCACTCCATACACCGATGGAACGCTGCAAAGCGGGATTTCCATATTCCAGTTCACCTCTTGCCGGAAGCTTCATGGAACCATGTTCAACACGCATCATAGGATAATATTTTCCCTCATCCAGTACAATATCTTCATCCGTGATTTTATAGCCATGTTCACAGAGCCATTCCCTCACCAGCCAGATCTCGGACTGGGGCTGAAGAATCAGCTCTTTTACCGATGCAAGGCAATGAGCGCCGCCCTCCAGGATATGCACCGTCAGCGCTCCTCCCATTCCGGCAATGAGTACGGTATCTGCCTCTCCTTCTTTCAGAGCTGTCATTCCATCAGAAAGTCGTGTGGTAATCCTGTCTTCCAGATGCTGTTCCCTGATATGTAACGCAGCGCGCTCCAGCGGTCCTTTATTAATATCCATGGCAATGGCACGTGAAACTTTCCCTGTCTGTACCAGAGCAATCGGGATATATCCATGATCCGTTCCCACATCTGCCAGTGAGCTGCCCTCCGTAACCATAGAGGCCAGCCTGTCCATTCTCTTTGATAACTGCATAGATCACTCTTACTCCAGGAAATCCTTCAGCTTGCGGCTGCGGCTCGGATGACGAAGCTTTCTTAATGCTTTTGCCTCGATCTGGCGGATACGCTCACGGGTAACGTTGAATTCCTTACCAACCTCTTCCAGTGTACGCGCACGGCCGTCATCCAGTCCAAAACGAAGACGGAGCACTTTCTGTTCTCTCTCGGTCAAAGTACCAAGTACCTCTACCAGCTGCTCTTTTAACAGGGTAAATGCGGCTGCCTCTGCAGGCACCGGCACGTTATCATCCTGAATGAAGTCTCCTAAGTGGCTGTCTTCCTCCTCGCCAATCGGAGTTTCCAGAGATACCGGCTCCTGGGAAATCTTCAGAATCTCACGCACACGCTCTACCGGCATGTTCATCTCTGCTGCGATCTCCTCCGGCTGCGGCTCTCTTCCCAGCTCCTGCAAAAGCTGACGGGATACACGGATCAGCTTGTTGATGGTCTCTACCATATGCACCGGGATACGGATGGTTCTCGCCTGATCTGCAATGGCTCTGGTGATAGCCTGACGGATCCACCAGGTTGCATAGGTACTGAACTTATAGCCCTTGCGATAGTCGAATTTTTCAACTGCTTTAATAAGACCTAAGTTGCCTTCCTGAATCAGATCCAGGAACAGCATACCGCGGCCTACATAACGTTTTGCTATGCTGACTACCAGACGAAGGTTCGCCTCTGCCAGACGTTTCTTGGCATCTTCATCTCCTTCTTCCATTCTCTTTGCCAGTTCAATCTCTTCCTCTGCGCTTAACAGCGGAACTTTACCGATCTCTTTTAAGTACATACGGACCGGATCCTCGATGCTGACACCATCCGGAACAGACAGGTCAATCTGCTCCATATCAACTTCATCTTCATCACTTAAAATGATGTTACTGTCATCATCATCGTCAGTAATCCGAAGCACATCTACATTGTTATGCTCCAGAAATTCCAGAATCTTATCAAACTGTTCAGCATCCAGCTCCATGTCGCTGAAAAAGTCGCTGATTTCCTGATACTCCAGTACATTTTTCTTTTTCTTGGCAAGTGCCAGCAGCTCTTTCATCTTCTCACTGAATTTTGCTACATTTTCGTCCATCTTGGTTCTTCCTTCCATAATTGTTCATATTTTATCCTTAATCCAAAGAAATATGCAATTTCTCAATATCCCGGCGCCTGCGGATCAGTTTCTGCAGGGCATCCATATCACCGGGATCCATATGCTCTGTCTGCCAGGCAATACTGTTCTGCTTTACTCTGAGGATTGTTTCCTGTAATGCTTTTTCCTCCGCTTCCTTTCCTGAGAGCTTTGGTATGGTATCACTGCACATGGCCGCGACTTTCTGCTGTTCCTCATCTTCCGTAAAATACTGGAACAAAGAGGCCGGATTCAGCTGCCCATTCTTCACCTGCTCCGTTAAGAGCTCGCAGACCTTTCTGCAAAGGGGATCCGTGAATTCCTCCGGTTCTACATATTTGGAAATATTCCGGAACATGCGCTCATCCGAGCTCATCCAGGTAATCAGAAGTTTCTGTGATTTCAGGCTGCCATCCTCCGCTTTCTTCCTTACGGAACGGGAAACGTTGGGGGCTGCCGCTTTTGTCATACCGCCCATCTGTTCTCCTGTCTGACGCACCAGCTTTAGCAGCTGCTCATAGGTCAGATGGTAACGGGATGCGGTTGCTTCTATATAATTATTTCTCTCAATTCCTGCGTCAAATTCCAACAGCTTCTTTGCTACCTCGCGGAAAAAGGCGGTTTTGCTTTCCGGTTCCCGGAAATTATAATTTCTCTGAAGCACACGCAATTCAAAAAAGAAACTGCTTTCTGCTTCATCGATCCGCTTCTGGAACTCCTCGGCACCCAACACCTTGATAAATTCATCCGGATCCTTGTATGGCTCCATATTGATGACTCTGGCTCGGATACCTGCATCCTTCAAAATGGGAATAGCCCGCATAGCGGCCTTAATACCGGCATCATCACTGTCGTAGGTCAGAAGCACTTCATCTGTGTACCGCTTCAGGATTGTGGACTGCTGCTGGGTAAATGCAGTTCCCAGCGAAGCTACTGCCTGATTAAATCCCGCCTGATGCATGGCAATCACGTCCATATAACCCTCGCACAGAATGATGTTAGGCTTCCGGCTTGTTCTTGCCAAATGAAGTCCGTAGAGGTTCCGGCTCTTGTCAAAGACTGGCGTTTCCGGTGAATTCAGGTACTTGGGTTTTCCGTCTCCCATGACACGGCCACCAAATCCGATGACCCGCTTCCTGTTATCCATAATCGGAAACATGACACGGTTCCAGAACTTATCATACATGCCCCTTTTTTCGTCCACCTGCATAAGACCGGACTCTTTTAACAGGGTATCGGAATAGCCTTTGCTTTTTAGATACTTATACAGGGCATTTCCATGCTTACTGGAATATCCCAGTCCAAACTTTTGAATCGTTTCTTTGGAAAGCTGCCTTCCGGTCAGGTAATCAAGTCCCTGCTTTCCTTCCGGCTGTCGCAGCAGATAGTAATAATAGCTGGCCGCCAGTTTGTTCATTTCCAGAATTTTGCTTTTTAAATCCTCCTGCTCCCGGTCCCGTTTTACATTGTCCTGCTCCGGCAGGTCAATGCCTGCCCGGTCCGCCAACACCTTCATGGCCTCGGGAAAGGTTAGATTCTCATATTCCATTACAAATTTAAATACATCCCCGCCTGCGCCGCAGCTGAAGCAGTGGTAAATCTGCCTTGGCTGGTTCACAGACATGGACGGGCTGTGATCGTTATGAAAGGGGCAGACACCTACATAATTACTGCCTTTTCTCTGCAGCTTCACATAACTGCTGACCACATCCACAATATCATTTCTGGAGCGTATTTCCTCTACCAGCTCCTGTGAATAAAAACTCATGGTCAATACCTCCAGGAGACCGGGACAAAGAACTCCTGGAACTTTGCGATGGCATACTGATCTGTCATACCTGCGATATAATCGCACACGCTTCGTTCCTGGGTCTCCCCCGTCTGCCACATGCGTTCAATATACTCGTTGGACAACCGTTCCGGGTGATCCATATAATAACGGAACAGTTCTTTCAGTATATTTTCCGCTTTTTCCTCTTCTCCCTTTGCCTTGGGGTTCGTATAAACATTCTCAAACATATACTTCCGCATGCCCCGGAACGCAAATTCCACATCTTCGGACATCCGGATATCCGGTTTTTCCAGACTGTTGTTGACAATGTCATGAATCATAGTGTTCAGCCGCTCTCTGGTGGAATGTCCCAGAATATCCGTGTAAGTACGCGGAATTTCATTTTCCCGGATTACCCCCGCCCGAATGGCATCATCCACATCATGATTGATATAGGCAATCTTGTCAGAATACCGGACAATCTTGCCTTCCAGTGTCGACGGTTTTCCTGACATCTGATGATTTGAGATGCCATCCCGAACTTCCCATGTAAGGTTCAGTCCTTTTCCGCCTTTTTCCAGTCGTTCTACAATGCGTACGCTTTGTTGATGATGGGCAAAGCCTTCGCTGCAGACCTGATTTAACGCCCTCTCACCTGCATGGCCAAAAGGCGTATGCCCCAGATCATGTCCCAAGGCAATGGCCTCCGTCAGATCTTCGTTCAGACGCAAAGCTCTGGCAATGGTCCTAGCGGTCTGTGCAACCTCCAGCGTATGTGTCAGACGCGTCCGGTAATGATCTCCCTGAGGCGTAAGAAATACCTGCGTTTTATGCTTTAATCTCCGGAACGATTTGCAATGAAGAATGCGGTCTCTGTCCCTCTGATACACCGGACGGATGTCACATTCAGGTTCTTCCTTCTCACGTCCTCTGGAATTTCTGCTCAAAGAAGCGTAAGGGCTTAGCCACTGGCTCTCCCATTGTTCCGTGCTCTCACGAATCGTCATTCTTATCCCTCCTTCGATAAAGCAAAAACACTAAAAATATCCTTCTATATATATAACTACTGCGTTGAACTCAAAAATCCTTCTTTTTTTTCAAAATTTTTTTATTTTTTTCGATTTTAATAAAATCCTGCCACAATCGGTCCCACAATCACTGTCAAAATACCAGTAACAGCAATCGCAAGACTGCTCATGGCTGCCTGAATCTCGCCCAGCTCCAGTGCTTTACTGGTACCGATCGCATGGGATGCCGTTCCCATGGCCAGTCCCTGGGCCACGGGATCCTCGATTTTAAAAATCTTAAATACGGTATTCGCAATCACCGCACCAAGAATTCCGGTAACAAATACGGCCATAACCGTAACTGCAGACAATCCGCCCAGCTCCTCACTCATGCCAAGGGCAATGGCTGTAGTAATGGACTTCGGCACAAGGGATGCATAGATACTATTCTCCAGCAGAAATAATTTTGCCAGACCAAAAATCATAATAGCACATGCTGCCGTTCCGGACATAATGCTGATAAGGATTGCTCCTGCGTATTCTTTTAATAGTTTCAGCTGACGATACAACGGCACTGCCAGGCAGACCGTAGACGGTGTCAGAAAATAATTAATATATTTTGCTCCATTATCATAGGAAGCGTAGCTGATATCTGCCAGCTTCAGAAAAGCAATAATAAAAATAATCGTTAAAAGCAACGGATTGCAAAGGGTACTTCTCATTCTCTTTGCAATCTGTGTGGATACCCAGTATCCAAATAAGGTAATAAAAAATCCAAAATAAGCAGAGCTCTGTACAATACTATCCATCGATTTCATCCTCCCGGTCTCTTTTTCTTCTTACCAGAATCTGTGCAAGCATACCTGTCAATACCATAACCAGCATGGTACTGAATACGGAAATCACCAGAATTCCCAGTAAAGAATCTTTCATCAATCCAAATGACTCCATCAAAGCCACTCCAGGTCCTACAAACACCAGCGGCATCGCTGCCAGCATAAAATCTGCAGTCTCCTGAATCTGATCCAGCTTAATCACCTTTGTACAAAGACAAACAAGCAATAATACCATGCCATAGACACTGGCCGGTACCGGAAGTGGAAGTAATTTGTTCAGAATCTCTCCCGCGAAAGAAATTCCACCGATAATCATTACCTGATATGCGTATTTCATAACTTATGTGCCGGGTCCTCTATCTCCCCCGCTTTTTGCAATCCGGCTGATCCTCCTATCTCTTTTGTTTTATTTTATTTTTGGATAATTCTTTTTCCCCACCATATATTTTCTCATATACGCAAATGTTTTTTCCTCCCCCTGCGTATCGAGCATTTTCAAAATATACTCCAGAAGAGCCCTCGTCTCCGGATGTATCATATAAGCATCCTTTCCCATTTCATAATAGGCCAACGGTGAATGCTGTGTGTATTTTTTTCCTTCATACACCTTGGAGGCTGCAATCCGGTCCATTACCATTTCATTGACATATTTTAACGGCATTTTCATACCCGTCATGCCTTTCACCGGACCAGTACTGTAATCAATCCAATATTCGTAGTGATGCTTGTTCCTCCCTTTATGATGAAGCCACGCTGCCGAATACCCTTTGTCCTCACGTTCTGCATTATTAGGACTGCGATATCCCTGATAATACTTTACTCCCTGCCAGAACTCTGATGGGGAATATTTGGACAGATCATGAGTCAGTCCCTGCCAGTACATGCCTACTTTAAAACAATGTCTGGCAACCATAATCTTATGTTCTGTAATCGTGTGAAAATGTTGCCATATATTAATCAGTCTCATGTTTCTTACCTGCCATTATCACAATTGTCCGGGGAGCCACCTTCACAGTCTTTTCCCCTGCCAACTCCGGCTCCCTGCCTTCCGGGAAAAAGCACTGCCCCTCGCATCCGGTATCTGCAATGACCCTCCAGAATTCTCCGGAGGGAAGAGTCGGCAAAGCCAGTTCCTGGGAGGTAGTATGCATATTGCAGATTACATACAGAGTTTCTCCACCGGTATGACAACCTGCATAGAGGATTCCCACATGGCGGCTGCCGCCTTCAAAATCTCCGTACCAGGCCTTTCTGCCATGATAAGAAAGATCCGGCATACCCCTGGCTCCGATGTCATGCATGGTATATGCTTTCTTTCTTCCGAAAGCTGCATGCATCTTACGAAACTCTATTGCATCTTTTGTAAATTTCTGCAAGTTTCTGCCGCTTCTGGTCTTCGGCCACTGGACCCATGACAATTCATTGTCCTGACAATAGACGTTGTTATTTCCCTGCTGGGAATTCTCCATCTCATCGCCACCATAAAGGGCCGGAATCCCTTGTGACAGCAGGGTGAGAAGCAGGGCATTCCGCATCTGCCGCTCCCGCAGTTTCTTTAACCTGCGGACTGCAGTAGGGCCTTCCTCTCCATAGTTGCAGCTGCAATTATAATCACTGCCATCCCGGTTGTCCTCTCCATTGGCCTCGTTGTGCTTGCTCTCATAGGCCACTGCATCTGCCAGCGTAAATCCATTATGTCCTGCCGCATAATTCACCGACACCGTCTGCTGGAGATTCTGATGCATTTTTTCCATTAACTGCTGCAGCGCCCCTTCGTCCCCTTTCAGGAACCGGCGCAGCCTCATCATAAAATCATCATTGCACTCGCCCAAATGACGGAATTTCGGCTGATCTTCCTGGTCATAAATATGTCCGGTGTCAAAATATTCGCTTAAGATCTTCGTCTTCGCCAGCAGCGGGTCTGCCGCCAACGCCGTTGTAAACGCTGCGTCACTGTTAATCTGCACACCGTCAATGTGATATTCCCTTACCCAATGACGGATACAATCCATCACAAGACCAACTCTCGTCCGTTCCGGAAAATAGAACTCCAGAATCACTTCGATGCCATTTTTGTGCAGTTCCCGCACCAACATTTTCAATTCCTTCACCGGATCCCCGGTTGCGCTGTAAGATGCTTTCGGCGCAAAATAATATGCTTTTCCATATCCCCAGTAGTTGATCCGCTCGCCCATGCCTTTACGGACCGGCATATGCTTTTTCGCCGCACGTTCTTCCCTGATCTCGGCAAATTCATATACCGGCATCAACAAAAGCTGTGTAATACCCAGTTTTTTCAGGTAGGGAATCTTTTCCCGGATGCCAGCAAAGGTTCCCGGATGACGGACACCGGAACTTGGATCCATAGTAAATCCCCGGACATGAGTTTTGTACAGCACACACTGTTCCACTGGCAATGTCAGAGGATGATCCTCTCCCCACGAAAAAGATTCAAACCGGGTCTGGCAGCGAAGCTTTTCTTCTTCCACCTCTTTTCCCCAGATCTCTCTTCCCCGTATGGATGCCGCATAGGGATCCTGAACGATCTTTCCGTTTATCCGGTAATTGTATTCATATTCCTGCACCGGCAGCCCATCCAGGCCCATGGCACAGATCTCTCCGAATCTCATATCATCCGTAAACGGAAATTCCAGTTCCGGTTCATCCATGCCTTTCCGATACAACAGCAGGCTGCAGTCCTTTTCATCCTGCACAGCCACCGCAAAATTAAGTTCTCTTCCTGCCCTGGTAACCCCAAGTTTTTCCGGGTTGCCGGGTCTGATGCGATTCTTCCACATGTTCTTATCCTGTCCTCTCAGTAATCGCCATTTTACCCAATTATAAGTATTATACCATTGCGGGGCATGGTTTGCAAATGTAAAAAGGGACTGCGGCTTCAAACCGCAGGCCCCACCACAGTTTTGCAGTAACATATGTTCGCTTATCTCCTGAAATCCTTTTATTTCCTGGCTTTCAGGCTTTTTTTATTTCTGTTTTTGGTCATATTTCACTGGATATATGTGGTTATATATGTTATAATAGTCATAGTGGAGGTGCCTATTATGCATTTAAGAAAAACAAAAACCAGCACAGGACGTATTTATCTTGCAATTGTTGACTCTTTTTATGATAAGCAGAAAAAAATGTCTCGTTCCAAAACAATTGAATCATTGGGATACCTTGATGTTTTGGAAAAAGAATACGATGACCCTATTGCTCACTTTCAAAAAAGAGTTGAGCAGCTAAAAGCCGAAAAAGCAGCCAGGCAGGCTCCCATCCACTTTACTTTTTACGATTCTGATCGGCTTTGCTTAGGTGATAAGCTAAGAAAAAACTTTGGCTATGCTGCACTGAGCCAGATCTACCATGAACTCGGTCTCCATACTTTCCTAACGAACCGGCAGCGCCACTCAAAAGAACAGTATGATGCCAATACTATCATGAAGATGCTGCTCTATTCCAGACTTCTTTTCCCCGCTTCAAAGAAATCTTCCTATGATGACCGGGAACATTTCTTTGAGAAAACGGACTACTCTTTAGATGATGTTTACCGCTGTCTGTCTTTCTTGGACAAACACAAAGAAAACTTGCAGGTCTGGCTGAATGACCGCATCAAAGAGAATTATGGCAGGGATACCAGTCTCATCTATTATGATGTTACAAACTACTATTTCGAGACAGATGAGCAAACCGATTTTCTTCGTAAAGGAGTTTCAAAAGAGCACCGTCCAAATCCGATTGTGCAGATGGGACTTTTCATAGATAATCAGGGAATTCCTATTACTTATGAGCTTTTTCCCGGAAATACCAATGACTGCCTGACCTACCGGCCAAACTTCGGAAGTATTAAAAAGCAGTTTGACCTCGGCAGAGTCATCTCCGTTGCTGACAAAGAAATGACAACTGGTGATAACATCTGGTACACGATTAACACGCCCACTCATGACGGATATGTTTTCAGTATGTCCATCCGGGGCGCAGAAAAAAGCATCAAGGACTATGTTCTGGAACAGGAAGGTTATGAGTGGCTTGGTACAGAATACAAGCGGAAATCCCGTAAGTCTCCAAGAGCAATCCAGGTATCCTCTGTTTCCGGCAAAAAGATAAAAAAGCAGGTAGATGAGAAACAAGTTGTTTTCTGGAGTGAAAAATATGCCAAACGAGCAAAAGCAGAGCGTGAAGCTGCACTGACAAAAGCCAGAGACCTGGCAAAAAATCCAGGGAACTATACAAGAGCCACATCTTATGGTGCTGCAAAATATGTTAAAAAAATAGACTATGACAAAGAAACCGGAGAAATCCTTACCGCCTCTTCTGTACTGGACATTGATGAGGACAAAATCCGGGAGGAAGAATCACTGGATGGTTACTACATGCTTTTAACCAGCGAAATGGAGACATCTGATGACAAGATCATTGACATGTACCGGGGCTTATGGAAAATTGAAGAATCTTTCAAAGTAACCAAAAGCGAATTGGAAGCCAGACCCGTATATGTCTGGACAAGAGAACATATTGAAGCACATTTCCTTACCTGTTTTGTAGCTTTGACAATTGCTAGAATACTGGAAAATAAACTGGAGCGAAAATACAGCATCGGAACCATTTTGGAATCCCTGTCAAAAGCCGAATGCAGTCTAATGCAGCAAAACTATTATCTGTTTGATTATTACGACGAAGTTCTAAAAGATATCGGAAGAGTTACAGATATTGATTTTGGAAAACGTATCCGTACTCTGGGGGAAATTAAAAAAGTTTTAGCAAAGACCAAAAAGTAGAAAAAGAGGGTGTAAAATAAAGTGTGTAAGTTGAGAAAACAAATTCAAAACTTACGCACTTTGTTTTTGCAGAGTGTGTTAAGATAACAGGAAAGGAATACGACAAGGATGAACACACTCAGTATGGCAAGAAGGAAAAAAGAATTAACCCCCAATCAGAAGTTGGCGCAGGCGATTATTGAACAATATCAACCCAAAAGTGTAGAGGATATGCAGGATGCATTGAAGGACATTTTCGGTCCTATGTTCGAAGCAATGCTTCAGGGTGAAATGAATAGTCATTTAGGCTATTCCAGTAATGAACGTGGCGAAAAAGAAACTCCCAACCGCAGAAATGGATACAGTAAAAAGACTTTAAAAACAACTGCAGGAGATGTTCCCATTGAAGTACCACGTGACAGGGATGGAACTTTTGAACCGTCAGTTGTTCCGAAGAGAAAAAGAGATGTTTCAGCAATTGAAACTAAAGTACTGGCCATGTATGCCAAAGGGATGAGCCAGAGAGATATCGCAGATACCATTGAAGATATTTACGGTTTTGAAATCTCCCATGAAACCATTTCTGAAATCAC
The DNA here is from genome assembly GCF_057604405.1 of Hominiventricola sp. Taxonomy (NCBI): domain Bacteria; kingdom Bacillati; phylum Bacillota; class Clostridia; order Lachnospirales; family Lachnospiraceae; genus Hominiventricola; species Hominiventricola sp. Next base: position 15,094 of record NZ_DBLYVB010000031.1, read on the forward strand.
GGATAGTGTGCTGGAGCAGCTTGAAGAATGGCAGAATCGTCCACTTAAAAAGTTTTATACATTTTTGTTTGTAGACTGTTTGTATGTAACGATCCGGAAGGACTATGAAACAAAGAATTATGTGGTGTATGTGATTCTTGGATATGATGTTGATGGGCAGAAAGATATCCTGGGACTTTGGTTAAGTGAATCAGAGAGCAAACATCAGTGGATGCAGATTTTTTGATGAGATCAAAAATCGTGGAGTTGAAGACGTTTTGTTTCTTTCCATGGATGGCGTAAGTGGTTTGGAAGAAGGTGCCAAAGCAATCTTCCCCAATATAACCGTTCAAAGATGTATTGTCCATCTGATCCGTAATTCCATCAAGTATGTACCTAATAAGGATTATAAACGCTTTACAGCACAGCTGAAAAAGGTTTACGGTGCAGCCAGTCTGAAAGCAGCAGAGGCTGAATTTGAACGTTTCAGGCAGGCGTGGAGTCAGTATCCCGGAGCAGTTGATGTTTGGGTACGGAACTGGCAGCATGTGGCACAACTTTTCAGTTACGGGAGTGCAGTACGAAAGATCCTGTATACAACTTATACCGATAAAAAAACTATGCCGATATTTCATGAGATCCCAGTAAATAAGGGATTATCAGGAAAAAATATCGGCATAGTTTTTTTGTGCGATGTATCATTCTTCTAAAGGAGGTGTTTTGCAATGCAAAAAGAAACTAAGTTAGAAGAAATCCTGCGTCTCACATTAGAATCCCTGCAAA
>NZ_DBLYVB010000032.1:0-15564 GCF_057604405.1 Hominiventricola sp.
TAACGAAATGTTTCTGGCAGAGTGCCAGAAGAAATACAAACCTACCCAGGTTATTGTAGAATATAACTGTATGTGGGGACTGGATTATCTGCGCGAGATGTATATGCCGAAGGGCTGGTTCGTGGCGCAGGTCATCACAACCGTAGACGCGACTACCTTTGATGTTTATCTGAAAAACATGAAATCCATTTTCATGGAGATGGCAAAGGATTCTGATCTCATTATCTTCAACCGTAGTACGGAGGATACACCGGCTGCCACTTATAAGAGAAATATGCGTGCAGTCAATCCGAAGGCCCAGGTGGTATTTGAGAAAGAAGACGGAAGCCAGCTGGAGTTCGAGGAAGAGCTTCCCTTTGATATCAATGCAGATGTCATCGAGATCTCTGACGTGGACTACGGTATCTGGTACATCGATGCCATGGACCATCCGGAGAAGTATGCAGGAAAGACCCTCAAATACAAAGGAATGGTCTATAAGAATGCAAGGCTGCCGAAAGGGTATTTTGTGCCAGGACGAATGGCAATGACCTGCTGTGCGGACGACACAGCCTTTATCGGCTTCCTGTGCAAGTCTTCTCATGCAGAGGAACTGAAGAACAAGCAATGGGTGACCATTACGGCCAAGGCTTATGTGGAGAAACGTGCAGAGTACAGCGGCGAGAATGGTGTGGTGCTGCGTGCAACCCATATTACCAGCGCGGAAAAACCGGAAGAAGAGCTGGTTTATTTCTAAAAAAGAACAACAAAAAAGGCGGACTTCCCACAAACAGGAAGTTCGCCTTTTTTCTTACGATTCGCTTTTGTGCATTGCGTTACTTGTCTGCAAATAATACCTTCAGCAGATTGATTGCAAGGGTCTTCTCCTCAGCAGTCCGGTCGTGCATCAGCTGGATCAGAAGATTGATGCTGTGATCATCAGTGGCAACCACATAATCAGCAAGCAGAAAGTCAATGGTAACGCCCAGACGATTTACTACTTTTACAAGCTTGTCCAGAGTAAGACTTCTCTCTCCGCGCTCAATCTGTCCGATGTATGCGGTAGATACGCCAACCTCTTCAGCGAGTTTTTCCTGAGTCAGATTCAGACGCAGGCGCTCTTCACGAATTCGTTTTCCTAATGCATGATAATCCATTTGTATACCTTCCTTTCGGCAACGATATGTTTAAATAAATGATACTTTGAAATACCCCTATATTAGAATCTACGGAGAGTTTTATTTCGAATACATTATAAAAATATTTGACATTTGCGTCAAATTGTTGTATGATATCGTTCGTGATGCGGAAGTGTCGGAATTGGCAGACGAGCAAGATTCAGGTTCTTGTGAGCGTTACGCTCGTGAGGGTTCAAGTCCCTTCTTCCGCACTCATCCAAAATACTTCAACAAAAAAAGTTGAAAAAAAGTATTGACGGATGAGAAAAAAAGTGCTATACTAGCATTCGTTGAGTCGCTGAAACAACAGAAACGAGAACGCTCAATGGTTTGCGGAAGTGTCGGAATTGGCAGACGAGCAAGACTAAGGATCTTGTGACCGTTAGGTCGTGTGGGTTCAAGTCCCATCTTCCGCATCAGAGAGTATGAGCTCTGTAAAAATTCATACGGTTTGCGGAAGTGTCGGAATTGGCAGACGAGCAAGATTCAGGTTCTTGTGAGCGTTACGCTCGTGAGGGTTCAAGTCCCTTCTTCCGCATCAGATGAGCATTCGGAATGATCCGGATGCTTTTTTTGATTTCACAGAGAACATAAAAAACGGAAGCAGCCAGATACGGGTTACTTCCGTTTTTTGTTCTTATTGTGCCAACAGTGTCCCATCTTCGTTTACCGTTACTCCGAAGGAAAGCTCCGTCAGATGTTGGAATAAGGCTTCCGGGTGCTGGATCCGGGACAGGACACTGCCCACCCGTTTGCATAGTATCAGCTGGATGGAAGGAGCTCCTTCGTTGTCGTAGGAGGCTTCCAGAAGAACGGTATCTCCGTCCCGGTTACCAAAGAGATAATTTCCCAGGCTATACACAATGGGAACACCATTGTAATATTCAAATCCCTGCAGAACATGGGGATGACAGCCTACCACCAGATCAGCGCCGGCGTCAATATATCCTTTTGCCAATGATCGCTGATAATCTTCCGGTGTCTCATTTTTCTCAATACCCCAGTGAACAAATACAATCACATGGTCATATTCGGCATGGGCTTCTGCGATTTTCTGGTTGAGCAGGGTGGCATCATAGGTCTGAAACAGTCCCGCCTGGCTGTCAGAGGCATACCAGGTGGCAGAGGGGGACACTCGCGTGGCACCGAAGATGGCGAAGGTCTGGCCCTTTATAGTCTGCACTGCGGGCGCAGAGGCTTCAGACAGATGATATCCCCCTCCGATGCAGGTGATGCCTGCGGATTTTAAGGTATCCAGCGTATCCAAGAAGGCATCTCTCCCAAAATCAAGGGCATGGTTGTTGGCCACTGTCGCGATATCAACGCCCATTTTCTGAAAGATTTCCACATATTTAGGATCAGCCCGGAAGGTAAACTGTTTGTCTTCCATTGCCTCGCCCCGCAGACTGAAAGGAAACTCTTCGTTAATGACAAAGAGATCCGCATTCTGCATGCGTTCAAGCATCTCACTGTCCGCAATGGCAGAGATGCCGGATTTATCATAGGAGGCCAGGAATGGGTCAGAAAACATCACATCTCCTGCGAAAGCCAGAAGGACGCTGCCAGGTTCTTCCGGCTTCGGTTCCGGCCTTTCTTCGGCAGGTTCTTCCGGCTCCGGTTCAGGCCTTTCTTCGGCAGGTTCTTCCGGTTCCGGTTCTGGCGCTTCTGCGACCGGTTCTTCGACCGGTCTCTCCTGATCTTCTGGTTCGGAAATAACCGGCATCTGGTTGTAGAAGAAGATTCCTGCAGCCAGAAGCGGGATGCCAAGTAAAAATCCGATACATAAGCCTTTTAAAAGTGGTTTCATAAGATTCCTCCGAATTTGTTTATTCAGTTATAAAAACTATAACACAGAAGTCCGGGAAAAGGAATTCTCCTTGCTGTTTTTGGGAGGCTGGGGTATGATGGGGGTACGTTAAAAAGACAGTGAAATGACACAGGCGTTGTAATACAAGGAGGAAAACACGTGATACTGATACGGAAGGGACGGGTAGTGGACCCGGTAACAGGAAGAGATGAAGTGCTGGATGTGCTTCTGGATGGAAATACGATTTGTAAAACAGGAAAAGATCTGCAGGCAGGAGAGGCGGAAATACTGGATGCAGAGGGTCTGGTGGTGGCTCCCGGACTGATGGATGCCCATGTGCATTTCCGGGATCCGGGACTGACCTATAAAGAAGATATTGAGACTGGTGCGGCAGCGGCGGCAAAAGGCGGCTTTACGACGGTAGTCTGCATGGCAAATACAAAGCCGGTGGTAGATAATGTGGAGACCCTGGCCTATGTCCAGGAGAAAGGGGAGAAGACTCCCATTCATGTATTGCAGGCAGCAGCCATCACGAAAGGGCTGAAAGGCGAAGAACTGGTAGATATGGAGACACTGGCAGATGCCGGTGCGGCCGGGTTTACGGATGATGGCATCCCGCTGATGAATGAAAAATTACTTCTGGAAGCCATGGAGCGGGCAAAAAGACTGGGATTGCCGATGGCGTTTCATGAGGAAGATCCGGCACTCATGAAAGCTCCGGGCGTTCATCAGGGAAAAGTATCAGAACAGCTGGGATATGGAGGTGCGCCGCGGGCGGCAGAAGACGTGATGGTGGCAAGGGACTGTATGCTGGCTCTACACACAGGAGCATCGGTTTGCATTCAGCACATCAGCTCGAAAAATTCCGTGGAACTGGTGCGTCTGGCGAAGAGACTGGGAGCTGATGTTCATGCGGAAGCAACGCCCCATCATTTTACGTTGACGGATGAAGCGGTTCTCAAATACGGTACTATGGCACGGATGAACCCGCCGGTACGTACGGAGGAAGACCGGATGGCGATTATAGGAGGTCTTCAGGATGGCACCATAGACATGATTGTGACCGATCATGCACCCCACAGTGCGGAAGAAAAAGCCCGTCCCCTGGCAGAAGCCCCAAGTGGCATTATAGGTCTGGAAACCTCTCTGGGACTTGGTATTTTGTCACTGGTGGAACCGGGATATCTGACATTGATGGATCTTATGCGGCTCATGAGCAAGGCACCTGCAGAATTTTACCGGATGGTTCCAGGTGGAATTACAGAAGGTGCGCCTGCAGATCTGGTGATTTTTGGGGAGCATGAGAAATGGAAAGTAGATCATTTTGCATCGAAAGCATCCAACAGTCCGTTTACTGGCTGGGAGCTTCCCGGAAAAGTACATTATACGATTTGCAGCGGAAGGATAGCATATCAGGATTCTTCGGAAGACTGATTGAGAAATTTAAGATAAGAACGGATCGCATACTGGTCTTCTGAAGATAAAGAAAGATAAATCCGAAAAAATTCGCCGGATGCAGGAGTCAGAGAAGGGGATGAGAGAACCGCTTCCTCTGGACTGCTCTGTCCGTGTACCAGCTGATTGACCGTGAGATGGTGAAAATCTGCAAGTTCACAGGCCATTTCTGCATCCGGAATACGAACACCATTTTCGTAGAATGCATAAAGCTGACGGGAAATATGAAGTTCCTTGCTGAGCGCATCCTGAGTGATGCCCAGCTGTCTGCGGAGGCTCCGCAGAGTTTTACTGATATCGTGGTCTGCCATAATACACCTCATCCGGAGTTTGTTATGCGGGAATTATAGCAAGTTCACAGGAAAACTTACGATAATACAACAAAACATAGAAAAAGACAGATAAAAATTGATTTTACGCAACGAAATGATGTAATATAAAAGTAACCACGATGAGATGCTAAAAGAAAAGGAGGTATCCATGGAAAAAACAGAAAGCAGATATCTGGAGAGGACGGACGACGTCTGGACCAGACTTCGGCTGGCCCGGCTGCAGTCCGTGGAAATGGACATTCCGGATGACGCAAAGACACCGGAACAGATGCTGGAAGAGATTAAGAAAAAAATATCAGAGCGTACTTAAGCGGCTGTTGTGGTAGAGAGAAGAATTGGTAACATCTTCTCCGAACCAGTCCGGCGGCGTGAAGGTAAGGGCATCTTCCTCAGAAGGAAATTCTACCTCTGCAAGGATTAGATCGTCTTTGGGGGAATGGAATACATCCAGTTCGATGGTGTAAGGATCAAGGGGAATCAGATAACGGCGTTTGCTGATCAGGCGTCCGTCGATCTTTTCACGCAGATGAAAATAGGCGTCTTCTGTCAGCGGGAGATTATATTCCTCGCGGATCATAAGTCCTTTGGATTTGTAAGTGAGATAGTATTCCTCGTCCTGACGGCGGATCCGGACCACCGGTTCCGTGCAGAGATATCCCTGTTCAATTTCGTGAAAAGGATAGGAAGCGAGATTTTCCGGCACCTGTTTCACCAGATATTTGCGCTCGATTTCATAAGATTTCATATGCAGAAAGCCTCCATTTGTTTTTCTGAAGACAGTGTAGCATGATTTGGGAGGAAATGGTACAATGTTTCAAGATAAGGAGGCATAAAAATGAGCAGAGTATACGTGTTTTTAGCAGATGGATTTGAAGAAATCGAAGGACTGACGGTTGTGGACATCTTAAGAAGAGCGGGAGTTGACACAACGACGGTATCCATTATGGAAAGAAGAAACGTGATGGGAAGCCATAAGATTCCGGTGACGGCAGATGCATGCTTTGACGAAGTGGATTTCTCAGAAGGAGAACTTCTGGTACTGCCGGGGGGAATGCCGGGAAGCAAGTATCTGGCAGAGCATAAAGCATTGGGCGCACTTTTAAAAGATTACGCAGAGCACGGAAGAAAAGTAGCAGCTATCTGTGCGGCGCCGGGTGTGCTTGGCGGACTTGGTATTCTGAAGGGAAAGAAAGCAGTCTGCTATCCGGGGGTGGAAGATAAGCTTACCGGTGCAGAGGTGCTTTTTGAGGAAGTGGTACAGGATGGCTGCGTGACGACCAGCCGCGGCATGGGAACTGCCATTCCCTTTGCACTCCATCTGGTGAGCCAGCTGGTATCGCCGGAAAAAGCCGAAGAACTGAAAAAAAGCATTATTTATCGGCAGTAAAAGCAGGGAGATCTTTCCAGTATGGATGTGTGGATTCTGTTCATACTAAGGTCATGGAGGTGATCAGCATGACGAATCAGAACAGCACATCCGGAAGCCAGATGGCAGTACCGGAGGCGAAAGCAGCCATGAACCGTTTTAAGGAAGAAGTGGCAAGCGAGCTTGGCGTGCCGCTGAAAGAGGGGTATAACGGTGATCTGACCAGCAGACAGGCTGGAAGCATCGGCGGCGAAATGGTCAAGAAAATGATCATGAAGCAGGAACAGCAGATGTCTTCCGGACAGTAACTGCAAAAAAATAAGAAAATAAGGGGCTGTCCGGAGGTTTTGTCTGGACAGTCTCCTTTTTTTATGCTATACTCTTAAAATGTCTATGAGTATGTAAATCAGGCAATACTTACTGATATATAAATACAAGGAGGATACAGTTCTAACATGAGCGTACAGGTAGAAAAATTAGAGAAAAACATGGCAAAGCTGACCGTTGAGGTTCCGGCAGAGGACGTTGAAAAAGCAATCCAGGGTGCATATCAGAAAATGAAAAAGAGCATCAACATTCCGGGATTCCGTAAAGGAAAAGCACCGAGACAGCTGATCGAGAAAATGTACGGAAAAGAAGTATTCTACAACGAGGCAGTAGATGCAATGCTTCCGAAGGCATATTCTGATGCAGTTGAGGAGTGCGGCGAGGAGATCGTTTCCTATCCGAAGATCAACGTAGAGCAGATCGAGAGTGGAAAACCCTTCATCTTCACTGCAGAGGTTGCTGTAAAACCGGCTGTTACTCTTGGCGAGTACAAGGGAATCCAGGTTGAGAAGGCACCGGTTGAGGTGACTGAGGAGGAGATTCAGGCAGAGGTTGATAAAGAGCGCGAAGCAAACTCCAGAACCGTAACCGTTGAGGACAGAGCAGTACAGAAGGGTGACATCGCTACCATCGATTTCGAGGGATTTGTTGACGGTGTTGCTTTTGACGGCGGCAAGGGTGAGAACTATGATCTTGAGATCGGTTCCAACACTTTTATTCCGGGATTCGAAGATCAGCTGGTTGGCGCAGAGATCGGCAAAGAGCTTGATGTAAACGTAACCTTCCCGGAGGAGTACGGCGCAAAAGAGCTGGCTGGCAAAGCAGCAGTATTCAAATGCAAAGTAAACGGAATCAAAGTAAAAGAACTTCCGGAAGCAGATGATGAGTTCGCACAGGAAGTATCTGAGTTTGATACACTGGATGCATACAAAGAGGATATCAAGGCTAATCTTCTGAAGAAAAAAGAAGAAGAAGCTCAGAGAGTAAAAGAGGATGCAGTCATCGGTAAGATCATCGAGGGAGCTCAGATGGAGATCCCGGAGGCAATGGTTGAGTACCAGACCCAGCAGATGCTGGACGACTTCGGACGCCGTATGCAGAGTCAGGGACTGTCCCTTGAGCAGTACTTCCAGTTCACCGGAATGACTGAGGATCAGTACAAAGAGCAGATGAAACCGAGAGCACTGCAGAACATTCAGAGCAGACTGGTTCTTGAGGCAGTAGCAGCAGCTGAGAAGCTTGAGGCAACTGAGGAAGATCTGGATGCAGAGTACGCTAAGATGGCTGAGCAGTACAAGCTGGATGTAGAGAAAGTAAAAGAGATCTTCGGCGAGTATCAGAAAGAAGAACTGAAGAAAGATATCGTGATCCAGAAAGCTGCCGCTCTGGTAACAGACGCTGCAGTAGAAGCATAAGCACTGGCTTATCTATGAGATCAGAGGGGGCATGGCGGGAAGGCTGTGCCCTTTTATGCTCTTATTGAGCATATATTTGAGAGGAGGACATACACATGGCATTAGTACCTTATGTCATTGAGCAGACCAGCAGAGGAGAGAGAAATTACGACATCTATTCCCGCCTTTTAAAAGAGAGAATTATTTTCCTGGGAGAAGAGGTTAATGAGACCACGGCGAGCCTGGTGGTAGCACAGCTTCTGTTCCTGGAATCTGAGGATCCGGGAAAAGACATCCATCTGTATATCAACAGCCCGGGCGGTTCCGTGACCGCCGGTATGGCGATTTTTGATACGATGAACTACATTAAATGTGATGTATCCACGATCTGCATCGGTATGGCAGCCAGCATGGGAGCCTTCCTTCTGGCAGGCGGCGCAAAAGGAAAGCGTTTCGCACTTCCGAATGCAGAGATTATGATTCATCAGCCGCTGGGCGGTGCACAGGGTCAGGCAACGGAGATCGAGATTGCAGCAAAGCACATCTTACGTACCAAGGAAAAACTGAACAGTATCCTGGCAGAGCGCACCGGTCAGACACTGGATGTGATCATGCGCGATACCGATCGCGACAATTATATGACTGCGGAAGAGGCAAAGGCTTACGGGCTCATTGACCAGGTAATCGCAGGACACTAGGAGAGAGAATTACATGGCTAGAAATGAAATCAGATGTTCCTTTTGCGGCAAGACAGAGAGTCAGGTAATGAAGCTCTTAAAAGGACCAAATGGCGTCTATATCTGCGATGCGTGTGTAGAACTTTGCTCAGAGATTATCGAAGAAGAGATGGGCGAAGAGGAGAACGGTACGGAAGCAGAGGAGATCAATCTGCTGAAGCCGGAGGAGATCAAGGCATTCCTGGACGATTATGTAATTGGACAGGAGAAAGCAAAGAAAGTGCTTTCCGTAGCTGTCTATAATCATTATAAAAGAATTCTTGCGGAACAGGATCTGGACGTGGAACTCCAGAAGAGTAATATCCTGTTGCTTGGACCTACCGGATCAGGTAAGACCCTGCTGGCACAGACCCTGGCAAAGATTTTGAATGTTCCGTTTGCAATTGCGGATGCAACGACACTGACCGAGGCCGGTTATGTGGGTGAGGATGTGGAAAATATTCTGCTGAAGATCATTCAGGCAGCGGATTACGATATCGAGAGAGCCCAGAAAGGCATTATCTATATCGACGAGATTGATAAGATTACCCGTAAATCCGAGAACCCGTCCATTACCAGAGATGTATCCGGTGAAGGTGTACAGCAGGCACTTCTGAAGATTCTGGAAGGAACCGTTGCCTCTGTTCCGCCTCAGGGTGGAAGAAAGCATCCCCATCAGGAACTGATCCAGATTGATACGACGAACATCCTGTTTATCTGCGGCGGTGCCTTTGAGGGACTGGATAAGATCATTGAGACCCGTATGGATCAGAAGTCCATCGGATTCAATGCAGATATCCGGGACAAACGCCAGAATAATGTGGGAGAGCTTCTAAAACATGCACTGCCCGAAGACTTTATCAAATTCGGTATGATTCCGGAGTTCATGGGCCGTGTGCCGATCTCTGTATCACTGGAACCGTTGGAAAGAGACGATATGGTACGGATTCTGCTGGAACCGAAGAATTCCATTGTCAAACAGTATCAGAAACTGTTTGAACTGGACGGTGTTGATCTGAAGTTTGATGATGACGCTGTGAAGGCAATTGCAGAGAAAACCATTTCCAGAAAGACCGGAGCCAGAGGACTCCGTTCCATTATGGAGGAAACGATGATGGATCTGATGTTTACGATCCCGTCGGACAAGACAATTAAGAGTTGTACGGTGACAAAGGAAGCGGTGGAAGGAACCGGTGTTCCGATGATCACCAGAAAGTAGTTACGAGGAAATAAAGGGTCTTACGTATAAGGCCCTTTTTCTGACCGGAGAGGGGAAGAGAAAATGGAGAATTCCACACTGAAAGTGCCGGCAGTGGCATTGCGGGGAATGACGATTCTTCCGGGAATGATTACCCATTTTGACGTAAGCCGTTCCAGATCGGTAAAAGCGGTAGAACGCGCGGTCGCGGAAGGACAGCCACTGTTTGTGGTGACACAGCGGGATCCTGAGATGGAAACCCCGGAACAGGATGATGTATTTGCTGTGGGCATCATTTCAGAGGTGAAACAGATCGTAAAAATGCCCCATAATATCATGCGGGTATTGGTGGAAGGCGTGGACCGCGCCGGATTGCTGGAGTTGTCAGGAGAAGAATATCTGGAAGCGGAGGTTTCCATCCTGCCGGATGAAATTGCGGATGATCTGCCGGAGGAGGCCATGTTCCGGAATCTGAAGGAGATTTTCGAGCGGTATTGCCAGAGTACCGGAAAGATCGGAAAAGATCTGGCAAAACAGGTTTCTGCCAGTACTACATTGGAAAAACTGATGGAGCAGGTGAGCATCCATACACCGCTTGGCTGGGAACAGCAGCAGGAACTGTTGGAGAATATGAATTTTGCAGACCGGTATGATGCCTTGTGTATTATTTTGAATAACGAAATGGAGATAGAGGCATTCCGGAGAAAGATTCATGAAAAAGTAAAGGCACGGGTGGACAAACAGCAGAAAGAATATATTCTGCGGGAGCAGATGAAGGTCATCCGGGAAGAGCTGGGAGACGACGGCCCCAATGCAGAGGCGGCCCAGTTCCGGGAAGCAGCTGACCGGCTGGAAGCTTCCGATGAAGTGAAGGAACGTCTGGAGAAAGAGATTCAGCGTTTCCTGAACAGTGGATTTAACTCTGCTGAGGCATCTGTCATCCGGGGATATATTGAGACCCTTTTGGAGCTGCCCTGGGACAAACGGAGCGAGGACTGCCTGGATCTGAAGAAGGCAGAAGAAGTGCTGGAAGCAGAACACTACGGCCTTAAGAAAGTAAAAGAGCGCGTGCTGGAATTTCTGGCAGTACGGAAAATGCTCAATGCAAAAGAAACACCGATTCTCTGCCTGGTAGGACCGCCGGGAACCGGGAAAACATCCATTGCCCGTTCCATTGCTCATGCACTGGATAAGAAATACGTGCGCATCTGTCTGGGCGGCGTCCATGACGAGGCGGAGATCCGGGGACATAGAAGAACTTATATCGGGGCGATGCCGGGACGTATCGTGGACGGTATCCGTCAGGCAGGCGTGAAGAACCCGCTGATGGTTCTGGATGAGATCGACAAGGTGAGCAGCGACCACAGAGGAGATACCTTCTCTGCCCTTCTGGAAGTGTTGGACAGTGAGCAAAACGGAAAATTCCGGGATCACTATGTGGAACTTCCGGTGGATTTGTCAGAAGTGATGTTCCTTTGTACGGCAAATGACATGCAGACCATTCCCAGACCGCTCCGTGACCGTATGGAGATCATCGAGGTGGGAAGCTATACAGAAAATGAGAAGATGCATATTGCAGTGGAGCATCTTTTGCCCAAGCAGATGAAGCAGCACGGATTGACAGAAAACCAGTTTTCTGTCAGCCGGAAAGCCATGGAGAAGATGATTCACCAGTATACCAGAGAAGCAGGCGTCAGAGGTCTGGAGCGCCGTCTGGCAGCCCTCTGCAGAAAGGCAGACCGTGAGATACTGGAAAAAGGGCAGAAACAGGTACATATTACAGAACGTAATCTGGAAAAATATCTGGGAAAAACCGTCTATGAATTCCAACAGAAACTGGATAAAAATGAGATCGGTGTTGTCCGTGGACTGGCATGGACCAGTGTGGGTGGAGATACGCTGGAGATTGAAGTCAATCTCATGCCGGGAAAAGGTGCCTTTGAACTGACCGGCCAGCTGGGAGATGTCATGCAGGAATCTGCCAAAGCAGGTATCAGCTATATTCGTTCTGTCAGTGAAGGGTATGGACTGGATAAGAAATATTTCCAGGAGCATGACATTCACATTCATATTCCGGAAGGAGCAGTACCTAAAGACGGACCGTCAGCAGGCATCACCATGACCACGGCTATGCTCTCTGCTATTCTGAATCGTCCGGTTCGCGCTGATGTGGCTATGACCGGAGAGATTACCCTTCGGGGAAGAGTCCTTCCTATCGGCGGATTAAAGGAAAAGCTGCTGGCAGCCAAGAGCGCCGGTATGCAGACCGTTATTGTGCCGGAGAAGAACCGCAGAGATGTGGAAGAACTTTCCAAAGAGATTACCGGTGGAATGGAACTGGTCTATGCGGGAACGATGGATGAAGTGCTTTCCCATGCATTTGCGTAAGGGAGAAAGGAAATCATATGATCATTAAACAGGCAGAGCTGGAGACCGTCTGCGGTATTACCAGCAAGCTTCCGGACAATCAGTTTCCGGAGGTGGCGTTTGCAGGCAAATCCAACGTGGGAAAATCTTCCCTGATCAACGGACTGCTGAACCGGAAATCCCTGGCAAGAACATCTTCCCAGCCGGGCAAGACGCAGACGATTAATTTTTATAAAGTCAATCAGGAATTGTATCTGGTGGATCTTCCGGGTTATGGCTATGCAAAGGTCAGTAATGAGATTAAGGCAAAATGGGGGCGGATGATTGAAAATTATCTGCATGGCTCCAAACAGCTGAAAGCAGTCTTTTTGCTCATTGATATCCGTCATGAGCCATCTGCCAATGATAAAGACATGTATCAGTGGATTCTTGCTCAGGGCTACGAACCGGTCATCATTGCCACGAAACTGGATAAGATCAAGAGAAGCCAGGTACAAAAACAATTAAAGATTTTAAAAGACGGACTGAAGCTGGTTCCGGGAACGCAGCTGATCCCGTTTTCCGCAGAGACGAAACAGGGCAGAGATGAAATCTGGAACTTGATTACGTCTTATATGGAGGAAACGTCTGATGAAAGAGGAGACATCTGAGAAAATCGAGGGAGTAAAGATCAGAGACAGGATCGGTAAGAACCTTTTGAATGTGGGCGTATTTGCAATGGAAGTATTGGTCCTGGTGCTGTTAGGTCCATGGGCATTTAAGTTTTTTCTTCCCATGCTGACCGGATGGCTGATCGCCCAGATTGCAAATCCACTGGTCCGTTTTCTGGAAAAACATCTGCATATTGTCAGAAGCCACAGTTCTTTTGGCATTATTGCAGGAGTGATTTTACTGATTGTTCTTGGATGTTATTATCTGGTCAGCTGGCTCTTTGGGGAGGCCGGAGTGCTGTTGGAGCGGATGCCGGACTATTACCATTCCCTGGTCCAGATGTTAAATACAGCGTCCCTGAATCTGGAACATTTGGCAGGAAGACTGTCACCGGAGGCGGGACAGAAGATTAATGAAGTGACGACCCTTCTGACTTCCAATCTGGGAAATCTGGTGGGAAGTCTTGGGGGTGTGACGGTAGGAGCAGCAGGAACTGCAGCGGGCAAGATTCCGGCCCTTCTGGTTTCCTTCCTGTTTGTACTGCTGTTTGCCTATTTTTTCATTGCCCAGAGAGAGCGGATGCATGCGCTGGCAGAAAAAGTGATTCCGGAAGATACACGCAGACAGATTTCCATGGTCTGGAAAAAACTGAAGTACGCGGTTGGAGGCTATTTCCGGGCGCAGTTTAAGATTATGTTCATCGTGTTTGTTCTTCTTGCCATAGGGTTTTTGATCCTGCGGGTGGATTATGCATTGCTTTTGGGTGTGCTTATCGCATTTCTGGATTTTCTGCCCATGCTGGGAACCGGAACCGTGTTAATTCCATGGGCGGTATGCTGTGCGCTGGGAGGAAAACTCCCGATGGCAGCAGGAATTCTGATATTGTATGCAGTGACGCAGGTCACAAGACAACTGATCCAGCCCAAAATAGTAGGAGACAGCATCGGTATAGATCCTATGACAACACTGGTGTTCTTGTTTGTAGGATATCGGATAGGGGGAATTATAGGAATGATCGTGGCTGTCCCCGTGGGGCTGATTCTGATACAGCTCTACGAGGCAGGTGCATTCGATCATGTGATAGAAAGCTGCAGAGAACTGGCAGCGGATATTCATACCCTGCGCCGGGGCGAATAAAGCTCCGGATGCAGCTTACAGAAGTTCTTTCATAATATGAGCATAGAGAGACTGACTTTTGCTCTGCCAGTTCTGGCAGACAGAGTCGGCCTCTTTTTTTGTAGGGACAGAAAGATTCAGCTCAATGAGAGTGGAGCTGTGTTCCCGGACCTGGCATCGTACCATGTATCCGCCGTCGTTGGAAGGAAAATAATCTGCCACATTGGACAACGCATTACGGATCTCAATCTGATGCTCTTCCAGAAAGGCAGTAATCTCTGAGCAGATCGTTTCGGATACTTTATCTCCAAAATACGTAAGAGTGTGGCGGCCGGAATCGGTAATCCGGTAGATGGTGCTGTTCCGGCTGGATGATACGAGTACAAGTCCGGTTTCTTCCATTTCAGAAAGTACCTGCTGAAGAGTGAAATAGTTGGTATATTCCTTTTCCAGAATAAAATCCGTAATCTGAGCACCGGTCAGCGGGGCATCCGCCTGATCCAGCATTTTCAGGATGATCAGCTTATAGAGTGTCAGTGTGTCTGCCATAAGAAATTACCTCCCCTTTTGATGAATGAACATATTTTCCCTGCCAGGTATCCCGGATCCGGAATTCCCGGTGGATGGTATTGAGCACCTGACGTTTGGCAAGACTCCAGGTGGGCGCAATCAGAAGATCCTTCGGGCCGTCACCGGTCAGACGATGAACGACCATGTCCGGACGAAGAATCTCCACGCAGTCCACAACTGTGCTTACATACTCTTCCATGGTAAATACAGGAAATGGGCGGGCAGCGTAAACATCCGCCAGATCCGTTCCCTTTAAAATATGAAGAAGCTGGAGTTTGATACCCTGTGTGTCTGTGGTATTCAGATAGCGGACCGTGTCCAGCATCCTTTCATGGTCTTCGCCGGGAAGACCAAGGATCACATGGGTAATCACTTCCAGACCAGCTTTTCGAAGTCGCTGCACAGCATCTTCATAAACGGAAAGCGGATACCCGCGCCGGATAAAGGCTGCCGTGTCTTCGTGAACCGTCTGAAGTCCCAGTTCGACCCAGACTGGTTTGATCCGGTTCAGCTCTTCTAAAAGTTCCACAACGGGAGGCTCCAGACAGTCCGGGCGTGTGGCGATGGCCAGGATTTCAATCTCCGGCTGCCGGATAGCTTCCGTAAAAACAGAACGAAGATAGGGAACCGGAGCATAGGTGTTCGTGAAGGCCTGGAAATAGGCAATGTATTTTCGGACGGGGCGTTTGGCAGATAAGAGCTTCTGCCCTGCATGAATCTGATCTGTAACAGACAGAGAAGCAGGGGCGGCAAAATCGCCGGAACCGCCTGCGCTGCAGAAAATGCAGCCGCCGCGGCCGATGGTTCCGTCACGGTTCGGGCAGGTCATGCCTCCGTTTAAGGCCAGCCGGTATACCTTTTCTCCAAAGCGGCTTTTTAATTCATAATCCAGTGAGTGGTAGGGTTTATCATTCCATAAATTCATGTCTTCAATCTAACATAGGAAAATATAAAAATCAATGATTTCTAAAAAGTTTCACTTTTCATTTGGACATAAAGATAGTATACTAATAACAGCACCTAGTGCGAAACCACGATTCTGAGAAAATATATAGAAGCAATTCGTTTAGACAGCCGCATCAGATCAGATAGAGGCTTTCCCGTAGAA
>NZ_DBLYVB010000033.1:0-12458 GCF_057604405.1 Hominiventricola sp.
TCCACCGCTTCATCCAGCACAGCTTCGTCCAGTCTTCCCTCCTGTACTGCTTTCACAATCTGTCTGTCATTGTATCCTCCGGAATAAGGCATCTCCAGATCCAGTCCGGCCTGCAGTCCTTTCACACGGTTATTTACAGCGCCCCAGTCACTGACGACGCAGCCTTTGTATCCCCATTCTTTTCTCAGGATATCTGTCAGAAGATATCTGTTTTCCGAAGCATATTCTCCATTTATTTTGTTGTAGCTACACATGACGGTTCTTGGAGCTGATTCTTTCACCGCTTCCTCAAACGCAGGCAGGTAGATTTCCCTGAGCGCACGTTCTGACACTTCGGAAGATATCGTCATACGGAGTGTTTCCTGGTTATTCAGTGCGAAGTGCTTAATGCTTGTCCCCACGCCCTGACTCTGTACTCCGCGGATATATGCCGATGCCATCCTACCTGCCAGATATGGATCCTCCGACAGATACTCAAAGTTCCGCCCACATAACGGGCTCCTTTTAATATTCACCGCCGGGCCAAGCAGTATGCTTACATTCTCGGCCTGACACTCCGCTCCCAGCGTCTCTCCCATCCGTTCCATCAGGTCAACATCAAAGCTGGAGGCTGTTGCACAGGCTGCCGGGAAACAAACGGCCTTCACACTTTCATTCAATCCCAGATGATCCGTTTCCCCTTCCTGCTTTCTCAGTCCGTGAGGGCCGTCCACCATCATAACTGACGGAATGTTCAGTCGTTTGATTTCTTTCGTATGCCAGTTATCAGCGCCCGAGCAGAGACTTGCCTTCTCTTCCAGCGTCATTTTTGAAATCAGTTCCTTTATTCTGTCCATCGCAAAAGTCCTCCTTTCTTTTCTTAATACTGATTGATCATCTGTGCCTCTGCTTCTTCACGGCTGATCTCACCATTATTGCATTTTGCCATCAGCTGGACATCATGGTCATTAAGCTTGTAAAGACGAAGTATAAGCAGAGTGCAAATACCCCCGATAATGCTGCCAAGACAGCTGAATGTCCATAATTTATCGGCAAATCCTGCCGCCTGAACAACGCCTTCTCCCTCTCGGAAGCCGATTATAGTTAACGCAAACACACTGACTGCTGTTGCGATCGCTCCACTTAATTTTGTAAAAAATGTCTGCGCCGCAAACGTTACACCACGCATTTTTAATCCTGTCTTGTACTGTCCATACTCGTAGCAGTCCGGCGTAAACTGATACTGCAGTATAACTGCTATTCCCAGCGGAATTCCTCCTAAGGCATTTAAAATCACATACACCATCATATTCTCATACCCGGCTATGAATCTTACAATTCCCAGAAGTAACGCGAAAATATATGAAATATAGAAGACTTTAAATTTATCATATTTTTTGCATAATTCTACTGCCATAACCGCACCGATTAAGGTCGGAATAATTACCGCCATCGAAACATATGAGGCAGCTTCTTCACCGCCAAGGCAGTACCGGGCAACGTATAAGCCCCAATTTGCACCAACATTAAGCAGGCTGCTGATGAGCGGAGCCGCAAAGAAAAGCAATAAATATTTGTTCTTCCGCAGACATTCTACCATATCTCGCAATGTATAACTTTCTTCTGCCCCGTCATTCTGGACTCTTTCTTTTTCAATTACTCTCTCCCTTGCGAACAGACAAATCGGAATCATCATAACACATGACAAAAGAGATAACACAATTACTGTTGTTGACCAGCCGCCTAACCGCTGCCGTACCAACGGCAGGGCAATTCCTGTAACAATACCTGCAAAAATAGCAAACAATCTTCCTATGCTGTTTAGTGAAACACGTTCCTTCTGGTCTATTGTCATCGTGGTAACAATACCAAAAATCGGTACATCGCAAAGGGTATAGGCTGTATCCCATAACATATAAGCAAGTGTTGCCCATATGATTTTAGCCGTCATGGAAATCCCGGTAGGTATTATAAAAAGAAGAATAGTTGCCACCGGAATCGCTATGACAGATATTCGAAGCCACGGCAGGAATTTCCCTTTCTTAAAATTCACCTTATCCATGATCATACCGAAGATCGGATCGTTGATGGCATCCCACACTTTCGTGATAAGCGCCACGATCGCAACCAATGCTGCCGTTATGCCGATATCTGTAAAATATGTAGTCATATATCCTACCAGTCCATAGAATACATTCTGTCCCATAAAATACAAACCATAACTGATTTTTTCTCTTTTTGTAACTGAATTTTCCATTTCGTTATCCGTCCTTTCATTGTTTGATTCAATTATAAATAATTCCAAAGGGCAAATCACCAACGATATATAAGCAGTTTACCGACGAAACTTAATATAATAATCATCTTTCTAAAAACTGATATAAGTATTCTTCCATCTTAGGCGTCCACCATTCCAGATATCCTGCCTGCGTCGGATGAACCGGATCTGCCATATAAACTTCATATTCTTTTTCAGAAACGTCATTCATCTCCTCGTCATTCCAAAGGTCGATCACGCCTATTCCATATTTATCCTGAAGCTCAAACAATACATCTACCATCTGCTGATACTGTTTACTGTCATATTTTGTTCCGGTATAAAAGATCACGGGACAATTCCATGTCTGCTTTGCATATACAATGATATATTCCATTGCTCCTGTTATCGTCTGTGTATCAAAATCCTCCAGATTTTCTGAACTGCTGATTTCTCCCATCGGCATTTCCTTCGACGCGTCATTCGTGGAAAGCTGACAGACAAATGCATCGAATTTCTCATCTGTACCGATATTATTTTTCATCCTTTGGATATAAGACGTCTTTCCGTTATCCACTAAAGTAGTACCGCTTACAGCTTCTTTTACATACTCACAGCCATTTCTGTAAGAGATATAATCTGCGAAAGAAACATCCATTGAGTACAGACCTAAGGTTACAGATGATCCAAGGTAGCAGATACGCTTCCCTTCAAGAGGGCTGTTTTCTAACGGTTCTATATTTTCCAGACTGTATTTTTCTGCGTTTCCCGGCATTTTTTTCAGTTTGTTCTTCCAGACAAAATCAAACGGTCCTCCACCGCCTGCTGCTCCTACTAAATATGTCAGGCCGATTCCCACAGCCAGAATCAGAATTAAAACGATACTTAAGATAATCTTCAATATTTTCTTTTTCATAATCCCTAACTCCTTATTATTTTCAACTTTCATATTAAGAGAACTAACCGTCTGTATTTACCGGTCAGTTCTCGCAAATACTGTCATTTTGTTTTCTTTGATTCTTTATTCAAACTGATACATTCCGCTTCCTACCTTGTATAATCTGCCATCCGGCATCTTTACAACGGCAGTCGTGTTGCAGGGGATTTTTACTTTCAGCTTAAATTTCCCTTCGTCCATACTCCACCTGACTGCGATTTCCCCGTACTCACTTATATAAGTACGTTTTACACTGGTAAACGCATTGTCCGGCTCCGGTGCGATTACAATCTCCTTAAATCCGGGAGCAGCCATATCAATGCCGCTTATCTTCCGGAACATCCAGTCGTCCACGCATCCAAAGGCATAGTGGTTCAGGCTTGTCATAACCGGAGACCCGTCCTCCTTGTAAGAAATGTAATTTTCCCAGATTGTTGTCGCTCCCTGCTTCACCTCATAAAGCCATGACGGGCACTTTGTCTGGAGCAGGATTTTATATGCCTTGTCCATCCTGCCGATCTTACAGAGCGCATCCAGCAGATACGGCGTCGTCAGGAACCCTGTATCCAGACAATCCCCGTTTTCTTCTATCTTGCGGATCAAATGTCCGGCGATACTTTTTTTCTTCCTTTCAGGAGCAAGATCAAATGCGATTGCCAGCACATAACTGCCCATAAAATCAAGAGGCATCTTCCCATCATCATCGATCAGTCCTTTTTGAATGGCAGATTTCATTCTGGACGCAATGTCATCATAGTATAATTCGTCTGATGTATGCCCGAGGAGTGCTGCCGTATCTGCCATGATCCGGCAGGAATTCCATCCAAAGATTGGCGCGCAGTATACAGAAGTATTGATAGGTTTTGCAGCGCTTTGGTCTGCTCCGTCTACTGTCTGGCTCGGTATGAGCCACTCCCCGTACTGATGTCCTGTATTCCACAGATACTGGTCAATTTCTTTTGGATGTTTCATCTTGCCTCTACGCTTCTTTGCAGTGTTGATGATATAGTCGCACCACTTTTTCATTGTGTCATACTGCTCTCTCAGTATCCTGATATTTCCTGTAAGCTGATACATGCTCCACGGTACGATACAAGCGGCATCTCCCCATCCCGCTTCTCCCACCGGTTCAAAATTGCGGTATACGATCCGATTCAGTTTCTCCAGTAATTCATAGATTCCGGTAAGGGGGATCACATTGGGAATCGCTCCGTTTTTCTGCTGGCTGCAGGTCATATTACGCAGCCATCTTGTCAGAAAAGGGGTTACATTTTCGTTGAGCATGGCTGTTCTTGCATAAATCTGGATATCTCCGGTCCATCCGCCTTTTTCTCTCTGCGGACAGTCCGTGGGGATTGAGAACAGATTCGACCGCTGAGACCATCTTGTATTTTCGTAAAGCCGGTTTATATCTTCGTTGGACGTCTCAAAAGTTCCCAGATCCTCATTGTCAGAAGACAGGACAATCGCTGTGAAATCCTCCGGACTCACCGGCTGATCGCATGTCACTCTCACATAGCGGAAACCGTGATATGTAAAATGCGGTATATATTCTGTAAATTTCCCGTTTGAAATATAAATATCGCTTTGTTTGTGTCCTGTTTTCTCTGACATGAAAATATTATTGAAATAGTTTCCATATTGATCCAGAGTTTCAAAATGATCTAATACCATTTTTGTTCCGGCAGGCAGTTTCGCTTTTACGCGCAGAACCCCCGCCAGATTCTGCCCGAAGTCAATGATCGTCTCGTCTTTCGGGCTGACTGTCATTCCGACTGCCGGTACTTCCTTTACCGGGCGCACCGGTTCCCCGTACTGAGCTACTAGGTTCGCGTAAGATTTTCCGCATGGGATACCTGCTTTCCAGCTGCTGTCATCGAATCCGCAGCAGTTCCAGTTTTCCTGTTCCATCCGTGCGTCATAGAGTTCGCCTGCAAACAAATCGGAAGACCGGACCGGACTTTCCGAAACCTTCACAGCATCATCGGACAGAACAATTTCACTCGTTCCGTCTTCATAATCAATCTTTATCTGAAATAACACAGAATGTTCGGCTTTAAACTTCCTGCTTCTCGGTTTAAAGTTCGCACTGTCATACCAGCCGTCCCCCACTAACATTCCTATGACATTTCTTCCCTCTCTCAAGAATGGAGTCACATCATAAGTCTGGTAACACAGATATTTAGAATAGACGGTAAATTCCGGAGCAAACTCTCTGTCGTCCGGACGTATTCCGTTCACGCTGAGCTGATATGCTCCGTGGCATGTGGCATAGACGCGTGCCCGTTTTATACCGTCTCGTGCGTCAAATTCTTTGCGGAAATATTCTGCCGGATTCTGCCCGCCGGTTCCAGGTTTTACCTTTTTCATCGGGAACGGAGATTTCACCCACTCGGCCGTCCATTCTTTCTTCATAAATCCCGTCTCAAAGGATGAGGATGCCGCCGCCTTTTCTCCGTTATTAACCGTCACTTTCACTGTCCAGCTATAGTCACTGAGACTTTTCAATGGTTTCCCGTTGTACTCTACAAAAGTGCTTTTATCACTTTCTATCACCCCGGAATCCCACACTACTTCTCCCAGACTTGTCACTGTAATATGATAGGATGTCTGCATCACATTCTTTTTGTCACTGATGATCACCCATGAAAAATAAGGTACTTCGTCCACGCATGGTCTGTATTGACTGTTTACCTTAAGTCTTGTAAGCTCCATAGCAACCTCCCTGCCGGATTAGTTATTCCTGTTGATTTTAGCGTCCATCTCTATTACTGCTTTCTGATCCAGCGTATACTGTGTGCCAAAGATAAGCAACCCTAATATTCCAAATATCAGCGGCAGGATCAATGCGCACAGGATAATGCCTGTATTGATACTCTCAGGTTGGACAGATGCGCCGGTAACAAATCCATATGCTGCGATCACATACCCTGGAATTGCTCCTCCCAGCCCCTGCGCGACCTTACTGACAAAGGATGTGAGTGAAGCGATGGCTGCTTCCGCCCGTTTACCCGTTTTATACTGTACATAAGTGGTATTGTCCGCCTGTATGCTGGTATTGACCGGAACCATCCATCCTCCTGCCACGCCTCCGATAAGAGCGCTGATATATATTAAAATCATAGACGTCACATCCAGCAGTCGAAGCAGGTTAAGCGCTGTCGATATTATGACCGCGGTCAGGTAAACTTTCTTTTTCCCAAACCGATTGGCAAGATATGGTCCCATCACAATTCCAACCAGTGATGCAATTAAGCCAATAACAGAAACTCCCGACATCAGTTTCATATCCCCTAAAACATATGTATAAAAATATGCTCCTGCTCCGCCAGCTATTGAACTTCCTGTCCCTACTATTAAAGTAGCTGCAAACGCTGCCCATATAGGCTTGTATCTCAGAAATTGAAGCATCTCTTTTAAACTGTACTTTTCCTCATTATTTTCCCTGAACTCCACACGTTCTTTAACACTGAGTGCACCTGAGATGGAAAGAACGAGCGTCAGAGCCATAGATCCGAAGATTAATACATAATAACTTTCCAGTTTTCCATCTGCTACTATAACAGGTCCTAATACTCCAATCACCGCTCCTCCAATCATCGATCCTAATGCGTTGAAAAGAGACAGGCTGTTTCTTTCTTTATCATCTGTAGTCATAACCGGAAGAAGACTGTTTTTGGAGATGTCCATGATATCAAAGGTCCATCCCAACAGCAAATAGGTAACATAAACGATCACATATTTTCCTACAGGACTCCAGACAGCGCCAAACCACAGCAGAATATAGTTTATGACACAGATAATGGTTCCCAGAATCAGCATAGGGCGAAATTTTCCCATTTTTGTTACGGGAAATCTATCCAGAATAAAGCCCATGACAGGATCGCTGATTCCATCCATTACCTTAGAGATTAAAAACAAGGTCGCAAGCGCCTTGGGATCCAGTCCCACCACAGTTGTGTAATAGATCATAAAATATACGGATAAAAGGTGTCATAAGCGGTATGTTTCCTGCACATACCATCAACATCCCTATTTTTTCAGATAATTTTACTTTCTGATTTTCTTTCTTCATCTCTCTGCTCCTTATTAGAAGTTTGCCAGTGCAATATCCAGCATCTGTGCTTCCTCTGGTTTGATTTCTCCTGCGAATGTTTTCGCGACATCTCTAAGCGAAAGTCCATATGCAATATCCGGAATCATATCCACTTCCATCATTTGAGAAAGAAACGCGCGAATATCCGGATGGTTCAGCAGTTCTTCCATTGTCGAATCTATGCTGTATTTCCTCTTTAAAGGCTGTGACGCCTCATAAGCGACTTCATATTCTCCGGCTTTCACACGGCAAATTCCGTTTTCTACATCTTCAAACAGTGGGTTTTCTTTATCTTCATATACAGATTCCGGCGCAAGTGGAAGAACCACTTCTGCCCTTCCGCCAAACGGAACTGTAACAGTGACAGTGATTTTATTATCCCCTAATATCTCCCAACCGCACTGATAGCATCCGCATGCTGAATCATAAACCGCTTTTACATATCCCAGTCCGCGATTCACTTTCGGGCTGATCCGCATCACCCGGCCTCCCGGACTCTGTTCCGTCACATCAATCCCGGCCGCATGGCAGAAGATCCATTCCAGTACGGCGCCATATGAATAATGATTCAGGCTGTTCATTCCCGTGCTGGAGACATGGCCGTTCTCATCCAGTGAATTCCAACGCTCCCACACGGTCGTTGCCCCCAGCTTCACTTCATAAAGCCAACCCGGATATTCTTCGTTCAAAAGCAGCCGGTACGCCGCATCCGTCATCCCGTGGTCTGTCAGCACGTTGCACAGAAGCGGCGTACCCACAAACCCGGTATTCAGTTTATTTTTGTTGTCCCGGAGGAGTTTTTTCATCATCTGCTTTGTCAGTTCTTCATTTTCAGACAGATGATACTTCAGCGCAAGGATAAGCCCTGTCTGCGTCTTCACCGCACATCTTCCTGTGGAAGTAAAATATTCTTCTTTCACTGCCCGCCACTGACGGTCTGCGATTTCCTGATATTCCTGTCTCGTTTCTTCCAGTCCAAGCACGTCCGCCGCCTTTGCGACTGTCTGGGCGCTTGCCGCATAGTAGATATCCGCGATATATGCTTCATCGGTCGCCCCGTACACACTGTTCGCGGCAGCGCCTGTACGGTCGAGAGCCAGCCAGTCTCCATAATGGAAGATCTGTCTCCATCCGTGATGATCTCCGTCAATCCTGCGAATATAATCAACCCATGCCTTCATGCTCTCAATCTGGCTTTCCAGGATTGTTTTGTCCCCGCTGAACAGATATACGTTCCACGGAATGATACACGCAGCGTCTCCCCATGCGCAGGAACATTTTGTCGGTCCGAATGTGGGGACAATCTCCGGAACCATTCCGTCCGCCAGAAGCTGTTCCTGATACATGTCATATAAATATTTCCGGTAAAACGCGTAGGTATCAGCCAGATAGCTTGCAGTCGCAGAAAATACCTGTGTATCCCCTGTCCAGCCCATTCTCTCATCTCTTTGCGGGCAGTCTGTAGGCACATCCAGGAAGTTTCCTTTCATCCCCCATTCGATATTGGAGATCAATTTGTTCACAAGATCATTCCCTGTCTCGATTGCCCCGATGCTCTCATAATCGCTGTAAAGAACAAGCGCCGTGAAATCCTCACATGAAAGATCCCTAATCCCGGTCACTTTCACATATCGATAGCCATAGTATGTAAAATGAGGCGTAATCACCTTTTCTGTACCATCAGAAACATAAATGTACTCCGAAAGTGCAGTTCTTAAATTCTCGTTATAGAAACCTCCGTCCTGAAGCACCTCTCCCGTCTGAATCCTGATAGTTGTCCCCGCCGGCTCATGTACACGCAGTCGGAAGATCCCTGCGATCTCCTGCCCCAGATCAAATACATCTTCTCCAGCAGGCGTATGGATCAGTTCTGCCGGCTTCATCTCCTCCTGTACCTTAACCGGAAGAGATAACCGTTCCATAAGCCGGCCTTTCGGAACCTTTGCGATCCGCGCAGGAGACTCCTCTACCGGTGGCAGCGTATCATCTCTTCTCTCACCGTCATAGATATTGGAAAACCACAAATTGCTTCTTGTAACTGACCAGGTTTCATCAGAACTGATTACATCTTTCGTTCCGTCTTTGTACTCTATGTGAATCTCCGCAATCAGCTTCCACTCGTCACCGTAATATGCTTCCCGCTCCGGATCATTGAAACCGAACCTGCCTTTATACCAGCCGTTTCCGAGAAGAACAGACAGCACACCGCCTTGTTCTGCCTGTTTCGTGATGTCATACGTCTGATACTGGATCCACTGGTCATAATTATTGCAGTACGGAGTCAGATACTCATCACCGATTTTCTCCGGATTTTCTTTATTTTCCCCGAGAAAATATGCCTCATACAATCCCAGGCCGCAAATGTACAGTCTTGCGCTTTTCACTTCTTTTGCCGGACGAATTCTCTTTGAGAAAATCGGATGCCGTTCCTGACTGCTGTCACAGGTAATCCACCTGCCCGTCCACGGTTCATCCATTTTGGCGGTCTCAAAGAACTGCGTGTCTGATTCGATCACTTCCTCTGCATCTGTTGTCACAATAACTTTCCAGTAATATCTTGTATACGGCTGCGGTTCAAATTCCACTCTTGCAGAGAGACTGTCCAGCTCTGCCTCCCCCGTGTCGTGACAGATATCTGTAAAGGTTTTGTTCTTGCTGATCACAATCCTTGCATGTTTCTGTTCCTGTCCTCTGCCGCCTTTCACTTTCCATGAAAATACCAACGGTTTCAGATAAAACCCTAAAGGGTTTGTGATATGATTTGTTTTTGCCGCATAAATCTTGCCCATAATTCTTCCTCATTTTCATGCTGATACTTTTTCATCCAATAATAAGCCAACCGTTCCTCCCACTACTGACACAGAGCATTTAACTCCACGATCATCTGCTCGATCGCTTCGCCCGGAATAACGCTTAAAAATGATTTCAGCGGCATCTGCGCAATAATTTCCGGAGTCACAAGCTGTACCTCCCCATCTTCTTTCTTAGGTTCTTCTCCCTGTGATATCCCCTCAAGATACTCCATCATTTTCCCTGCTGTCTTCGGGTGGTTCATCAATTCCCCCATTGTAGTGGTCATATCCACAGTGAACGGCAGCAGCACATCAGTAGTAAATGTAAGTTCTGCAGCCTCTCTGATCTCATCGCTGGCATGCCCGATCTGGATCTCATATGTACCTGACGGAGTGTACCAGTCGTGAATCTTTGTCTCGTAGTAAGCAAAATCTCTCGCGCAAAGTTCCATTGTAACCGTCTTCTTCTCACCCGGATTCAGAAATACTTTCGCAAACCCTTTTAGTTCTTTCACTGCTCTTGGCACCGTGCTGTCCTTGTCACTGACATAGAGTTGAACCACTTCACTTCCTGCCCTCTTCCCTGTATTCTCCACATCAATGCTCACCTTCAGAATATCTCCATCTTTCATTTCCGCAGAAGAGAGTTTCATATTGCTGTAGCTGAATTCCGTATATGACAGTCCATGGCCGAATGCCCAGCGCACCGGTACTTTCTTCGCATCATAGTAACGGTATCCGACAAAGATATCTTCTCCATAGAGAACAGTCCTGCCATCTCCAGGGAAATTCAGGTAACTCGGGTTGTCTTCCAGACGATATGGGAACGTCTCCGCCAGACGTCCTCCTGGATTTGCCTCCCCAAATAACAGCCGGTCGCTGGCCTCCCCAATGCCTTCTCCTCCCAGATACATCTCCAGAATGGCATTTACAGACTCCGCCCATGGAGTTTCTACGGGACTTCCGTTATGAAGAACCACTACCACATTTTTCTGTATCTCAGCCACAGCCTCTATAAGGCGATTCTGACACTTTGGCAGTTCCATGGATGTTCTGTCATATCCTTCCGACTCAAAGCTGTCCGGCAGTCCGGCAAAGATTACAACTACATCTGCGCCCGCTGCCGCTTCACACGCCTGTTTCAGATCCTCTTCTGTCATCTCGTCACGCTCTGACGAGAAGCCTTTCACGTACTCCACTGCCCTGCCTTTTCTCACCGCAGTTTCCAGAGCCGACACTACGCTGTCCGTATTGATGTGACTCGATCCCCCGCCCTGGTATCGCGGTTTCTTTGCAAATTCCCCGATATAGACTACTTTCTGTTCTTTTTTCAGCGGCAGCACTCCCCTGTTTTCCAGAAGTACGGCGCACTCTGTTTCGATATCTGCCGCTGCTTTGTGATCCTTTTCCCTGTCAAATACAGTCTCCGCTTTCCTGTTATCTGTGTAGGAGAAGACTACTTTCAGTATGCGTTCCACCGTTCTGTCAAGAATTTCTTCCTCCAGTTCTCCATTCTCCACTGCCTGAATAATCTTTCTTGTATTATATCCTCCTGATCCCGGCATCTCCAAGTCAAGACCGGCTTTCAGTCCTTTCACCCGGTCATTTACAGCTCCCCAGTCACTGACCACATATCCTTCAAATCCCCACTCATCCCGCAGGATATCTGTCAGAAGCTTCTTATTCTCTGAAGAAAATACTCCGTTGATCTTATTGTAGCTGCACATCACAGTCTTTGGCTGCGCTTTCTTCACCGCCTCCTCAAAAGCCGGCAGATAAATTTCCCGGAAAGCCCGTTCCGATACTTCCGACGATATCTGCATACGGTCTGTTTCCTGATTATTCGCGGCGAAGTGTTTCATACTGGTTCCGATGCCTTTCGACTGTACGCCCCGGATATATGCTGACGCCATCTTTCCTGTCAGATATGGATCTTCGGACATATATTCAAAATTCCTTCCGCAGAGAGGACTGCGTTTGATATTAACTGCAGGGCCGAGGAGCATGCCCACGTTCTCAGCCTGACACTCGTCCCCAAGGATCTGTCCCATACATTCCATCAGTTCCACGTCAAAGCTGGATGCCGTGGCGCAGGCTGCCGGAAAGCAGACTGCATTCACACTTTTATTCAGGCCGAGATGATCTGCCGCGCCTTCCTGTTTGCGCAAGCCGTGCGGGCCGTCTGTCATCATAACGGAAGGAATCCCTAACCTTTCGATTCCCATCGTGTTCCAGAAATCCGCTCCCGAACATAGTCCTGCTTTTTCCTCCAGTGTCATCTGTCTGATCAATTCTTTCAGGTTGCTGCTCATTATGAAATCCTCCTTAAATAAATTCTTATCTGTTCCTATCTGTGGGCTTCCCAGAAGATGACTGCTTCCTGAAGCCAGTTTTTCA
>NZ_DBLYVB010000034.1:0-12065 GCF_057604405.1 Hominiventricola sp.
CCTGCTATGATCACACAGGCGATCCTGAATTTCTCTACCAATAAGGTGGTCATCCTGATCCTGATCAACATCCTGTTGCTGATCGTAGGCTGCTTCATGGACACCACACCGGCCATGATGGTGCTTTCCCCCATCCTTCTGCCGGTGGCAACATCACTGGGACTGAGTCCGATCCATTTCGGTATTATCATGGTTGTGAACCTTGCAATTGGATTCATCACACCTCCGTTGGGTATCAATTTGTTTGTGGCAGCACGAATCGGAGATGTGAAGCTGGAAGTTGTGTGCCAGGGTATTATACGGTTCATCATTGCAATGATCGTATGCCTGCTGGCAATCACATTCATTCCGGCAATTTCCGAGTTCCTTCCGCGACTGTCGGGCATGTTATAAATTCAAGATCAAAAAGCTGCTGTGGCAACACGGCAGCTTTTTCAAAATGACGTTGGAGGGGAACGGTATGAAACTATGATCGCGATTGTATTTGGGTTGATTTTCAAGATCGTATTTTTGCTGGCTGTGGGATTTGTTATGAAGAAAAAAGGTGTTTTAAGCAGCCAGGATCAGAAGAGTATGACCACTGTTCTGATGAAAATAGTTGTCTTTTTCATGATCATCATGTCCTCACAGAATACATTTTCACTGGATGCGGCCCGGGCCATCGGTATCACGGGAATCGTGGCAATTGTAACCTATGCGGTCGGGATCCCGTTGGCGGCAATTCTGGCAAAGAGGCTGGGACTGCCCGGAGAACGGCAGCGGATTTTCGTCATGTCTGCCATGTTCTGCAACGTGACGTTTATGGGATATCCGATCTGTCAGGAGCTGTTTGGTGATGTGGGGCTTCTGTGTGCCATCATGTACAGCATGGTGTATAATATCCTTTTTTATACCTGGGGATTTGCTTACCTGGACGGCACCGGGAAGATGAACATCAAGTCCATTTTTACGAATAAAGTGGCCATCTGTTCTGTGCTGGCCATTGTCATGTATTTTGCCCAGGTTAAGATTCCGGAGCCTTTTGCAGGCACATTTACGGCTATCGGTTCCATGACCTTTCCACTGTCCATGCTGATCACCGGTTGTAATCTGGCGGATGCAGATCTGCTGGATATTGTAAAGAACAAACAGCTGTATATCATCACTTTTATCCGGATGCTTCTCGTACCGGCCATTGTATATGGTGTCATGCGGATACTGGGATTTACCGGTCTGCTGCTGAATTCCTGTACGATCATATCGGCGCTTCCGACAGGGACGATGACCAGTATCGTGGCGACGGATTTCCACTGTGAACCGGATTATGCGGCGAAGGCCATGGTGCAGACGCTGGTGGCCATGGTGATCACGCTGCCACTGTGGATTATGATCGTACAGATATGATGCTTTCACTTGCAATAACCATAGATATAAAAAAATAAAAGGGGAAGAGAAAATGAAGATTACGAATGTGAACACGTACCTTGTAAGACCTCGCTGGGGCTTTGTGGAGATCGAGACCGACGAGGGGATCACCGGCTGGGGCGAGCCGGTAATTGAAGGAAAAGCAGCGACGGTACAGGCCTGCGTAGAGGAAATGAAGCCGTACCTTATCGGCGCAGATCCCATGCGGATCGAGGATATCTGGACGGTTCTTTACCGGGCAGGCTTCTACCGCGGCGGCCCGATCCTTATGAGCGCCATTGCCGGCATTGATCAGGCACTGTGGGACATTAAGGGGAAATATTATAACGCACCGGTTTATGATCTGCTGGGCGGCAATCTGCGGGATAAGATGCGTGTGTACTCCTGGATTGGCGGAGACCGCCCCAGTGATGTGGCACGGGCTGCAAAAGAAAAACAGGATGCCGGATTTACGGCTATCAAAATGAATGCTACAGAGGAACTGCAGATCGTGGACAGCTATGAGAAGCTGGACGAGGTACTGGAGCGTGTGGCGTCTATCCGGGAGGCATGCGGCAGGAACTTCGGCATTGCAGTGGATTTCCATGGCCGTGTACACAAACCGATGGCAAAGATCCTGGCCAAGAAGCTGGAAGAGTTTGAACCCATGTTCATTGAGGAGCCTGTGCTGTGTGAGCATATGGATGAATTCAAGGAGATTGCCCACAGCTGCAACATTCCCATTGCAACCGGTGAGCGTCTGTTCTCCAAATATGATTTCCGCCGTCTTCTGGAGGCCGGCGGCGTATCGATTATTCAGCCGGATCTGTCTCATGCAGGCGGTATCACGGAGGTGCGCAAGATTGCGGCCATGGCAGAGGCTTATGATGTGGCACTGGCTCCGCATTGTCCGCTGGGACCGATTGCTCTGGTATCCTGCCTGCAGGTAGATGCTGTGAGCTACAATGCATTCATCCAGGAGCAGAGCATGGGCATTCACTACAATGAGTATCACGGACCGCTGGATTACATCCTGAATCCGGAGGATCTGGCTTTCGTGGACGGCCATGTGGATCTGCCGAAGAAGCCGGGGCTTGGTGTGACAGTCAACAAGGAACTGGTGCTGGAGGAGAATCAGCATCCGCACAGCTGGAAGAATCCGGTATGGCGGCATAAAGACGGGTCTGTGGCAGAGTGGTAAGAGGCAGGAGGATCGATAACTTTGGATAAGAGATTTATTCGCATCCATCAGAATGATAATGTGGCTGTGGCGCTGGAAGATGTTCCGGCCGGCAGCCATGTGACAGTGGATGGAAAAGAATACACAGTGGACGGGGATATTCCTTTTGGCCACAAAATGGCACTGGAAGACCGGAAAACCGGAGAGATGGTTGTAAAGTATGGCTGTCCCATCGGACATACGACCACCGATGTTCCGGCCGGCAGCTGGCTGCACAGTCACAATATGGCGACCAATCTGGAGGGTGTACTGGACTATACTTATGAGCCGGTGTCCCCCAGACAGAAATGCACCGGTATTTTGCCTGATACATTTATGGGCTACCTGCGTGCAGACGGTCGGGCAGCCATCCGCAATGAGATCTGGATCATCCCGACGGTATCTTGCGTCAACACCACGGTGAACATCATTGCAGAGCAGGCGAGAACTCTCTATGGAGACAAGTGTGACGGTATTTTTGCGTATCCTCACAATGCGGGCTGTTCTCAGCTGGGGGACGATTTTGACACGACCCAGAAGTTATTGTCCGCCATCGTCCATCATCCAAATGCCGGCGGTGTACTGCTGGTGAGCCTGGGCTGCGAGAATAACGACTTCGATCATTTTCTTCCGGTACTGGGCGACTATGACAGGAGCCGGATCAAATGTCTGATCACCCAGAATGTAGAGGGAGATGAGGTAGAGGAAGCGCTGAAGCTGGTAGGTGAGATTGCAGAGGAGACAGCGAAGGATGTCCGTCAGGAGCTGCCGGTGAGCAAACTGAAAATCGGTTTCAAGTGTGGCGGTTCTGATGCTTTTTCCGGTATCACAGCCAATCCGCTGTGCGGCACCATCGCCGAGAAGGTAACAGATCTGGGCGGCAGTGCGGTGCTGACGGAGGTGCCGGAGATGTTTGGCGCGGAGACCCAGCTCATGAACCGGGCAGATTCCGAAGAGACCTTTGGAAAAGTCGTAGCCATGATCAATGGATTTAAGCAGTACTACATGGATTATAACCAGCCAATCTACGAGAATCCTTCCCCGGGCAACAAGCGGGGCGGCATCACCACCCTGGAGGAGAAATCCCTGGGCTGTATCCAGAAGGGCGGCCATGCCACCGTTACCGATACGCTGGAATTCGGAGAGCAGTGTGTGAAACCGGGATTGAACCTGATGACCGGCCCGGGCAACGACAGTGTGTCCATCACTGACCTGCTGGCTTCCGGGGTACAGCTGCTGCTCTTTACAACGGGCCGCGGCAATCCGCTGGGAACAGCCATCCCCACCATCAAGCTGGCGTCCAACACTTCTTTATATGAGAGAAAAAATGCCTGGATCGATTTCAATGCGGGCATCGTTCTGGAGCGGCATTCTTTCGACCAGGCATCGGAGGAACTGTGGAAACTGGTCATTGACGTGGCTTCCGGCAAAGTCCGGACAAAGAGTGAAAAATCCGGTTACAAGGAAATTATGATTTTTAAAAACGGAGTAATTCTATAAACAGACAGGAGAAATGAACATGGCTTTAGAGACAAAAAAAGAGGGAAATGTGGTATCCAGCCTGGCAGCCACACAGCCCCTTCCCAAAATGGTAAAGATTAAACAGCTGCTTGACCACAGTCATTATACAGTGGAAGAGATTCCCGGTATCGTATATAAGGAACTGGATCGACCGGAACTGCGGGAGCGGATCCGTCCGGGGATGCATATTGCTATCACCTGCGGCAGCCGCGGCGTGGCAAACATTGCAATCATTACAAAGGCAATCGTTGATTTTGTTAAAGATTGTGGCGCAGAACCCTTCGTATTCCCGTCCATGGGAAGCCATGGCGGTGCAACCGCAGAAGGACAGGTGGAGATTCTCACCGGCTATGGTGTAACCGAAGATTTCCTGGGCTGCCCCATCAAGTCTTCCATGGATACCGTGGAAATCGGCAGACTGGACAATGGACAGCCGGTCTATGTGGACAAATATGCATATGAGGCAGACGGTATCATCCTGTGCGGCCGTGTTAAGGCGCACACTGCATTCCGCGGTCCTTACGAGAGCGGTGTGTGTAAGATGGCAGTCATCGGTATGGGCAAGCAGAAGGGCGCAGAAGCCGTACACAGGGACGGTTTCTATGAGCTTGGTAAAATGCTTCCGATCATTGCCAAGAAGATTTTCGATAATACGAAGGTACTGGCCGGACTTGCACTGGGCGAGAATGCTTTTGACCAGACCTGTCTCATCGAGAGCATGCTCGTTGAAGAGATTCTGGACAAAGAGCCTGACTTCCTGCGGAGAACCAAAGAACGTCTGGGCAAAATCTATTTTGACAATATAGATGTTCTTGTAGTGGATCAGATCGGCAAAGACATCAGTGGAGACGGTATGGATCCCAATATTACCGGACGTTACGCAGTTCCCCATATGAAGGGGGATATCCAAGTACAGCACATTGCCGTGTTGGATCTGACGGAAGAGACCCACGGCAACTGCAATGGCCTGGGACTGGCAGATGTAACCACCAAGCGTGCGGTAGATAAAGTCGATGTAGACTGTACCTACCCCAACGTGGTTACCTCCACCGTACTGCGTACCCCGAAGATTCCGCTGTTCACCCACAGTGATGAGAGCTGTATCCAGATCGCACTGCGCACCTGCAATTACATTGACAGAGAGCATCCGAGAATTGTGCATATCCAGGACACCATGAACCTGGAGGAAATCTACATCTCCGAGGCCATGCTGGAAGAGGCAAAGCAGAACGAGCATGTGGAAGTGCTATCCGCACCTGAAGACTGGGGCTTTGATAAGGATGGAAACATCCGGTAACCGTTCAGTTATACGTGATGCGGACAGCGCGTGAGCGCGGTTCTGCGAATGGCGCATCTGAACGGTTATAAGAATGTTCTGTAACCGGTTGACTTTATCTGACAACTGGTATATGATTTTAACGAATAAAATATTTTATCTATGATAAAATATTTTATAAAGTATGATACACAATAACAACAACGAGGAAGAAGAAAGGGGAAATTTATTATGTCACAGGCTGTTTTAAACAAAATTCTGGATGGAAAAATCATTGCTATCGTAAGAGGCATCCCGAGCGAGAAGATCGTTGATCTGGTAAACGCCATGCTCAAGGGCGGCGTATATTGCGTTGAGGTTACCTTTGATCAGTCCAGCGAAGAGGCAAAGAAGGATACGCTGAAAGCAATCTCTACCATCACAAAAGAGTTTGGTGACAAGGTTTGCGTTGGCGCAGGAACGGTTATGACCGTTGAGCAGGTTCACCAGGCAGTAGAGGCTGGTGCTGAGTACATCATTTCTCCTAATACAGATGAAGAAGTTATCAAAGAGACAAAGAAACTGGGCAAAGTATCCATCCCTGGTGCTATGACACCTACCGAGGCTGCATTTGCTTACAAGTGCGGTGCTGATATCGTAAAACTGTTCCCGGCAGGCGTTCTGGGCGCAGCATACATCAAGGCATTAAAGGCTCCTCTGAAACATATCCCGGTAACCGCAGTAGGTTCCGTAAATCCTCAGAACTGTGCTGAGTTCATCAAGGCTGGCTGCGTAGGCGTAGGCTGCGGCGGCAACCTGGTAAGCGCAAAGCTTGTAAACGAGGGAAGATTTGACGAGATCACAGCTGTTGCAAAAGAGTACATGGAAGCACTGAGCAACTGCTAATTCGATCACAGGAGTGTATGATGGGCAAGTATATCGTATATTTTGATTCGGGGACATCCAACAGCAGAATCTATCTGCTGGACAAGGATTTTCAGGTTTTATATGTGGACAAGAAGAACGTGGGATCCAGAAATTCCTCCATCGAGGGAAGCAACCGCGTGCTCATTGAGGGACTGTACGAGCTTTATACGAAGCTTTTACAGGAAAAACATCTGACGGAGGAGGATGTGACAAGCATCTACATGTCCGGCATGATCACCTCCCCCTATGGCATGAAAGAGGTGCCTCACCTGAAGGTGCCGCTGTCTGTCCAGGAGTTTGCGGACAGTCTTTACTGCCATTACGAGGACACCTTGTTCCACAGAAATATTTATCTGGTTCCGGGGCTGAAGACGGTAAATGACGATTTCTCCTTTGTGGGGAACATGAGAGGAGAGGAGATCGAGATCATCGGTACGCTAGATGAGCTGCGCAGCAGAGGCATCACCCATGCGGCACTGATGATGCCGGGCTCCCACACCCATGTGACCTATGTCAAGGATGACGTGGTGAGCGACATCATTTCCAACTTTACCGGTGAGCTTTTCTATGCGCTGAAAAAGGAGACCATTATGGCTCCGATACTTGGCGTGGAAGCGACCGCAGATGACCTGGATCCCGAAATGATCCACAAGGCTCTGGAGAATCTGGACCGGCTGGGCTTCAACCGTTCCCTGTATATCTGCCATGCCATGCGGATCATGGAAAGCGGAACCCCGCTGCAGCGTTTCTCCTATGGAGAAGGCGTTGTCAATGGCGGCGTGCGCAAGTCACTGGAATACTACTGTGAGCATTTCTGGAAAGGCTGCGATACGCTGGTTATCGTATCTGATGAATTTATGTACAGACTGTTCTCCATTATTTTTGAAGGAAGTCCTTATATCAAAAACATTGTCTGGATGCCGATCTCTGCGACAAAGAGCTATGCCGTAGAAGGCCTCCGGAAGATTGTTGGTTTAAAAGGAGAAGAAAATGAGTAAGAAAGTTTTAATTACATCCAGATCTTTTGGTAAGATCAGTGACGAACCGAAGAAAGTGTTAGAGGATGCCGGATTCGAGATCACCTTCAAGGGAACCGATTTCGATCAGGACGAGTTCAACAGAATCATTCCGGAGTATGATGCACTGGTGATCGGTGCACATCCGTTCCCGGAAGAAGTGATGGAAAAATGTGACCACCTGCAGATCATCTGCAAGCATGGTGCAGGTCTTGACAACATTCCGCTGGAAAAAGCAAAAGAATGCGGGATTGCCGTGTGCAACGTACCGGGAACCAACTCAAATGCCGTTGCTGACCTGGCCATTGGCCTTATGCTGGCGGTGACAAGAAATATTGTGATTGCAAACAACCGTGTCAGAAACGGGGAGTGGAAACCGGCCATCGGTGTGGACGTATGCTTCAAGACACTGGGTATTTTCGGCTTCGGTGCGATCGCAAAGAATGTGGCAAGAAGAGCCAACGGCTTTGGCATGAAAGTACTGGCATATGATCCTTACGTAAAAGAAGTACCGGAAGAGTTCAAGTCTTTTGTAACGCTTTCTTCTATCGATGAGATTATCAAAAATGCAGACATTATTTCCATGCACCTGCCGCTGACAGATGAGACAAGAGACATGATCGCTGCAAAAGAGATGGCTGCCATGAAGGAGGGCGCTTACATCATCAATACCGCAAGAGGTGGTATCGTGAATGAGCATGACCTGTATGAGGCAGTAAAATCCGGCCATATCGCAGGTGCCGCTCTGGATGTATCCGAGCAGGAGCCCATGGCAGAGGACAATCCGCTGCGTACCCTGGAGAATGTCATCATTACCCCCCATATCGGTATGTACTCCAAGGAAGCTATCGGTGCTGTCAGCCTGATTTGTGCACAGAACGCTGCTGCCAAGCTTGAAGGTAAGGAATTACAGTTCCGGGTGGTCTAGGACAGGACGTCCGGCATGACAGCTGGGATCAAACAGAAGACTGGTGCATAGAGATGTCCCGGCGGGACAGAAACATCCTGCCGGGGTGCTTTTTGTCACCCGGGCGAACAAAACGTCGGGATTCCTTGACAAAGATTTCCTAAAATCTTATAATCCCAAGTTTGACACTTTTAAAAGTAAAAAATGGCTATAACCCCAGTGTTTATGCGGGGTGTAGCCATTTCCTCTTTGGAATCGATATGCGCTATTTTTTTGTTTCTCTTGTTTTTGTATATTTTATAATGCTTCGCATCACGGATTTTGGAATGAATTCATAATCTGTATGGAATCCAAAAACCTTATGTAAGTCATCCGTGAAATTTGTCCTTTTATACGCTGGAATATAGCCACTTTCTTTTGTGAGAAGTGTAAGCTGCATTCCTCGAAGCGTGCTCAGGATCTCTTCGCAGGTATATTCATTTGGCAGTCTTTTCTCTAATAATCGATAGAGTAGCAGACTGATAAAGCAGATCAGAAAGTGCGCCTTTATCCGGTCTTCCCGTCTTACATACACTGGTCTTGCTTTGAAATCTGTTTTCATAATCCGGAAATTTTCTTCGATCTCCCAGCGCTGCCGGTTGATCTTAAGGATCTCATTTACATCACCTTCAAGATTTGTGATCACTGCATAAAAACCATCATATTTTTCTCCTTCGGTGATACGGTCATGATCAAGCCCAAATATTTTCTTTTCTGCAATCTCTTCCTCTTCCGTAATCGATGTCTGCTTTACAAGACGTGCCGGATCATTCTGATTTTTCCCACGTCTTTTCCTGCTCGGTTGATCGACCATCTTTTGTGCTCTCGATATTTGCTGTTAGCGGATCCGTTTTTGATAAGCACGATACTTTGGCGAGTATGATACGATGACAGTCTCGTCCATCGTTCCGTTTACAACCGGCATCTCTTTGTAGTAAATGGTGTCATACACTTCCGGGTCCGTTTCATCAAGTGTGGAGATGTCAATAAAGCTGTTGGAACCGGGTCTTTTGAAATACCTGCTATCCAGAGCGACGGCCTTATCTTCCTCTTTCATTTTTTTTAGCGACTGAGTGATGACATAAGCCCGATTTCCGAAACTGTTATATCTGTGGTTCGCTTTACTGCCAAGACCTGCATCAGAACAAAAGATGAATTCACTGCATTCGAAATCTCTGATCATCTTTGACTCCAGTGGCTTTAAAGTGGTCTGTTCATTCTGATTGCCCGGAAAAATATCAAATGCAAGCGGCATTCCATCCGCATCCATAAACAGTCCCATAGTTACGATCGGATTCGGTCTGTTTTCTTTGCTTTTATCATACTTTCGCAGATCGTCATCCTGTTCGATCTCAAAATAATAATTCGTGCAGTCATAGTAGAGGATCTTTTTATTGCGTGGATGGATAAAGTTCGAGTTTTTATATAACTCTTCCTGAATAAAATCGGATTCTTCCGCCATAACGGAGAGTGCACGATAGACGTTCTGCAGATCATACTTTGGTGGTTCTAAAAGCGTTTTGCAGAACGAATAGCTGCTTAGTTTGCTGGAAGGAGAAAGGATTCTTGCAAACACGAGATCGGTCAGTATCGCATGGAAATCGTATTTAAAGTTATGCTGATTTGAAATCTTGCGGCATGTCCGCTATTTTTTGACGTACATCACGGTTGATGTCCTCGATGCTGTAATAGACCTTTTCTTTCAGGTCTTCCAACAGATGTGTTTCCAGAAACTGTACGTATTTTTCCACCGTAGGTTTGCCTTTCGGTTTCCGGGGCGGTGGCGGCAGGATTACGACATCATAAAAGCTTTCCAGATCCTGATAAGCACTGTTTATAACCAATTCATCTTTGGTGTGTCTGGTGATCGCCGTTTTTAAGTTGTCGGGTACAAGATATTTAGGGAGTGCCCCGTAGGAGTTTAATGCATGAACGGTTCCGGCAATAAAGTTGGGAAGCTTTTCATCTTCAAACGCTTCAGCATAAACAAGGTTGCTTACGCCAACAGTCGTGACAAAGAAGTGGACTTTCTTAAGTTCGCCGGTGATCGAATCCATAAGTATTTCCGGCTGGTCGCCGATCCAGTCGATATAGACTTTCTCACCAGGGATCCGTTCCACTACCATGCTGACAGCTTCTGAACCGTAATTCTTTTCAATAAAACGTTTGAAATGCAGGCAGTACTGTGTGTACTGATAACCGGAAGGACACTCTTTCTTGTATTTCAGCCAGAGATAGAACAGGTTTGCCTTACTGCCCGGCGCAGTCAGTCTGTCATATACCATCTGATAATCCGGCATGACAGAATCGTCTTTTCTGCGTAAATTTTCCGGTGGAAAGAATAAATGCTCCACCTCCTCTGCGGACATTTGTTTCAGAGAGTTAAGATCCTTGCCGC
This sequence comes from Hominiventricola sp., assembly GCF_057604405.1. Classification (NCBI taxonomy): domain Bacteria; kingdom Bacillati; phylum Bacillota; class Clostridia; order Lachnospirales; family Lachnospiraceae; genus Hominiventricola; species Hominiventricola sp. The sequence continues at coordinate 10,666 of NZ_DBLYVB010000034.1, forward strand.
ATGCATGAAAACGGCTCATGATCAGAGAAATCGTGCTGCAGCCAATGTGGTACCGACTGCGGCAGTCACCATAGGATATGCCACGCTGACGCATATCTATGATTCCAAGAATTGTAGTACAGTTTTGCATAAGTGTATGCTCCTTTCTCGTAAGTATTTTTTACTACGAGAAAACTATACCACAATGTGTTTTAAACCGATGATCCGTATCCGTACACCGGTGAAGCAATATGCTCACACCGGTTCAAGCGAAATACGCACACCGATGAAGCGAAATCTGCATCCTGATCGGCATTATACCAGAACGAAAGGGCGGTTAGCAGGAAAATATTCGAATACCCATAAAAGAGCGTACTGAGCTAAAAATACGAGTACAAAGAAAAGAGGATAAGTATGCCCATATAAAAACAAAAAGCAGGAATCATAGTTTTATAAATACTTACGATTTCTGCTTTTTGCTAAAGTTAATGACATTGAGTAAATACAGGGCTTGGCGGGTTTTCTGCTTTGTCAGATTTTCATGGTGTTTTTTCTAGGGTATGTCAAGTTTTTTGTGTAAGTTATAAGAAAAAATTTATTGGGGAGGGGAACCTCCCCTTTTATGGAGTCTGTGAAACTTTTTCTGTAAAATAATCTAGGCAAGGTCCTTCTATGATAAAATAATTATCATTAGGAGGGCCTTTTATTATGGCAAGACAAAAGAAACCTGTACACAGAGTACAAATGACCGATGGTAAAAGAAACATCATTCGGCAGCTTCTCGAAGAATACGATATCGAGACTGCAGAAGACATCCAGGATGCTCTCAAAGATCTCTTAGGTGACACCATTAAAGAAATGATGGAGGCCGAAATGGATGATCACCTTGGATACGAAAAGTCCGAGCGTTCTGACAACGATGATTATCGTAACGGCTATAAACATAAGCAGGTAAACAGTCGGTATGGTTCTATGGAAATCGAAGTCCCACAGGATCGAAAATCGACCTTTGAACCACAGATTGTGAAAAAGCGTCAGAAAGATATTTCTGATATTGATCAGAAGATCATTTCTATGTATGCAAAGGGAATGACCACTCGCCAGATCTCGGAAACAATCGAAGATATCTATGGTTTTGAAGCATCAGAAAGTTTCATATCTGACGTGACAGATAAAATACTTCCTCAGATTGAAGACTGGCAGAACCGTCCACTGGATGAGGTATATCCGATCCTTTACATCGATGCAATCCATTATTCTGTGCGGGATAATGGAGTCATTCGTAAACTTGCAGCTTATGTCATTCTGGGTATTAATACAGAGGGCAAAAAGGAAGTCCTGACCATTACAATCGGTGACAATGAAAGTGCGAAATACTGGCTTTCAGTCTTAAATGAACTGAAAAATCGAGGAGTTAAGGA
>NZ_DBLYVB010000035.1:0-11073 GCF_057604405.1 Hominiventricola sp.
ACCTGCGCCACGAACCAGCCCTTCGGCATATTCATCTCGCGCAGATAATCCAGTCCCCACATACAGTTATATTCTACAATAACCTGGGTAGGTTTGTATTTCTTCTGGCACTCTGCCAGAAACATTTCGTTAAATTCGGATTTGTCCTCCAGCATTACCAGAGTGGTATTGCTTTTCCGAAGCACCTCATCCTCGTACTCTTCTATTCCTTCCTCGCAGGCAATGACCAGATTGCGCTCGCCATCAGAAAAATATTCGTCTGACAGCGTTTCCATCGCAAACTGGGTTTTGCCGCTCTCCAGAAATCCGTGTACTACAAATACCGGGATTTTCGCCATGTTCAATCTCCTTTTATTTAAGCCAGCCCGAACAGTTTTGCCAGTTCCTCTTCATCAAGATGAGAACCGATCACACACAGGCGGCCTGTGTAATCCGCATCTCCTCTGCGGATTTCATATTCTTCCGGAACCATATCAAAGTGCAGCCAGGTACCGTCTGTACACGGAATAATTCCCTTTGCACGCAGAATGATGCCATATTCGTCACCATCGGAAAGTTTCTTCAGGATGTCACGCAGCTGTTCCTCGCTGTATTTGTGCGGAGTCTCCTGACCCCAGCTGGAGAACACTTCGTCTGCATGATGGTGATGATGATGGTCATGGTCATGATCGTGGCAGCCACAGGTGCAGTCATCGCCATGCTCATGGTCGTGATGATGCTCGTGATCATGGTCATGATGGTGCTCGTGATCATGGTCATGATCGCAGCAATGGTCATGATCCTCATGCTCATGAAGATGCTCCATCTCCTCTTTCAAAATCAGATCCTGATGCTCCATAGCAGCCAAAATCTGCTCCCCTTTCAGCTCATCCCACGGAGTCGTGATGATGGTAGCCTTCGGATTCTTCTCTTTTAACATCTTTACAGCAGCATCCAGTTTGTCCTCGGACATCTTCTGGGTACGGCTCATAACGATGGTTCCTGCATTCTCTACCTGATTATTAAAGAACTCACCAAAGTTCTTCATATACATTTTGCACTTCTGTCCGTCTACAACGGTAATGGAGCTGTTCAGTTCCACCGGCTCATGAGCAGCAACACCCTGTACGGCTCTGGTGACGTCGGAAAGCTTACCTACGCCTGACGGCTCAATCAGGATGCGGTCCGGAGCATAGGTCTCAATAACCTGTTTCAGGGCAGTACCGAAATCACCTACCAGAGAGCAGCAGATACAGCCGGAATTCATCTCGGTAATCTGTACGCCGGCATCCTTCAGGAAACCGCCATCGATGCCGATCTCGCCGAACTCATTCTCGATCAGAACAATCTTCTGACCTGCGAATACCTCTTTCAGCATTTTTTTGATCAGTGTGGTCTTGCCGGCTCCAAGGAAACCGGAAATAATCTCAATCTTTGTCATGCTATTTTCCTTCTTTCTCTGAGCAAAAAGCCCTCGGATGCTTACCATGCGGCAGGACTCCCAAGGGCTTTCGTTTGTTACTTATTTATTCAGTGCTTTTTTAGCAGTCTCTGCCAGAGCAGTGAAAGCTGCTGCATCGTTTACTGCAAGATCAGCAAGGATCTTACGGTTCATCTCAACGCCTGCGCTCTTCAGTCCGTACATAAATTTGCTGTAGGACAGTCCGTTCATACGTGCTGCTGCATTGATACGAGCGATCCACAGCTGTCTGAACTGACGTTTTCTCTCTTTACGTCCAGCGTATGCACTGGTCAGTGCTCTCATTACAGACTGTTTTGCAACTCTGTACTGTTTGCTTCTAGCTCCTCTGTAGCCCTTTGCGAGCTTTAATACTCTATTGTGTTTCTTTTTAGCGTTTAATGCGCCTTTAACTCTTGCCATTTTTCTTCCTCCTTAACTTTCTTCCCAAATCTTATAAATACGGCAGAATCTTCTTCATGCTCTTAACGTTGGTAGCATCCGTGATGATGGATTTACGAAGATTTCTCTTTCTCTTCTGGGATTTTTTCGTTAAGATATGGCTCTTATAAGCTTTCATTCTCTTTAACTGACCTGTTCCGGTCTTTTTGAAACGTTTCGCAGCTGCTCTGCTAGTTTTTACCTTTGGCATATGTTTGTTCCTCCTGTGAAATCTAAATTATACTACAGGCCCCCTGGCCCTTGTTATTTTAACGCTTTTCCGTTAAAAACATCGTCATACTGCGGCCTTCCATCTTCGGAGCCTTATCAATCGTTGCGATGTCTGCCATGCGCTCTGCAAACACGTCCAGAATCTTCTTGCTGCTCTGTACATGTGCCATCTCACGGCCGCGGAAACGTAAAGTAACCTTTACCTTATCACCCTTCTGGATGAATTTTCTGGCTGCATTCACCTTAGTGTTCAGGTCATTCTCATCAATATTCGGGGACAGACGCACCTCTTTGATCTCAATGGTCTTCTGCTTTTTCTTTGCTTCCTTCTCTCTGCGTGCCTGCTCATAACGATACTTACCGTAATCGATGATCTTGCATACCGGCGGCTTTGCTGTAGGTGCGATCTTTACCAGATCAAGCTCCGCCTCTCTTGCCATCTTCATTGCCTCGCTGGCAGACATAATTCCTAACTGTTCCCCGTTCTGACCGACTACACGAACCTCACGGTCGCGAATCTGCTCATTGATCATTAACTCGCTAATTGTCGTACACCTCCGCAATTGTTGCACAAAAAAAGTGGATAGAAAACTATCCACTTTCTACATGAAAAATGCTCTTCGCACCATCTTTTCACGATATAAACCCGGGTCACCGCTTGTGCCGAGGTGAGAGTGGATACTCTTCTTTCATTTCATAACCTTGTATAGATTATCACACTTATTTTCTGCTGTCAACTATTTTTATACAAATTTATTTAATTTTTCATCATACTCGTAATCAATGGTTTTCAGCTTCTTTTTCAGCTCTTCCGCTGACACATCCTGGCTGTTGCAGAACCCTTCCAGACTCTTATAGAAATCCCTAAGCTGGGTATTCACATAGCTTAACAGCATCATTGGATCTTCCGGTAACATGGTGTTTCCTCTTTCCTCTTATTTTTTCTTATCATTCTCCACAATGAGACCGGACCGGTAAGCTTCCAGCAGCTCTTTCAGCTCGCTGATGCGCTCTCTGAGCACCCCGCCAGTATCCGTATCTCCCACCAGACATCTGTACTGGGTCCGGCTCACAGCCACACGTTCGGAATGAATGTCCTTCTCATCGCGTACCGCTTCTTCCACAGAAGTGAAGGGATCGTGGGATGAAAGCATCAGTCCATAGGAATTATACGTAAGGGTGTAACCTGCAATGCCTGTTGTCTTCTGGTATGCCCTGGAAAATCCTCCATCAATGACCAGTACCTTGCCGCCGCACTTCACCGGACTTTCACCGTCCTTATGATGTACCGGCACATGACCGTTGATAATGTGGGTGCCTTCTTTGCCAAGTCCGAATTCCTGCAGGATCTTATCCACCACCTGCTCATCTTCCAGGAAATCATAATAGGCATTTTTCAATTCCACATGGGTTGCCTTGTCAGCAATAAAATAACGTTCAAAAGTGGTCATCTGATCTTTTCCGAACAAGGGCGAGTTAGGACCTGCCCAGATATACCACATAAGATCTGCACCTTTCGCCCTTTCCTTCTCATCCACTGCAAAAAATGCCCGGCGCACATACACTTCCAGGATATCATAAAGTGCCTTGCCTTTATAAGTTTTTCCATAGACCTGTACTTCCTTGAAACCGCCGTTGGCATTCAGCGGAATGCAGCCATGATACAGAAGATTTCCATTATATACTTTATATAAGCTTCCCCGGTTCAGCAGAAGCTTCATATGAGACTGCAGCTTGTCGCATTTGAGGAATGCGATTCTAAGCCGTTCCATCACTTCTGCTTCCTCCGCCGTCAATTCATAAGGATGTTCCGGATCAATAGTGGGGAAATTCGTATCCAACAGCGGATATTCCTTATTTTTAATGGTAATGGTTCCCTTCTCATAGTCAATCCGGTGCAGGAGACGACGATGTTCCATATGGTATTCCGGCCTCCGCTCCAGGAGCTGACCCTCCAGTTTGAACTGAATAATGGAAATTGCCTTGTGAATCTGAATGTTCAGGCGGTTTTCTGCCTCTGTGGCTGCCTCTCCTCCCTTTACCTTAAACTGGGCGCAGGGATCGTCCTTATAGGTGCGCAGCGCAAAGGTTGCCAGAGGAAGCAGGTTAATCCCATATCCATCCTCCAGAATATCAAGATTTCCATAGCGGGCACAGATACGCGTAATCGTAGCAATGCAGGAAAGCTGTCCCGCTGCCGCTCCCATCCAGACCATATCATGGTTTCCCCACTGGATATCCAGAGAATGATATTCCATGAGCTTATCCATAATGAAATGCGGTCCCGGACCTCTGTCATAAATATCCCCCAGAATATGCAGATGATCCACTACCAGCCGCTGAATCAGTTCCGCCAGCGCAATAATGAAATTTTCCGCCCGGTCTATGGAAATGATGGTATCGACGATGGCATCGTAATACCCTTCTTTATCCAATACTTCGGATTTCTCCGTAATCAGTTCTTCGATCACGTAGGCATAATCTTTCGGAAGTGCTTTCCTTACCTTTGACCGGGTATATTTGGAAGAAACTTTCTTGCAGACCTCAATCAACCGGTACAGCATAATTTTATACCAGTTATCCATATCCTCTTCCGTCTTCCGCACATACTCAATTTTCTCTTCCGGATAGTAAATAAGAGTGGCCAGCGCACGTTTATCTGCCGTTGTCAGCGTATGCCCGAAGACATCATCGATTTTCTTCCGCACTGCACCGGAACCGTTTCGCAGTACGTGGGAAAAAGCTTCATATTCCCCGTGAATATCTGTCAGAAAATGTTCCGTACCCTTCGGCAGATTCAAAATCGACTGAAGATTGATAATCTCCGTTGCTGCTGACGCAATGGTCGGATACAGTTCTGAAAGCCTCTGCAGGTATCGCAATTCCTCTTTTTCCATAAAAAACCTCCCATAATATCATATATCCCATAAAATACCTGATAGGATTATGATACCATGAGAGGTCTCATTTTACCATTCTTTATTTTGTATGGATGGTCAGTCCGTTACCGTCTGTATCCACCACCATGACACTTCCTGCATGGACTTCTCCACCGAGAATGAATCTGGCTGCCATGGTTTCCACATTTTTCTGAAGGAATCTCTTCAGAGGACGTGCTCCATAGACCGGATCATAACCATGCTCCACGATGTAAGCTTTCGCTGCATCGGTCAGCTCAATGGTCAGTTCCTTATCCTCCAGACGCTTGTTCACATCTGCCATCATCAGATCAATGATGTTGCCAATGTTGTTCTTCGTCAGCGGTTTAAACAGGATAATCTCATCAAGACGGTTCAGGAACTCCGGTCTGAAATGTCCGCGCAGATCGTTCATTACCTGTGCTTCACACTCCGGACGGATGTCACCATTTTCATCAATGCCTTCCAGCAGATAACTGGAACCAATGTTGGAAGTCATAATGAGAATCGTGTTCTTAAAGTCCACCGTTCTTCCCTGGGAATCTGTGATACGGCCATCATCCAGCACCTGCAGCAGTACATTGAATACATCCGGATGGGCTTTCTCAATCTCATCGAACAGTACAACAGAGTAGGGATGTCTTCTGACTGCTTCTGTCAGCTGGCCACCCTCCTCATATCCTACATATCCGGGCGGCGCTCCGATCAAACGGGATACGGAGTATTTCTCCATATACTCACTCATATCGATACGCACCATATTCTGTTCATCATCGAACAGGCTGGCTGCCAGTGCCTTAGCAAGCTCTGTCTTACCAACACCGGTAGGTCCAAGGAACAGGAAGGAACCAATCGGTTTGGTCGGATCCTTGATGCCTGCTTTGGAACGGATAATCGCATCCGTTACTTTCTGCACACCTTCATCCTGGCCGATAACCCGTTTGTGGAGTTCTTCGTCCAGATGGAGGGTTTTATTTCTCTCACTCTCCGTCAGTTTTGCTACCGGAATACCGGTCCAGCGGGAAATGATTCTGGCAATCTCCTCATCTGTAACACTCTCATGTACCAGAGACAGGTCTTTGTTCTTGACCTTCTCTTCCTCGTCCTCCAACTGCTTCTGCAGCTGCGGCAGACGGCCATACTGAAGCTGTGCTGCTTTCTCCAGGTCATAACCCTGCTGGGCAGCCTGGATCTGTTTGTTCACATCCTCGATCTCCTCACGGAGTTTAGAGAGATTCTCGACGGATTTCTTCTCGTCATCCCACTGAGCTTTCTTATTATTAAACTCATCCCGCAGATCAGCCAGTTCCTTCTGAAGATTCTCCAGACGTTCCTGACTGAGACGGTCTGTCTCTTTCTTAAGAGCTGCTTCCTCGATCTCCAGCTGCAGCACTTTCCGGCGCAGCTCGTCAAGTTCGGTCGGCATGGAATCCAGTTCCGTTTTAATAAGGGCACAGGCCTCATCTACCAGGTCAATGGCCTTGTCCGGCAGAAAACGCTCGGAAATATAACGATGGGACAAGGTTGCTGCTGCCACCAGAGCAGAGTCTGTGATCTTAACCCCATGGAATACTTCGTAACGCTCTTTCAGACCTCTCAAGATGGAAATCGTATCTTCTACGGTCGGCTCGTCTACCAGTACCTGCTGGAAACGACGCTCCAGAGCCGCATCTTTCTCAATGTACTGACGGTATTCATCCAGCGTGGTCGCACCGATACAATGAAGCTCGCCTCTTGCCAGAAGCGGTTTCAACAGGTTACCGGCATCCATGGCACCGTCGGTCTTGCCGGCACCTACAATCAGATGCAGTTCATCGATGAACAGGATAATTTGTCCTTCGCTCTTTCTGACTTCTTCCAGAACGGCTTTCAGACGTTCCTCAAATTCACCTCTGTATTTGGCACCTGCTACCAGGGAACCCATATCAAGTGAAAAAATCTTCTTATTCTTCAGTCCTTCCGGAACATCACCGCGGACAATCCGCTGTGCCAGACCTTCAACGACTGCTGTCTTACCAACACCAGGCTCACCGATGAGCACCGGATTATTCTTGGTCTTACGGGACAGGATACGGATCACATTGCGAATCTCGGAATCACGTCCGATGACCGGATCAAGCTTCTGCTCACGAGCACGCTCTACCAGCTCTGTACCATACTTCGTCAGAGTATCATACGTAGCTTCCGGATTATCACTGGTGACTCTCTGATTGCCCCTGACGGTAGAAAGGGCCTGCAGGAACTTATCCCTGGTAATTCCATTCTCACGGAACAGCTCCTTCATGGAAGGACTTGGATTATCAAGCAGAGACAGGAACAGATGCTCTACGGATACGTACTCATCACCCATCCGTTTTGCTTCATCCTCTGCGCTGATCAGTGCTTTATTCAGGTACTGGCCAATATAAGGCTGACCGCCTGATACTTTCACACGCTTGTTCAACGCCTGTTCTACCTGCTCTTTAAATAAAGTATCATCTATGTTCATCTTGGAAATCAGTCTGGCAATCAGACTTTCTTCCTGTGTCAGAAGACTGTACAGAAGATGCTCCTGCTCAATCTCCTGATTACCATACTCCATGGCAATCTTCTCAAGCTCGTTCACTGCCTGAACTGATTTCTGAGTAAATTTCTGTATATTCATATGCTCGCCTCCTCGCTTCGCATAACCGATGCCGGATATAAAATCCTGCATACTGATGTCTATTTCTTTGTTCTATGTGTACTATAGCACCGGTTGTTAGCACTGTCAATAGGTGAGTGCTAATTTTTTATGAACTTTCTGTGAAACCTAATTGTGTGAACGATATGAGCTGTGTACGACGTATACCACGGTTTCCAGCAGGTTCATTTCAGACACATGTCCTTGCCTCGTCATTTTATGACATTTCATAATAATGTGCGTAAATCCCACCTTTTTCCAACAGTTCATCATGCGTTCCACATTCTACAATTCCATTTTCTGCAACCACCAGAATTTCATCAGCGTTACGGATTGTTGACAATCTGTGTGCAATCGTAATCGTAGTTCTGTCTTTTGCCAATTCTTCCAGACTCTGCTGGATAAATCTCTCGCTTTCATTATCCAGAGCACTCGTCGCCTCATCCAGAATCAGGATAGGTGGGTTCTTCAAAAATACTCTTGCAATAGAAATCCGCTGTTTCTGACCACCGGACAATCTGGTTCCTCTCTCACCAACGAATGTCTCATACCCATCCGGAAGTTCCATGATGAATTCATGAATATTAGCCTTCTTTGCTGCCTCAATGATCTCTTCCATCGACGCATCTGGTCTGCCATACGCAATATTCTCACGAATACTTCCACAGAACAGATATACATCCTGCTGTACCAGTCCGATCTGTTCACGAAGACTCTGTAATGTCAGTTTCCGCACATCCTTTCCATCGATTGTAATACGCCCTTCAGACACATCGTAAAATCTCGGAAGCAGTGAACAGATGGTTGTCTTTCCACTTCCGGATGCTCCAACCAATGCGATCGATTTTCCTGCCTGGATATCAAAAGAAACATCATCAAGAACCAGTGAGTCATCGTCATTATAATGAAAGGAAACATGTTCATAACGCACATGCCCTTTGATATTTTCCAGTGGCTCCGCATCTTCTGCATCCACAATCTCCGGTTCTGTCTCAACGACATCCAAGAATCTTCTGAATCCGGACAACCCTTTTTGCATCATTTCCGTAAGCTCTACCAGAATCTGGATCGGACTGATAAAAATGCCAATATAAAGCGCATACATTGCCAGATCTGCCGACTCCATCTGTCCATGTGCAATCAGCCAGCCTCCAAACACCAGCGTCATCAGATACATCATCCCCTGAAAGAACAAATTGCCTCCTGTAAAACTACCCATACAACGATAATTTGCATTCTTTGAGCTCAAAAAACCCTGATTGCTCTTTTTAAATTTTTCCCGTTCAATGTCTTCATTCGCAAAAGACTGTACCACACGAATTCCTGCCAGCGTATCCTGAAGGCTGGAATTCAGATTTCCGATCTTACGTCTGTTATCCATAAATGTTGCCTGCATCTTCTTATTCTGTCCATAAGAAAAAAACAGCATAATTGCCACAATCACCAGAAGAGGAATTGCCAGTTTCCAGTTGATTAGAAACAAAAATACAAAAGATCCAATAATTTTGATCAATGAGATAAATAAGTTCTCCGGCCCATGATGTGCAAACTCTGAGATGTCGAATAAATCCGATACCAGTTTGCTCATCATCTGTCCCGAGTTATTCTGATCATAGTATGAAAATGATAATCTTTCATAATGATCGAACAACTGTTGACGCATATCCCGTTCCATATATGCTCCCATCATATGTCCCTGATAACTAACATAATACTTGCATCCTGTCTGGATCATATACATAACAAGCAACACGAGTGTAATCGGAATCAATGCCCGTAAAATCACATCAGAACTCTCTATAAATAATGTCTTCGTCAATGTTCGTAAAATCTGCGGAAAAGCCAGATCAACCAGACTGATCACAGCGGCACAAATCAAATCCAGAAAAAATACCTTCTTATACGGAGCGTAATATTGAATAAATTTCTTTAATGTATGCATATGAATCCCTTATTCCTTTCAAATCAATCTGCTACATTATAACACATCTTCTTCGTAGTAAAAACTGAACGTTTCGTATGGGCTACGTTTGTTCAGCTTTTTCTTTATATGGCTGGCATTTTGCTTGCAAAACATAATTCAAGAATCATCGGAGTGATGGTGAATGACCATGAAGTTAATGAAAAAGAGTATTTTCTGATGATAAAAACGACATCTGATATCAGAGATTGTCATGGCCTGCATTTACAGTTATTGCATGTCCAATAGATTATTGAAAAATCTTTCATAATCAATAAAGGGGCTGTTGCAAAATAGATGAGTAATCATCTAATAGCATACGTACAGCCTCCTTTTTATTTATCACGCCATTCCTGCATGGTTTCATGCATCCGGAGGCCGGACGATGGACTTCGCCCCCTTGTGGAATATTTTGTGTGAAGACAGCACTTCCCTCGCAGCTGCTCCTTTTGGGTATATGGAATGTTTATGTCTCTCCACGCCCAATATTTGCAGTGGAAAAAATATTTTTCGCTATATAGTTTCAGAATGCACTAGTCAACAAAAAGTAGACACTTTTTTCATTTTTTATACACTCAAAACTGAGCATAGTACTCCTTATATTGTTTTGGTGTCAAATAGTTTAATGAGTATGCAGGTCTTTCTTCATTAAAGAACGTAATATACTCTTTTATCTCATTCTCAATGTTTTCATTGCTGGTTATGTGCAGATCTGTAAACATCTCTGTTTTGATCCAGCCATTAATCGCCTCCATTGCTGCATTATCTGTTGGGGTTCCGGCTCTGGACATAGAATGAACGATGTTATATAAAGGCAAAAGCTCATTAAAGTCCTTAGATGCATAGACCGATCCCTGATCTGTATGAAGAATCATTTCCAGACCAGGATACTTTTGCTTGATGGAAATCAAGTCTTTTAGACCACTTATATATGTCATTCTGTCTCCTTTGCGACCTGAAAGCGAGTATGACAGGATTTCATTATTCCAAAGATCCATATACAAGGTCAATTCATAATAACCCCCTTTTAATCGAAATGCAGTCATATCACTTGTGATACACTGCAATGGTCCGGTGATATTTAACCCGGTTGCCATTAGGTTCGGATACACCTTGAATGGATCTCCTGGCTTCTTATAGCGGTAATGCTTGGATATGCTCATAATCCCTGCCGTTTTACAACACTTATGAGCATACTGATCAGACATTTTTAGTCCTGTATCTAAACGAATCTTGGCATTAAGCCAGCGATAGCCATGTGATGGATATTTAGCATGGTATTCCTTGAATAATGCCAGATCACTTACAAAGGATAACAGTCGTTTTGAAGGATGTTCCAGGCGTTTTTTCCACTTGTAAAAGCCACTTCGATTTACATTCATTAATCGGCAAAGAACCGCAACAGGAAATTCTTTTGAAAGTT
>NZ_DBLYVB010000036.1:0-10766 GCF_057604405.1 Hominiventricola sp.
ATGAAGGATAATCAATACCAGTGGTTTCGGGCATCGGCAGAAGTAATACGCCGTCTGGATGGTTCTGCCAGCAGGATTGCCGGGATTTTTATTAATATTGATGCGGAAAAAAAAGAGGCCATGCAGGCACAAAAATCTGCTGCTTTCCACCGGGCTTTTACGAAAGCAGACCTGTGTGAGTATTATGTAAATCTGGAAGCGAATACTTTTGATACCTTTAAGGTTGAACCGTCCCTGATGACAGTCTTTGAACAGAGTCATACATGGGATGAACTGATCCGTCATTTTGTGGATTCCTATGTTGTGGAGACAGATAAGAAGGCGGTATCCTCTTTTTACGACCGTGGTTATATTGCAGAAAGGCTGAAGGGTCTGGAAACCGAATTGGCTTTAGAGTGCCGTATCACTCTGAATGGAGAAGAACGATGGGTCCGCAATGTGGTCATACGTGGCGAAATAGAGGATTCAGAATATGCCATGATCTTTCTGCGTGATATCACAGAGACAAAGGTAGAGAGCGCACGGCATCTGCAGATGGCAGCGGATAATGCTTCCATGGAGCAGATAATTCAGAGTATTGTGCGTCTGGTTGACCGCTTTGTTGTCTGTGATTTGGAAAATGACAGATATGAATTCTATAACCTGAATGGACAGATGATATATAAACCTTTGGGATTCTATCATGATTTTCAGATGCAGGTTCTTGAAAAGTATAAGACACTGGAACCATTGGAAACTATGGACATCCTGATCGCACCGGAAAATATCCGGAAGAATCTGAAAAGTGAAAATGATATTTATAAGTTTGAGTACTGCAGCCTGGATGAAAAGACTTATAAGATCGCTTCTTATATTCCTTTGGAATGGAAGAATGGAAAGCTGGAAAAGGTATTGCTGGCATCCATGGATGTGACACAGGAGAAGAAAGCAGAGATTGAATCCCGTCAGGCACTGAAAGAGGCTTACCGGTCTGCAGAAAATGCAAACCGTGCGAAAACAGAATTCCTTTCCAATATGTCCCACGATATCCGGACACCGATGAATGCCATTGTCGGCCTGACAGCAATTGCAGGAGCAAATATTGAGAGCCAGGACAGAGTCATTGAATGTCTCAGCAAAATTACAAAATCAAGCCGTCATTTGCTAGGGCTGATTAATGAAGTGCTGGATATGGCACGTATTGAAAGTGGAAAAATGACGCTGGCACAGGAGGATTTCAATCTGCCAGATCTGGTGGATAATCTTATAACACTCACAAAACCGGTGATTGATGAACATAAACACAATTTAGATATACACATTAATCACATTGAACATGAGAGTGTCTGTGGTGACAGCCTGAGAATCCAGCAGGTATTTGTGAATCTGATGAGTAATGCGGTCAAGTATACACCGGATGGCGGGAATATTACTTTTTCCATAGAGGAAAAGCCAAATGGATTTTCGGAACTTGGATGCTATGAATTTACGATTGAGGATAATGGGATCGGTATGTCACCGGAATTCCAGAAAATCATGTTTGATCCTTTCAGCCGCGCAGATGACCATCGGACAACCAGAGTCCAGGGAACAGGTCTGGGAATGGCAATCAGCAGAAATATTGTGAACCTGATGAATGGTAATATTAAAGTGGAAAGCACCTTACATAAGGGAACTAAAATTACAGTAACAATTTATCTGGAACTTCAGGAAAAAGAAAAAGAACAGGACAGAAATCTGATGAATCTACCTGTTCTGGTTGTGGATGATGATAAGACATGTTGTGAAAGTACAGTTGCCACATTGAAGGAGATTGGAATTACAGGCGAATGGGTTCTCTCCGGCAGAGAAGCCGTTGAGCGCTGTTATGCACATCATGAGCTAAAAAATGATTACTTTGCTGTTATTTTAGATTGGAAAATGCCGGATATGGACGGAATTGAAACAGCCAGACAGATCCGGAAACGGATAGGGAAAGAGATTACCATTATTGTACTGACATCTTATGAATTCAGTGAGATCGAAGAAGAAGCAAAGGCTGCAGGCGTAGATGCTTTTATTGCAAAACCGCTGTTCCGTTCCCGTTTGACGGCTACATTGCGGCAGTTTACTTCTGGCAGAAAAGAAAAAACAGCAAGAAATTATCTGGATGAGCTGTCTGAAGCAGATTACACAGGAAAAAGAATTCTGCTGGTCGAGGATAATGAGTTAAACAGAGAAATTGCTGTTGAAATTCTGCAGATGACCGGGGCGGAAGTGGAAACGGCAGAAAATGGAAAAATTGCAGTTGAAAAAGTAGAAGCTTCTCCGAAAGGCTTGTATGACCTTATTTTTATGGATATCCAAATGCCTGTCATGAATGGTTATGAGGCAACCGCAGCAATCAGGAGCCTTCCGGGTGAACAGGGAAAACTACCGATTGTTGCCATGACAGCAAATGCTTTTGCAGAAGATGTACAGCTGGCAAAAAATACAGGCATGAATGGACATATCGCGAAACCGCTGGATATGAATAAGCTGAATGATGTTCTGGAAAACTGGCTGTAATTGTTTCCCAATTATTGAATTAATGATTTTATCAGGAAAGAATGAGGAAAATACGAGGATGAAAAAGGCAAAACAATGTCTGACAGCATTACTGTCAGGTGTGCTTTTAGCAATTACTGTTTTGTCTGGCTGTGGACAATCTCAAAAAGCAGTATCTAAAAATGACGATCACCTTACCGTGTATCTGTGGGAAAATCGTTTAATGAAAAATATTGTACCCTATATAAATGAGCAGTTTCCAGATCAGGATATTGAGTTTATTACCGGTAACAATGATACCGATTTATATAGCTATTTTGAGGAACATGGTGAACTGCCGGATATCATAACCGTACGTCGATTTTCTGGAAAAGATGCACAGGATCTGGAGCCATATCTAATGGATTTTGCTTCTTATGACGTGGTTTCCAGGTATTACTCCTATGCATTGCAATATTACAAAAATTCAAAAAATGAGATTCAGTGGCTTCCTATCTGCGGTATACCGCAGACGATTATTGCCAACAAGACATTGTTTGAACAGTATGGAATCAAGATACCGAAAAACTATAAGGAATATGCACAGGCATGCCGGCAATTTTATGATAATGGTATAAAACCGTATTCCCTGGATCTTGCAGAAGACTGGTCTGCTCATGAGGTGATTCAGACAGGTGCAATTGGGGAATTCATGAGTCTGGATGGAATCGAATGGAGAAGCTCAGCTGAAAGTGCATCAGGGGATATCGCGTTTGATGATGCGTTATGGAAACGTATTTTTTCAGAAACCAATACATTTTTGAAGGACTCACATTTTACAAGTGATGATATCAGCGTCGATATTAATACTGCAACGCAGATGTTCCTTGAGGGAAAAGCAGCAATGTTTCATGGTTATCCGGCACTTATGCAGGAATTTCAGGAACAGATGGATGCAGAATTAACTCGTATACCGTTTTTTTCACAGATTTCGGATGAAGCTTTTATAAATATGACCCCTTCTCTGAATATTGCATTTAACAAAGAACTGGAAAAAGATCAGGAAAAACTGGACCTGGCATTCGATGTCCTGGAGTGTATGATTTCAAAAGAAGGACAAACATTGATCGCAGATGGAAAGGGTGTAATTTCATTAAATGTAGATGTTCCAAACATGATGGAAGATGTACCTGGCCTTGAAGATGAAATTAATAATAATTCTGTTTATATCCGATATTCTGCTCAAAAATCATTTGATGCCAGTCTTAAGGCTGTTCACGGATTATTGTCAGGGGAAATGGATGAAACACAGGCTTATGATGCTTTTCGCAGCACAATGAACAGTAAGGATTCAAAAGAAAAAAACACAATAAATTTTGAAAATGAATATACCATTTCGCTAAATGATAAAAACGGTCGTGATGCGGCATCTTCTATTTTAACTACGATTAAAGAAGAAAATGATGCTCAGCTGGCTTTGGCACCATATTATTATTTTACTTCCTCCATTTACAAAGGGGAGTGTACCGGCAGCCGGGTTGGTCTGATGACAGCAAAGAGTTTAGATACACCATTATACCTGGCAAAAATCAATGGCAAAGAGATTTATGAACTTGCGGAGAAATATCTTGCTGATTCTGATGAGAAATTCCATATAACCAATAAATATGAATTACCAATTGCATCCGGTATGAAATTAATCGTCAGGCAGGAGGAAAACGGATTCTCATTAAAGGACATAGAAGTAAATAAGAAAGAAATCGACAAAGAAAAGGAGTACTCTATTCTTCTTACAGACACCACAATGTCTGTTTTGAAAAAAATAAATCCGGGATGTGAGATCGAGCAGATTAAGGACACAACATTATCAAGTGCATGGACTGCAGCAATAGAAAACGGACAGCAGCCGTCAGCACCGGAAGATTATATAGAGGTTGAAAAATAAAAGTGGGAACAGAACAGGCGAAAACAAAAAGAAAAAAGATGATAGTACCATTGTTCTTTTTAATTCTTATCTTTTTAAACTTAATTTTTGTAAAGTTCCTTTTGAACAGGATGAACAGCTATATCGCAGAAAACGGGAAAAGCAGTATGGGAGCAGTTGTTGAACAGATACAGCAGACCTATGATCTGCAGGTGAATGGATACTACAGTCGGCTGCATATGCTTGAGGATTTTCTTACTCAAGAGGGAGTGAGATCTATTGAACTGGATAGAAACAAGAAGTTCTTTGAGGCATGGCAGAAAGAATCTGAAAGTACACTTATATTTCTCCAGGAAAATGGAAAGGCAATAACCACTGATGGAACAAAACTTCGGGTTGACATGCCAAGTAAACTTTTGTTGGATTTGAGGAACGGATATAATATTGGAAAATTGGTTTCTCTTGATTACAACCAGAAGAAAAAAGATGGTTATCTGGTTGCAATTCCATGTCAGGAATATACGATTAATGGGGAAACTTATACGGCAATTGGAACCTTGTATGATCATTCAAAATTAGATTCCATGTTAAGTGTGAAAAGCTATAACGGGAATGCGTATCTGTTTATGCTGGATAACGACGGAAATATTACTTATACAAATCAGATAGAAGATAAATTTTTCAGGAACTATTTTTTGTTAAAGCATTTAAAAGGAGATCAGGCTATCACTGAGGAAGAGGCTGATTCTCTTCAAAAAAAGCTGGATGGCAGAGAACAGGGGGTAGAACTTCTGGGAAGTGACAAACCTTACTATCTGGGATACTGTCCGATAGAAAATAATAACACCATGCTGATCTGTATTGTAGAAAAAAGTGTTGTAGATAATGTACTGAGAGATTATCAGAAAACAATAGTGTTTGAAACAATACTCATGGCAGGTTTTATACTTTTGCTTTTTGCCGGATTATTCTACAGTATTTCCAGACGCAGTCTTGCTGAGCAAAAAGCTGAATACGAAAAAAGAAATAATGAGATTCAGACGCAGGCAATGAAGGAAATGGAGGAGTCCAATAAAAAACTGAAAAAAGCAAAGGACATTACAACGGAAGCCTTGCAGACTGCTGAAAATGCAAATAAGGCGAAAACAGATTTCCTGTCCAATATGTCACATGATATTCGTACACCAATGAATGCAATTATCGGCATGACATCATTGATCAGACATGATGCCGGTAATAAAGCGAAAGTAATAGAGTATGCAGATAAAATAGACATTTCATCACAGCATCTGTTAGGAATCATTAATGATGTTCTGGATATGAGCAAAATTGAGGCAGGAAAAACAGTTTTTAAGTATACCGATTTTTCCATCTTGGATTTTATTACAGAACTCAATACCATATTCCATTCACAGATAGACGAAAAAAATCAGACTCTTACAATCATAAAAGAAAACATCCGGCACGAGTGGGTGAACGGAGACCAGGTTCATCTGATGCAGATTTTCAGCAACTTGGTTTCTAATGCAGTGAAGTACACGCAGGAAGGTGGAAAAATTCAGTTTCTGGTAGAAGAATGTGAGACAAAGTCATCTGTCTACGCAAAGTACCGTTTCTTAGTCAGCGATAATGGCATGGGAATGTCGGCAGATTTCAAAGATACAATTTTTGATGCTTTTACTCGTGCTGAAAGTTCTATGACGAATAAGATACAGGGAACTGGTCTTGGAATGGCTATTACCAAAAATCTGGTTGAAGCAATGGGAGGCACCATTGATGTGGAGAGTGAACTGGGCCAGGGAAGCTGTTTTGAGGTTCTTATAGATCTGAGAATAGCAGAAGATAGATTTGTTTCTTCAGCAGAACAGGCAGAAAAGGATGAACCGGCTGGCAATGTCCTGAAAGGAATGAGGTTTCTGTGTGCAGAGGACAATGAGCTGAATGCAGAAATCCTGATGGAATTGTTAAAGATTGAGGGTGCAGAGTGTACAATCTGTGAAAATGGTAAAAGGGTCTTAGAGGCATTTGAGCAGTCTGCTCCGGGGGATTATGACATGATCCTGATGGATGTGCAGATGCCGGTTATGAATGGTTATGAGGCAACAAAAGCAATCCGAAGAAGCTCCCATGAACTGGCAAAGACAATTCCAATCATTGCTATGACCGCCAATGCGTTTTCTGAGGATATTCAGCATTCTCTGGCAGCCGGTATGAATGCCCATGTTTCAAAACCGGTTGAGATGAAGGTACTGGAAAAGACGATCAGAAGCATAAAATCCGGCGGGGGGCACCAAAATGCAGCTCATTGAACAGTGACAAATGGATATGGAAAAGAGCTGATGAAAGAATCTGGCATTGCCAGAACTTTCAATCAGCTCTTTTTTAGCATCAGTTCCCTCTTGACATTTTTTCATTTCCTGCTATACTTATCAAAAGTAATTACTAAAGATAACTAATTTTTAAACAGAAAGGAACCTTTTCCATGACACAGGAAAAATTAAAGCAGTTCCTGGATGCGTGTTTTGATGCAAAGCGTCTGATCGAGAAACTCCCGGACCTGCCGGACGGTATGAAGCCGCGGCAGGTGCATGTGCTGGATGCGGTGAATGAGATTCAGAAAAAGCAGGGCTTCTGCCGCGTCAGCGACATCAGCAGCTATATGAACACAACGCTGCCGAGCATCACCAAGCTGGTGCAGGAACTGGAGGAGAGAAATCTTCTCGTGAAACAGGCGGATGAAAAAGATAAGCGCGTGATCAACCTGACACTGACCGAAGAGGGAAAAGAGTTTGTGGAACTCCGCGTGACGCACTTTCACGGGGAATGGGCATCCCGCCTGCCAGATCTGGACGACGCGGTGGTGGACGAATTTGTGCATGCAATCACACGGATGCAGGAAACGATGCCGGGAATAAAAGGAGTGAAAAACAATGGCAAAAGAAAATAAGAAAGAAGTATCGTTTGTAGAGGGACCGATTTTCCAGTCCCTGATCCGTTTTGCGCTGCCGGTGCTCGGCGCGCTGATTCTGCAGGCGGCTTACGGTGCGGTCGACCTTCTCGTGGTCGGCTGGTTCGGCGATGCGTCGAGTATTTCCGCTGTCGGAACCGGAAGCAACTTCATGCAGATGGTAACATTTATCATCACCAGCCTTGCGATGGGTTCGACCGTTATGATCGGCCAGCACATCGGCGAGGGCAAGCCGGATAAGGCCGGCAAAACCGTGGGAACCTCGATTGTTCTGTTCACCATCATCGGTGTCGCCATGACGGTGATTCTGGAGCTGTTCGCAGGCCCGATCGCCAATATTTTACAGGTCCCGGCGGAGTCTTTTGACAAAACCGTCCTCTACCTGCGGATCTGTTCCGGCGGTATTCTGATCATCATCGCGTACAACGTCATCAGCAGCGTGCTTCGCGGAATCGGTAATGCAAATCTGCCGCTTTTATTCGTTGGCATCGCCTGCGCAGCCAATATTGCCGGAGATCTGTTCTTCGTCGGTGTGCTGAAACTGGACGTTGCGGGAGCAGCGCTTGCGACGGTTCTGGCGCAGCTGATTTCTGTCATCGCCTCCATGGGTGTGTTGAAAAAAGGCAATCTGCCGATTGAATTCAAAAAAGAAGACTGCCGCATCGACCATGACGAGCTGAAGAAAGTCCTGAACGTCGGTGTGCCGATCGCGCTGCAGGAGACGACCGTACAGATTTCCTTCCTTGTGATCAACTCGATCATCAACGGCATGGGTCTGATGCCGTCCGCCGGATACGGTGTGGCGCAGAAGCTGACCTCATTCATCATGCTGATCCCGTCCTCTGTGATGCAGTCTGTGTCAGCATTCGTGGCACAGAACACCGGAGCCGGAAAGAAAGACCGCGCGTGGAAGGGCTTCCTCACCGCAATCGCAACGGGCTGCTCTCTTGGAGTTGTGATTTTCTGCATCGGTTTCTTCGGTGGAAGTGTCATCTCCAGAATCTTCACGAGCGATTCGGCCGTTATCGAGCAGAGCGCCGCTTACCTGCGCGGTTTCGCACCGGAATGTATTCTGACCTGTGTGCTGTTCAGCAGCATCGGATACTTCAACGGCCGCGGCATCAGCATCCCGGTTATGATCCAGGGAATCACCTCCGCCTGCCTGATCCGTATTCCGCTGGCGCTGTTCTTCTCACACCTGCCGAATACGAACCTGACCTTCGTCGGCATGTCCACCCCGATCACAACCGTATACGGCATCTGCTTTTTCATGATCTGCTTTGCACGGTTAAAGAAAAAAGGGCAGATGTAATTGAATCAAACATAACAGAACTGCCTGGGAAACGGCACGGAGCGATCCGCCGTTTCCCAGGCAGTTTTTGGTATTGTTTGTCCGGAACTTTTTTGATACAATACAGACAGAAAGAGCGGAACCCTGTTCAGAAGGGACAGAACAGACGGAAAGGGGAAGAGGAGTGGATAACAGAGAAATCATCAATGAGACACTGGTCCATCTGTTTCACGAGATACAAAAACTGGAAGAAGAGGCGATCATCACCGAGGATTTCAAGGATCTGACGAACAACGATATGCACATCATCGAGGCCGTCGGCCTGGAGGGCGGCAATATGTCATCGATCGCGGCAAAGCTCGACATCACGGTCGGATCGCTGACAACGTCGATGAACAGTCTGGTGAAAAAAGGCTACACCGAGCGGGAGCGCAGCGAGAAGGACCGCCGGATCGTCTACATCCACCTGACCGGAAAGGGACGGCAGGCATTCCATCATCACGCAAAATTCCACGAGCAGATGACGGATGCCGTGATGGCGGAACTCGGAGAAGAGGAAGTGCAGGTGCTCGGGAAAACGCTGAAAGCGCTGACGGACTTCTTTCGGTCGTATAAAAAATAGAAACAAAAAGGCTTTTGCAGCCGGGACAGAATCAGAAAAATCTGTCCGGTATGCAAAAGCCTTTTTCGCATGGAAACGCATAGAAAAATGCTATTTTTCTACGCCGTTCTTCTCACAGATATCCGCGAGCACACACCGTTCACAGTGCGGTGTCGTCCGCGCAGTACAGACCTCGCGTCCATGCTCCACAAACCGGTGGCAGAGCGAGCTTCCTTCTTCCGGCGGCACAATTTTCCAGAGTGCCATCTCCACCTTCTTCGGATCCTTGCAGTCATGCACGAGCCCGATGCGGTTGCACAGCCGGATGCAGTGCGTATCCGTCACAATCGCAGGCTTTTTGAATACATCGCCCATAATCAGGTTCGCACTTTTCCGTCCCACGCCCGGGAGCTTCAAAAGTGCGTTAAAGTCATCCGGCACCTGGCTGTGGTACTCGTCGCGCAGCATGCGCATGCAGGCGTTGATGTCGCGTGCCTTGCTCTTTCCAAGACCGCACGGCCGCACAATTTCCTCGATTTCCTCCGGTGTCGCGTTTGCCAGCGCATCGATATCAGGATACTTTGCGTAGAGATCCTCCACCACAACATTGACCCGCGCATCGGTGCACTGTGCGGCCAGGCGGACACTGATGAGCAGCTTCCACGCCTGGTCATAGTCAAGCGTACAGTCGGCGTCAGGATATTCTTGTTTCAAACGTTCAATGACGGCAAGCGCCAGTTCTTCTTTTGTCATCGTGTTAAACTCCCATTCTCAAAGATATAAAAACAGCGAAAGCTATCAGGATCCTTTCTCGCGTGCTGCCTTCCGAAGCTGCAGCGGCGTCGTGTGAAACCGCTCGCGGAAGAGGCGGTGAAACAGCTTATCGTTTGTAAAGCCATGCTTTTCCGCGAGCGTGCCGACCGGCAGATCCGTGGCGATCAGGTCGCGGTAGATGCGGGAAAGACGGTAGGAATTCAAGTATTCCAGATACGTCGTTTCCATGTTCTGGCGGAAGAACCGGCAGAAATATTCCGGCTGCAGCGAGACAACATCGGCAGCCTCCTTCAGCGTAATCGGCCGCTGGTAATTTTCCTGCGTGTACGTCAGAATCGTATCGAGCCGTGTCTGCGTCCGGGAGCTCATCGGGTGGTGCGCAAGCGGGCTCTTCTCAGAAAATTTCGTGTAGAGCAGATCGAGAAACGTAAAAAGCTCCCGCTGGAACGTCAGCAGATAGCCGTCGGGCATTTCGTCATGAAGCTGCATCATCGAAAGCAGAAGACGCCGGAGCTGGCTGATATTTTTCTGCACTTCCGGATTCGTACTGTCGTAGTCAATCGAGAACCAGAGCTGTGACGGATCAGGCAGATAGTTCGCAAGGAACGCATCCGGAATCTGCATCAGAATCGAGCGGTTTCCCGTGGACGGACAGCGCGCCGTGTGGATACGCCCGGAATTGATCAGCAGAAATTGACCCGGAAGGACGGTCTTTGTGCGGTCC
>NZ_DBLYVB010000037.1:0-10032 GCF_057604405.1 Hominiventricola sp.
CGTTTCCAGCTGTTATCCCCCGGTATGGGGCAGGTCACCCACGCGTTACTCACCCGTCCGCCGCTCAGTCAGTTAAGAATCATCCGAAGAATCTTCTTAACTGCTTCGCTCGACTTGCATGTGTTAAGCACGCCGCCAGCGTTCATCCTGAGCCAGGATCAAACTCTCTGATAAAAGATTTGTTCCAAGTTCAAAATCAACATACTAGCTAATTTATCCCTTTTACTGTTTTAAAGGATCTTTCGATCGTTTTGAATTACTTATTCAGAACTTTCGAGGATGTGTTTCACTGTTTAATTATCAAGGATCTCTGCTGTTCCGACTCGGATCAGCTCGTTTATTTTACCACAGAGCTTTTCGTTTGTCAAGAACTTTTTTAATTTATTTTTTCGAAGCTCTTTCGAACTTCTTTGCTGTTCTCTCGATCAGCAACTCGTTTATTTTATCAAACTCATTTGCTTTTGTCAAGAACTTTTTTCAAGTTTTTTTGAAGCAGTTTTTGTAACCCGCGGCAGCCACCCGGCTCCGAACTAGGTTTTTCTGTTTCAAAAGAACTCATTCACTGTAGCTCTCGCTGACAGCTTAGTTATAATAACACCGCCAAAAGCAAAAGTCAACACCTTTTTTCGAATTTTCTTATTTTTAGAAAAATATAGTTAATTCTACATATTTTATATTTTATCTGACTATTTACAATCTATCCAAAACCGTCCAAAAGAAAAGGCGCCTTCCGGCGCCCTTTCCCTTTCAACTCTTATTTCTCACGTTTACGATAAACAACTGCTCCGACCACTGCTGCTGCAGAAACGCCGAGCAGGATCACCCACAGCATCACCTGTGTGCGGTCTCCCGTGTCCGGACTCTTTGTTGCTTTCTTCAGATAGAATACGGTATCCGCCTGGCCCTTGCTTGAAACGATCGAAATCGTATGCTTGCCTTCTGCCAGACTCTTTGTATACTCAGCCTTCAACGTAACCTGCGTATTCTCTTTTCCAGCCGTCACATAATTCTTCGCATCAATCTCTTTCTGGTCGATGAGAACCTTTTTGAGATCCTTTGCTTCAAAATCTGCGGTGAAGGAAAGCTCCTTGCCCTGCATACCTGACTGATTGACTCCTTTGGTAATCTTCGGAAGATTCTGCGCAGTCATCGGTTTCTGTTTCAGGCCGGCAATCGCTTTTTCCAGCGCTGCCGCATAACCATCCACCGTCTTCTGCTCCGTGACATTCTTTCCGCGTACAATCGCTGCTTTTGTATCATTGACTGCTTTTACGCTCTCGTCCGTGTATTTCTTCAGATCGTTTGGAATCTTCTTCACTGCGGCATCTACTTTGCTGTAGTCCGCATCTTTATACGTAAGGCCGGCAATCGCTGCCTCGATCTTTTTTGCGTAACCGTCTACGCTCTCCTGCTCTGTGACCGGCCGCTCGGTTACGACGCTGTTCTTTGCATCTTCCAGTGCTTTTACAGACGCATCGGTATACAGACTGAGGTCCGCTGGAATCTTTTTGATGGCTTCCTCTACTTTGGAATAATCTGCTTTCCGAACCTGCAGTCCTGCCAGTGCATTTTCAATTGCTGCTGCCCAGCCGTCTACTTCTGCCTGATCCAGAATGGTTTTTCCGCTTTCTACGCTGTTGATCGCTGTCTGAAGCGGCTGAATGCTTTCTTCCGTATAAATACTCAGATCATTCGAAACTTTAGCAAGAGCCGCGTCTACGGTGCTGTAGTCCGCCGGTTTCAGGGTCAGTCCGTCAAGAGCTGCTTTCAGGTTTTCTGCAAACTGATCGACTTCCTCCTGTCTGCTGTCATCCAGATCCCATACAATGGCTTCTTTTGCCACATTCAGTGCTTTTACGCTCTTTTCGGTATAAATGGATAAGTCTTTCGGAATCTTTCCCAGGAGTTCTTCCACTCCCTGATAATCTGCCGGAACCGGTTTGCGTACCAGTGCTGCAATTGCATTCTCCAGTGCTTCCGCATAAGCAGCAACTGCCTGCTGCTCTTCTATCGTTTTGGTGCGGTCGATGGATGCGATGACTGCATTCAGTGCTTCCACACTCTCTTCCGTATAGATAGAAAGATCTCCCGGAACTTTGGCAAGTACTGCATCAACTTCTGTGTAATCTGCGCCAAGAAGCGTCAATGCGTTTACTGCTGTCTGAATGGCTGCCGCATAACCATTTACGGTTTCCTGTTCAGCTGATGGCAGGTTCTCTTTTACCGCATCTTTTGCTTTCTGAACAGCTGCCGCGCTTTCTTCTGTATACCGGCCCATGTCCTCCGGAATCAGCGCCAGCGCTTCTGTTACTTTGGTGTAATCTGCGGCTTTTACAATCACAGTGAATTCCTGTGTGAAGTCAACGCCGGTTTTCTTTCCGTCTTTGATTGTCGCCAGAAGTTTTACGGTTCCGGCATTCGTTACTTTCAGGTTTGTGCCGTCTAAAACAGCACCTGTCATTCCGGCATCCGTGATTTCCCATGTGATCTGTTTCTGATCTGCATTTTCTGGAACTGCTTTGCCCGTCAGTGCGGTGGTTCCCGGGATTTCTTTCGGTATGCCCTGGATTTCTGTTACAGCTGCGTACTCATAGGTTCTTATCTGGATTTCAATGGCATCTTTTGTTTCCGTTTCTGCGATCTTTGTTACAATCCAGCTTCCGTTCCAGCTGTCTGCCTTTTTAAGCAGATAATCTGCCGGAGCCTTTTTGGCCTTTTCCGTAAGATCCTTCAGATTCCAGGAAGCCGCCGCTGCGATCACAGCCTCTTTTTCTGTTTTTATTCTTTCTTTGTCATCTTTCTGATCTTTCTTTTCATCCGGATTTGTTTTTTCTGAAAGTATTCGGATTTCTCTGTTCTCTGCATCATTTTTAATCTCCGTATCTTTGCCGAGAACGTCGCCTGCTTTCAGCGAAAGCTCTCCGAACTTCCACGTTTTGGCTTCCTCTTTTGCGAATGCCATGGTTGGGAACATCGTCACGATCAGAAGCATGGACAGTACAAACGAAAGCATTTTTTTCGTTTTCTTCATAACACAAATCCTCCTTTCCTTTTGATTGTTTTGCAGCCGCCAGGGGCCGCAGTTTCTCTTGTTACTTTCATTATACGTGTGTCAGAAAAAGAGTCAATGGGCCGTAAAAATTCGTAAGAATTCTTGTGCATTTCCGCTAAAATACTTTCAACGTTTTTTCACAATACTTCCATGAATTTTTACGGCCCGTCAGATTTTCTTAAGATATTCCTTTATTTGTGATGAAGCACATATTTCACATACGCAATTCTACGGCTGTCCGGTGCCCAGGAGTTGACGTTGATACTGCCCTGGCCGCCGAAAAGATCCAGCAGTTTTTTCTTATTCTGTCCGTCATAATCCATCATTCCAAGCGATACATACATGTTCGGCAGATGCTCATTCGGTTCCAGCTCACCTTTAGCGAAGGTCAGGTAAATGACGTGTTTTCCATCCGGCGAAACGTGGCCGAACCAGTTGTTGGCATCGGAATCGGTCATCTGGGTGAGACCGCTGCCGTCACGGTTCATCCGCCATACCTGCATCAGACCGCTTCTGGTGCTGTTGAACCAGATGTGCTTTCCGTCCGGTGAATACTCCGGACCGTCGTTGTAGCCTTTGCCGTCCGTCAGGCAGATTTCCTCGCCGCCGTCTGATGGAATCGTACAGATCTCAATGCGCATGGTCTCCTCCTCCGGCTTTTTGCGGAAGGCACAGTACGCAAGCTCTTTTCCGTCCGGCGACCAGCCGTGCAGATAGCTGAGACCCGGTCCGGTGAGGTCTTTTGGTTCACCGCCTGTCATCGGGAGCACGTAGATGTGGGATTCATACGTTCCATCTGTGAGTTCCGGCGGCATGCAGCTTACCGCCAGCAACTGGTTGTCCGGTGACGGAACGTGGTCATTGTTGCACTGCACGCAGAAACCGGTATCAACCTGCTCCACATGGTCTTTGTCGATCTCATAGCGGTAGATTTTTCCATCCGCATTATAAAGCAGGGTGTTTCCATCGTTCAGCCAGTTCGGTGCCTCGATGATTCCCGGAAACTCATGCAGCACGGTTTCTTCTCCGGTCTCCACATCCATCGTGCAGAGAATGCTGTCGGTGTTGTCTCTGTCCCCTGTCCATCCGGAGAGCATTTTTCCGGCGTGGCAGGTATCCTCCAGTGTTGCCGCATCCATATCCACAATCTGCAGTGCACCGTTTGCGCGGGCGAACTGGAAGCAGGCTTTCAGATCAACCATGCCTTTTCCAAGCGGCGCTTCCTGGCCGGTGATTTTCATATCTTTATAATGAACGGCTTTGACTCGGTCCGCATGCGCCCAGAGGAACTCTTCCGGGTCGACGCCGCCGCAGTACATCCAGCCGGCATCTACTTCTGCTCCGACTTTTTCACCGCAGGCTTCCAGGAGATATTCGTACGCTGTTTTTCCATTCACGCGGATACAGATATCTTCTTTTTCGTTGTGGATCAGAAGACCTGCTCCGGCTTTTTCCAGTTCTTCTGCCAGTTCGCGGTATCTTGCAGCGGTTTCGTCCAGAACATCTTTTGTCAGGCGTGCCGGGCTCTTTACGACAAACCAGGAAATGTGGTATTTCTGCGCCAGTTCTGTAAGAATGGCAAGTTCTCTTTCATAGTGGTATTCATCCAGGAAAATGTGGACCGCATGAACCTCAATGTGGTATTTTGCAAGCAGCGGCATTGCCTGCTCCAGATCCTCCGGGATCCAGAAACCGTAGTCCCTGGCATCAACACGGAATCCGAGACACGGCTCGATCTGGCGGTAGCCTGCCTCATAGATTTTCTTTAAAAATCCTTCGGGATCCTGTTTCCATTCTTTGGATACCCCATACATCTGTACACCAAAATACATATTTGTTTCCTCCTTCTCCAGATCCGCTGTTTCCCCATTTTCAGCGGATTTTCTTTTCCTCCATTTTACCACATTTCTTCTATTGTAGATATGATTTTTCCTGTCAGTTATAAGAAACACGCTTTGCGTAAAAAAGGCGCCCCGTATGTGTTTTTTCCACATACGGAACGCCTTTTTCCGCCATTTTTTTCAGGGCCTGGTTATTCTTATACAAACTGGTTCGTTTTCTCATCGTACTCATAGTCGATGAGCGCCAGTTTTTCCCGCAGATCGGATTCCTCTGTCTGCATAGCCGCGCAGAATTCTGCGAGCGACGGGTAAAAATCTCTTAACTGCGTATTGACATAGCTCAGCAGCATTACGGGATCTTTCGGCATCATTCGTCTACTACCTCCACACCTGGTTTGATCATTGCCTTCAGGCCGCCGTTTTCCACATCCAGAAGGATCGTATCGCCCTCGCTGACCTGACCGCCAAGGATCAGTTTTGCGGTGCTGGTTTCTACCTCTTTCTGTACGAAACGTTTCAATGGACGGGCGCCGTAAACAGGGTCGTAGCCGCCCTCAATGACAAACTGTTTTGCAGCCGGGCTCAGTTCGACGGTAAGCTCCTGGTCTGCCAGACGTTTGTTCAGTCCTTTCAGCAACAGATCTACGATATGACCAATGTTGTCTTTTGTCAATGGTTTGAACATAATTGTTTCATCCAGACGGTTCAGGAACTCCGGACGGAAGTGTGCACGCAGATCCTGCATGACCAGGTTTCTCGCCTCTTCGGAGATGCTGCCGTCGTCCTGAATGCCGTCCAGCAGATACTGGGATCCGATATTGGAGGTCATGATCAGGATCGTATTTTTAAAGTCTACGGTACGGCCCTGGGAGTCGGTGATACGGCCGTCATCGAGTACCTGCAGCAGAACGTTGAAGACGTCCGGATGCGCTTTCTCGATCTCATCGAACAGAACAACAGAATATGGTTTTCTGCGCACTGCCTCGGTCAGCTGGCCGCCCTCCTCGTAGCCTACATATCCCGGAGGCGCTCCGATCAGACGGGAGACGGAGTATTTCTCCATGTATTCACTCATATCGATTCGAACCATGTTGTTCTCATCATCAAACAGCTTTTCTGCCAACGTTTTCGCAAGCTCTGTTTTACCGACACCGGTAGGTCCAAGGAACAGGAACGAACCGATCGGTTTTGTCGGATCCTTGATTCCGGCTTTGGAACGGATGATCGCATCCGAAACCTTGGTGACTGCCTCATTCTGGCCGATAACTCTCGTGTGAAGTTCATCTTCCAGGCCGAGGATCTTAGTTCTCTCGCCTTCGGTCAGTTTTGCAACCGGGATTCCGGTCCAGCGGGAGACAATTCTGGCAATCTCTTCATCCGTTACACTCTCGTGTACCAGGGAGAGATCTTCATTTTTAACTTTTTTCTCTTCTGCTTCCAGCATCTGCTGTAATTTCGGGAGTTCACCGTACTGCAGTTCAGCGGCGCGGTTCAGATCGTAATCATTCTTTGCTTTCTGGATCTGGCGGTTCATGTCCTCGATCTGCTCACGCAGTTTGGACAGTTTCTCAACGGAACTCTTTTCATTTTCCCATTGTGCCTTTGCAGAATTAAAGGTATCCTTTAACTCAGCCAGCTCTTTCTGCAGTGTTTCCAAACGCTCGCGGCTCAGATTGTCGGTCTCTTTTTTCAGTGCGGCTTCCTCGATCTGCATCTGCAGAATCTTACGGCGCTGCTCATCCAGCTCGGCCGGCATGGAATCCAGTTCTGTCTTGATCAGAGCGCATGCCTCGTCGACCAGGTCGATTGCTTTATCCGGCAGGAAACGGTCGCTGATGTAACGGTTCGAAAGGGTTGCGGCTGCAACGAGGGCACCGTCGGTGATTTTTACGCCGTGATAAACTTCGTAGCGCTCTTTTAAGCCACGCAGGATGGAAATCGTATCCTCTACGGTCGGCTCATCAACCTGAACCGGCTGGAAACGGCGCTCCAGGGCGGCATCTTTTTCGATGTACTGGCGGTACTCATCCAGCGTTGTGGCACCGATGCAGTGCAGTTCGCCTCGTGCCAGCATAGGTTTCAGCATGTTTCCGGCATCCATCGCGCCGTCGGTCTTTCCGGCGCCGACGATCAGGTGCAGCTCATCGATGAACAGAATGATTTTTCCGTCGCTCTTTCTGACTTCCTCCAGAACGGCTTTCAGACGCTCCTCGAATTCGCCGCGGTATTTTGCTCCGGCTACCAGGGCTCCCATATCGAGGGAGAAAATGGTTTTATCTTTCAGGCTCTCCGGTACATCGCCGTTGGCGATTCGCTGGGCCAGGCCTTCTACGACTGCGGTTTTACCAACACCAGGCTCACCGATCAGAACCGGATTGTTTTTTGTCTTACGGGACAGGATACGGACAACGTTCCGAATTTCGGTATCACGGCCGATAACCGGGTCCATTTTCTGGTTTCTGGCTTTTTCTACGATATCCTGGCCATATTTTTCCAGGGTGTCGTATGTTGCCTCCGGGTTGTCGGTGGTAACTCTCTGGTTTCCGCGCACGGTGCTTAATGCCTGCAGGAAACGTTCTCTTGTGATGCCGTACTCCTGAAACAGTTTTTTCATGGACGGGCTTGGGTTTTTCAGCATTGCCAGGAAGAGGTGTTCTACGGAAACATACTCGTCTCCCATGGCTTTCGCCTCAT
This sequence comes from Hominiventricola sp., assembly GCF_057604405.1. Lineage (NCBI taxonomy): Bacteria > Bacillati > Bacillota > Clostridia > Lachnospirales > Lachnospiraceae > Hominiventricola > Hominiventricola sp. The sequence goes on from NZ_DBLYVB010000037.1 coordinate 7,588, forward strand.
CCTCAGCATTTATCAATGCTTTATTCAGATACTGACCGATATACGGCTGACCGCCGGATACTTTGACGCGGTCGTTCAGCGCCGTCTCGACACGGTTCAGAAAATGATCTTTGTTGATTTCCATCTTTTCGATCATTTTCAGAATCAGGCTGTCGTCCTGATGCAGGAGGTTATACAACAGATGCTCCTGCTCTATTTCCTGGTTGCCGAAATCGTATGCGGTCTTTTCCAGGTCCTGTACAGCCTGCAGCGATTTTTGTGTGAATTTACTGATATTCATAATCGGCTTCCTCCTTATCTATCAAATGCTAACATTCGCTCCGAACAAAAAGAGCGTGGATGTAAAATTTCTTTTCTTTTCTTTGTTCTATCCGTACTATAACACTAGTTATTAGCACTGTCAAGAGGTGAGTGCTAATTTTTTGAGATTTTTTTTGCAAACCCTTTAAAATCAATGGTTTGCAGTATCTTATTTCTTTTGAAATTGTGATTTTTTCTGTTTTGACACCAATTTGACACCAATTTCTCTTTTTGTGGTGTCAAGCATTTAACACCATACTATCTAGTCTTGCAATCTCATTTTCAATCCTTGTCAGCTCTCCAATATGGTTATACACTTCCATTGTTACATCTATATGAGCGTGTCCCATAATATATTGAAGAACTTTTACGTCCATACGGCACTCTGCCATTCTGGTACAAGCTGTGTGACGCATTACATGAGCTGAAAACTTTGGTAACAGCTCTGCTTTCCTATGCTCTTTTTTTGCTCTCTCTACTTCGGTTTTGTTATATGCGTCTACAATGTTGTATAAAACACTATTTACGCCATTCGGCATAAGCGGTCTGCCCGATTTTGCTGTAAAGACAAACCCCGAACACCCGTCCACCTCAATGCTCTTATCCTTTGCAAGCATAAAATTGATTTTTCTTTGTTCCTCAAAGGCTTTTGCAACTTCTTGTGTCATAGGTATAATACGAATACCCGACGACGTTTTTGGTGTTGAGATATGGAACTTGCAACCGTCGCCTAAATTCTTATAAATGAGCTGGTGGTCTACATTAACCGTTTTTGCCTTGATGTTTATATCTTTCCATGTAAGACCAATAAGCTCCCCACATCTTAACCCCGTACCAATCATTATGGTAAACATAGGATAATATGTGTTATAGACATTGCTCTGTTTTACAAACTCCATAAACTTTTCTTGTTGAGAAACTGTTAAGGCTTCTTTTTCCTCTGCTGGTTTTCCATAATCACTAATGGAACTTTTTGCAGGGTTCTTTCGGATAATATCATCATCAACAGCCATTTCTAATGCAGGATAAAGCAGGTTGTGAATATACTTGATTGTAGAATAAGCATATCCAGCTTTGGAAAGTTTCGCATAATACGCTTTAATATGTGAGGGTAAAAGCTGAACAACTTTAATATTTCCAATCTCGTCTTTTACTCTGTTTTCCCAAGCACGAACATAACTAACTCTTGTAGTATCAGCCAGCTCACGAGTTGCCATATAACGCTCAAACAACGTGTTAAGCGTCATTTTTTTGATTGCTCCGTCTGTCAATATATTATCTTCCATATCTTTTGCAATCTGCTTCTCTTTTTCTCGAAGCTCTGGTAAATCTTGTGCATAGACTGTCAATCTCTTGCCTGTTCTTACATCTGTATAACGATAACTGTATCTTCCATCATTACGCCAGTTTTCGCCCTCTCTTAATTTTCTTCCTTTTGGGTCTTTTCTACTAATTGCCATGAGAACCATTCCTTTCTGAAAAAGCCTCTTTTCTTGTTCTCACAGCGTGCTTTGTCCTTTCTTATTATACTACACACGCCAGAGAACATAAATAGAAAATCGCTCTATTCTTCCAAATATAACAAGTATTTCTTGACTTTTTCTATGGAATAAAGAACCCTGCGACCTATCACAATTTTTGCTCCTGCCTGCTCGCCAATCTTTCTTGCAGTAGCACGACCACAAGATAACCTAGCAGACAGTCCCTCTATATCAACAGCAATCGGCTGTTCCGTTGCTCTTATCTTCGTTTTATTCATATTCCAACACCTTACCTCGCTGGAACATCACATCATTTAACACATCAGTATTTAACATAATGTAACACCCCCTTTACTGTGTGTCTATTTATAAGTTACATAAGCAGACAGACGGCTTTGGAAAGCTCCATTAGTATCTCAACTATTCCCATTCTTGTGGGCAGAACCGCACCATGCGGACGTATCATTATTCTGTGAGGATAGGTCATGGCAAAACGACTTTTCCAACAGTCGCTCTCGGATCACTGCGTGAGTCGCTCGCTTTCTTTTGGAAAGGTCGTGGCGTACAGTCCCCGTGGCTCGCTATCTCACAAACGTATCTGTCTGCTTTATTCAGTTGTCAAAGAGCTGTGGCGAAAGCGTGTTGCTTTCATGTAAAAGCAGGG
>NZ_DBLYVB010000038.1:0-9963 GCF_057604405.1 Hominiventricola sp.
AAGGATTATATCAATCCGATGGATATCAATATGGATTATTCCGATGATGACAATCCACTTGGTGTAAAATCCGATTTTGTCCTGTCCTTATGTGAGCTGATCATGGGAAGCAGGGATGGTATTGAAGCAGAGGAAAAATCAGTAATCGACCGTTGTCTTCCACTGGTGTATCAGAAGTACTTTGCAGATCCAAAACCGGAAAATATGCCGGTCCTTGGTGACCTGTATGATTGCCTCAGAAAGCAGAAAGAACCCCAGGCCCAGAGAATTGCAACAGCACTGGAAATCTATGTAAATGGATCACTGAAAGTATTCAACCATAGAACCAATGTGGAACTGAATAACCGTATTGTCTGCTTTGATATTAAGGAACTTGGAAAGCAGCTGAAGAAAATCGGAATGCTCATCGTCCAGGATCAGGTATGGAACAGAGTTACAATCAACCGCGGCATCAAATCCACCAGGTACTATATCGATGAATTCCACCTTCTGCTCAAAGAAGAACAGACAGCAGCTTATTCCGTAGAAATCTGGAAGAGATTCAGAAAATGGGGAGGCGTACCGACTGGAATCACACAGAATATCAAAGATCTTCTTGCCAGCAGGGAAATTGAAAATATCTTTGAGAACAGTGATTTTATCCTGATGCTGAACCAGGCGGCTGGTGACAGACAGATCCTTGCAAAACAGCTGAATATTTCCCCATATCAGTTGTCTTATGTGACGAATTCCGGGGAAGGAGAAGGACTTCTTTTCTATGGAACAACAATTATTCCATTTAAGGACAAGTTCGATAAGAACTTGAAGCTGTACAGTTTGATGACTACAAAACCGGAAGAAGTTGAAAAACGAGAGAAAGAAATGGAGGCGGAAAAGCATGAAGGAAATCGATAAGATCCGAATCAGGCAGTGGAACCAGGATAATCCTTACATTCAGATGAAAAATCTGGAAAATGCACAGCATGGATACCGTGTTCATACAGTCAATGATGATCATCATCTGTATGAACTTCCGCTGGAAACACAGAACATTATCCTTGACTGGGTATTCTGGAATTTTTATCCGGCACAGAAAATCTATCCGCATCTTACCAGTGATGATCTGAAAGAAGTTCTGTATAAACGTACCCAGATTCATCTGCACAACAATCAGTTCAAGGAGGCTATGCTGATCAATGGTTTCTGGCCGAGAGATCCGAGTGAATTGAACTGGGTATTTCATATCCAGGCGAGCTCTCCAGCAATCAGGACACAGGCAGATGGTTATCCTGGTATCCCGATTATAGGACGCCAGGAACTGAATGAGTACAGAAAGAAAAGTTGTGCCAGGAGGTGATGACCTATAGCTGGAAAAGAATTTAAAGGCAAAGATAAAAAGGTCGCAAAGATGACCAGGGATGGTCTGACAGAAGAAAATCTTCGTGATGGTAGTGTAAAAGATATCCGTCACAGGAGTCGAGGACGACCGGAAAATAAGGAAGAATTTGTTCCTGAACGGGAACGGAAAAAGGCTGAGAATGAAGATTCAAAATCGGGAAAAGGTAAACGACTGCAGATGGAAAAGATCCGGAAATCTTCTGTCCGGCAGGAAGCTGTTGAGGATACAGTTGAAGTCACACCGGAAGAAAAAGTATCCGGATATCGAAAGAAACTGCATCGTCATGAAAAAATCCCGGATGATGATAATAATCTGAACAGCCAAAAGAAATCCATTCGGAAGAAGCAGCTGCAAAAACAGATGACCAAAGAACAGGCAAAAGCCGGAAGATTATCCTTTGATGATGAAGGAAATCAGATGGTGAAAGGTGCTGGCATGAAACCGGGAGGGACAGCCGGGAAGTACATTGCCACACAAGCTGTTATATCTGGCATGAAAGCAGTCACTTCCGAAGAGGAAGAAACAGATGAAAATGCAGGTGTGGAAAGTGCCAGACTTGCAGAGCGTGAAACAGAAGCTGCGTTACGTGGCCTGCGTCATGCTCAGATCCGCAGCAAACGAACGGATGTGAAAACCCATCGCAGAGGTTATCGTGAGGCTACTGTAGAAAAGAAACTGAAATTTGGTTCTGCAGAAAGTATGGAAGGAGTCAAACATGCAGAATCGGTAAAGAACGCTGAGCAAAAGAGACATTTCTATAACCGCTTCTTTCAGAAAAAACGATATAAGGATGCATACCGGGTAGCCAGAGCCGGAAAATCCGCTGGCAGTCTAGGTGGAGCGACAACCATTGCCGGTGTCGAGAACATGACGGTAAAAGCAAAGATTGCCTTGAAAGAGATTATAAAGCGTAATCGTGCCATGTTCGCAGGCATCGGTATTTTTGCGCTTCTTTTTCTTGTCATAGCAGTATCTCTGGGGAGCTGCAGTGCTTCTATCGAGGGTGCTGGATCTGTGATCGGTATTACAACGTATCCAAGTTCAGACGAGGATATTTATGCTGCCGAAAACAGATATGCTGCTTTGGAAAGTGCCTTGAATCAGCAGATCAATGAGATGGAACGAAGACATCCAAATTATGACGAGTATCAGTACAACATTGCTGAGATTGGTCATAATCCATACCATCTTATCTCGTATCTTACCGCAAAATATGGAGACTGGACGTACTCAGATGTTGAAAATGAACTGCAAGCTCTTTTTGAAGCACAATATCATCTGAATACAGAAGGTCGAACAGAAACGGTGACAGAAACCAGAAATGTTCGAGTTGGAGAATCATTGGGACAGGTGGTGACCAGCGGATACTGTAACTGTCGAATCTGTTGTGGTGTATGGTCAGGCGGACCAACTGCCAGTGGCGCATATCCAACAGCAAACCATACCATTGCTGTAGATGCTTCTAATCCATTTGTGCCGATTGGTACTAAGGTAGTAATGAATGGTGTGGAATACACAGTTGAAGATACCGGAGCCTTTGCACGATATGGGGTGCAGTTTGACGTTTACTATGATAACCATGCTGCCGCTTCTGCTCATGGACACCAGACCTGGGAAGCTTATATCGCAGATGACAATGGCAGTCAGGAAGTAACAGTTACCAGTACAAGCACCAAGAAGATTCTATACGTGACACTGACAAATGGAAGCTTTGATGCTGTGGCAAGAGCCAATCTGAATGCAGAGCAGCTGATCATTTACAATGCATTAAATACGACCTATGGAAACAGAAATTATCTGTGGGATGTAGACAATGTGACCAGTGGGTCAGGCGGTAACGGAATGAGTTATGAGATTCCGCCAGAAGCATTACAGGATGAAGAATTTGCCCGGATGATCCGAGAAGCAGAAAAATATCTGGGAGTACCTTATGTATGGGGAGGCTACTCTCCGTCTGGATTTGACTGCTCAGGTTTCGTATCTTATGTCATTAACCATTGTGGTAATGGCTGGAACTATGGACGATTGACCGCGGAAGGATTAAGAGGCGTATGTACTTATGTATCACCGGGAGAAGCAAAACCAGGAGATCTGATCTTCTTCCAGGGAACGTATAACACATCCGGTGCAAGCCATGTGGGTATCTATGTCGGTAACAATATGATGATCCATTGTGGGGATCCGATCCATTACTCAAATATCAGCACATCCTACTGGCAGCAACACTTCATGTGCTTTGGAAGACTGCCATAAAGGGGTGACCGAAGGGAGGTGAAAGTTTGAATAAAAAGATTAAAAAATATCTGGATGAGATTGCCAAGACAGAGAAAAAGATCGCGGATCTGCAGCAATATCTCAGGGGTGTCCAGGCCGCATTAAAGCAGGAAGAGGACAATGAGATGATCAAGTGCATCCGTGGTATGAAGATGGAGAATGGTCAGTTGTATGATCTTTTGGATGGTATCCAGAATGGAACAGTTAAATTTCAGGTAAGCAGGGAGTCTGACGAAGAAGGTTCAGGCTCCTTTGTATTCACAGAAGAAAATAAGGAGGAATATCAGAATGGTGAAATGGAAGAAAATGAATAAGAAAATGGCAGGATTGCTGTTGGGCGTCATGATGCTTTTTACAGCATCAACCACAGCATTTGCCTATGTGGATGAATCAGCGGAGGCATCTAAAGTAGAGGCAACTCAGACAGAACAGTCAACAGACAAAGAAGAGAAAAAGGATGAGGCGGCAAGTACAAATGAGGTGTTGCCGGAAGATGGAACAGACAAGGGAACTGCATTTACGACACCTGGCAATGGTGAAGTTAAGGATGACATTACCGATGATTCCACGAAGGAATTTCTTACGGTTACAACGAAGAATAACAATACTTTCTATATCGTGATTGACCGCAGTGCCACATCACAGAATGTCTATATGTTATCCCAGATTGACGAGAATGATCTGTCCGAATTTCTGGATAAAGACAGCACTGCTACTGTCGTAACACCACAGCCAGATACATCAAAGGTTGTGCTGGATGAAACAAATAATGAGGATGTAGACAAGGAAGCTACCGTTGATCCGGAGAAAACAGCATCTACCAAAACCAATATGGGTGCAATGGCAACAATTCTGATCCTGGCTCTCGGCGGTGTAGCAGCATACTACTACTTCAAGATCTATAAACCAAAGAAAGAGGAAGATGAGGATGATCAGCCTGAAGGTTTGGAAACAGGAGGTCTGGAAGAAGTTCCGGATGAGGAAGAGTCTGAAGACGAAGATTTTGAAGAAAATGAAAAATAAATAAACTTTTTTAGCGGAGGGGGCTGTAAAACATGCTCTCTCCGTTTCGTTATATGAAGGAGGTTATACATCATGTATTTAGTAATTGCAGAAAAACCAAGTGTATCAAGAGCAATCGCAGAGGTGATTGGAGCACAGGAACGAAAAGACGGATATTTAAGAGGAGCCGATTGTATGGTCAGCTGGTGTTTTGGACATCTTGCAGAATATGTTTCACCGGATGCCTACGATGAAAAATTTGGCCAGTGGAGATACGAAGATCTCCCAATCATCCCGAAAGACTGGAAAGTTACAGTCTCAGAAGATAAGAAAGATCAGTTCTATATCTTAAAAAGACTGCTCAACAGTCCGGAAATTGAATATGTCGTAAATGCCTGTGATGCCGGACGTGAAGGAGAATTGATCTTCAAACATGTCTATGACTTATCCGGAAGTAAAAAGCCGGTGAAACGATTATGGATCAGTTCTCTGGAAGATTCCGCAATCTTTGATGGAATGCAGCATCTGAGATCCGCAGAGGAATACCGACATCTGGCCGAAGCTGCAGTATGCCGTTCTCAGGCTGACTGGCTGGTAGGAATGAATGCAACCAGAGCTTACACCACAAAGTACTTCAAAAAGCTGACTGTTGGAAGGGTCCAGACACCGACACTTGCCATGCTGGTGGAACGTGCCGGACAGATCAGCAATTTCCAGAAAGAAAAGTATTTCAATGTGGAACTGGATTGTGATGGGATTCCGGCAGTAAAGCCAAAGATCTTTGATCCGGATGAGGCGGAACAGTTAAGAAGCAGATGCCAGGGAAGTGAAGCTAGTATCACTGCAGTAAAAGAAATAGAAAAGAAAGTAAAAGCCCCAAAGCTTTATGACCTGACCACACTGCAGAGAGAAGCGAACCGTATCTATGGAATGACAGCCAAACAGACACTGGATACCGCCCAGAGCCTGTACGAAAAGAAGCTGATCACTTATCCAAGAACAGACAGTCAGTATCTGACCGAAGATATGGAGCAGACCGCAAGAAATGTAGTCTATCAGATTTATGAGAAATATCAGCTGACAGGTCCGTTTGATCAACCGGAGCAGCCAGATGTGAAGAAAGTCATGAATAACAGCAAAGTGACAGATCACCATGCAATCATTCCAACGATGGAGCTTGCATCCTGCCATCTGGATGAATTGAAATCCTGGGAAGAAAAGATTCTTTTTCTGATTGCAGTCCATACGGTCATGGCAATGAGTAAAGATCACATTTACCAGGAAACAGAGATTGAAGTGGAGTGCCAGGGAGAAATCTTCAAGGCAAAAGGAAAAACCGTGCTACAGGATGGATGGAAACTCTTTGAAAACTGCTTCAAGAATGAGGACCGCATGGCAATTGCAGATCCGGATCAGGAAATGAAAGAGAGGATGCCGAAAGTAACCAAAGGACAAACGTTCTATGCTGTGGATGCAGAAAAGACAGAGCATTTCACATCACCACCGAAACCATACAGTGAAGATACTCTCCTTGCGGCAATGGAAACTGCTGGAAATAAGGAATTCGATGAAGACACGGAAAAGAAAGGATTAGGAACTCCGGCGACAAGAGCCGGTATCATCGAAAAATTGATTTATTCCCAGTATGCCACCCGAAAAGGAAAGCAGATCCTTCCAACAGATGATGGAAAAGTCCTTGTTGAGATCCTGCCAGACTTCCTGAAATCTGCAAGTATGACTGCAGAATGGGAAAATCAGCTGCTCTTGATGGAGCATGGGGAAATTGCACCGGAACAATTTATGACCGGGATTAAAAATATGCTGACCATGATGCTGAATGGATGTGATGCGATCTCCGAAGAAGAAACAAGAAGATTTCAGACCAGAGAAAGCATTGGAACCTGTCCGGTATGCGGCAGCCTGGTATACGAAAGCAAGACCAACTTCTATTGTAGCAACCACGATTGCCACTTTGCTCTCTGGAAAGATAACCGCTATCTGCAGAGCATGGAAAAAACCATGGATAAAAAGATGGCTGCAGAGCTTTTGAAAAATGGAAGTGTGCATGTAAAAGACCTGTATTCCAGAAAGAAGAATATGTACTTTGAGGCAGATCTTCATATGGATGCAGATGAAACCGGAAAGGTAAATTTTTCTTTATCCTTTCCAAAAAAGAAATCAAAAAACAAAAGCAAAAAGAAATAAGAAAAACAGATTAGAGGAGGAAACGAAGAATGAATTTTAATGAATTTGTAAATGAAGTAAAGGGCAATATCAAACTCTTTTTACCAAAGGATTATGAGAATGCAGAGGTATCAACGATGGAGTGTCATAAACTGAACCGTGCCTATACGGGACTGATGGTGAGAAAAGAAGGTGAGCTGCTTACCCCGACGATCAATCTTAACCAGCTGTATGAAGCATATAAAACACAGCCTAGCGTAACAATGGAAACTGTATGCAGAAAGATTGCAGATATAGTCCTTGAGGCACCGATACAGGTTGATCTGAAAGCTATTTTAAATTATGAAAATGTGAAGGATAAGCTGTTTATCCGTGTGTCATCAGCCGAAGCAAATAAGGAAGTCCTCGAAATTGTGCCACACCAACTAAAGGAAGATCTTGCAATTACCTATCATGTGGCAGTAGGCAAGGATCAGGATGGATTAAGTTCCATGCTGATTACAAATGAAATGATGAAGGAATATGGAGTGACACAGGAGCAGATTCATGAAGACGCTATGAAAAGTTCACCGCGTGTCATGGTCCCAGAGGTATCAAGTATAGGTGTACTGATAGATGAAATATATCAGAAAAATATTCTCATGCTGACACCAGATGAACGTGAAATGCTGCTAGAAACATTGCAGGAGTCAAGCGAGATGCCGACATTCTTTGTTGTTACAAATACAGAAAGAGTTAATGGAGCCGGTGTGATCTTTTATCCGGAATTCATGGATAACATGGGGGAACTTCTGGGAAATAATTTCTTCATTTTGCCATCATCCATCCATCAAATGCTGATCTTGCCGGATGACGGGCAAGTGGATGCGGAAATGTTAAGAGATATGGTAAAAGAAGTTAATGCCACTCAGGTAGCACCAGCAGAACGCCTTACCAATGATGTATATCACTTTGACACAAAGGATCACGTCTTTGAAAAGGCAGACAGGTTCACAGAACGTCAGAAAGAAAAAGAAGCGCAGGCTGCAAAAACAGAGAAAGTTGGAAAAGAACAGCCGGATCAGAAACCGAAAACAAAGAAACAAGATATGGAACTTTAATAAAAAATAATCATCTCATCAACTAATAAAAAGCCCTGCGGCATAAGCACAATGTCGTGGGGCGTTTTTGGAAAGGAGTATTATGACAGAACAAAATAAAACTACTACTATTCCACTGCCGGTCCAGGGAAAAGATATCGACAGCATTATGCAGTCACTAGAATCTGGTGTGGAAGAACTTTTTACAAGTAACCGCTATCAGGAATTTCTTAAAACCATGGCAAAGTTTCACAATTATTCCTTTAACAACACAATGCTGATCGCTATGCAGCGACCGGATGCCACACTTGTTACCAGCTACAAAAACTGGCAGTCCATGGGTAGACAGGTCATGAAAGGTGAAAAAGGAATTACAATCATTGCACCGGCACCATATAAGAAAATGAAGGAAAAAGAGGTTCTGGATGAAAATCAGCGACCAATCATGGGAACCGATGGAAAACCTAAGACTGAACAGGTGGAAGTTACGGTTCCGCATTTTAAAGCAGTTACCGTCTTTGATATTGCTCAGACATCCGGGGAACCAATCCAGACACTGGCACCAGAATTATTGACTGCAGCTGTACAGGACTTTGATTCTTTCATGCAGGCTATTCAGAAAATATCCCCAGTACCGATACGATTCGATGAGATCGATGGCAATGCTAATGGATATTATCACAATGCAGATAAGGAGATCGTGATTAAAAAAGGACTCAGTGAAAGCCAGACCTTAAAGACTGCCATTCATGAAACAGCCCATGCAAAACTGCATGACAAGGAAATTATGGAAAGCCTGGGTGTAGAAAAAGATCGTCTGACAAAAGAGGTTGAGGCTGAATCGGTTGCTTACTGTGTGTGTTCTTCCTTTGGGTTGGATACATCGGATTATAGTTTCCCTTACATTGCAGGCTGGAGTAGCAGCCGGGAAATGAAGGAAATGAAAGCATCTATGGATGTGATCCGCAAGACAGCCGGTGAAATGATCGATCAGCTTACAGAAGAGCTTGAAATCATTCTTGAAGAAAAACAGAAAACAGAATTACATGAAAAATACGGGATTCTGGTAGATGCACTGGAAGCAGCTGGATACCGCTATGATTATCGGGAAAGCGAACCGGGACATATTGTATTGACACCGGATGGGACACATGAAATTGCCGGATATTTGCAGTTTGAATCATGGGGAGATATCAAAGACTGGTTGGAAGATACGATTGCAGAAGGAACAGATATTTCGGAGAGAGTTGATCGGGCTTTGTACCCGTTTAAGTTTGATTATACCTTAGAGGAAGAAATGTTCAGAGGTAATGGTGACCGCTATGCGATTTACCATGTGGATGAAGACACACCGGGAAAACAACATTTATTTATGAATATGGCAATGGTCAAAGAAGATGGTATTACAATCGATGCAGCAAATTATAAATGTGTTTATTCTGGCAGATTACATGAAAATGAAAAGCTGGATGATTTGTATGCGATATTCAACGATAATCTACCGGCAGATTATAAAGCTCATTCTATGTCGGTCAGTGATGTCATCATTACAAACCATGGTGGGGAGATGCAGGCATATTACGTGGATCGATTTGGATTTAAAGAACTTCCAGACTTTGCTGCACAAAGAGAAAAAATACTCGATATTGTCCCAGAAATAAAAAATGTGGATTATGAAAATGATCTTACATGTATCAGCTTTTATGCGGCTGAATGTGCTGAATTTCCTGTAATGGGTGAAGTACATTATGACCTGACATTACCGGAAGCCCTGGAAACTTATGAGAAAATCCCATCAGAACGTATGCATGGACTGAAATGTGTTGGCTTTGATCTGAAAGACGGAAGTGATTATGAAGGAATGCAGAGTCTGATGATCGAAGGAAAAATACAGAAAGAATTTCTGAATTCGATTCCTGGATTTAGAGAAAATTCTTATGTGCAAAATGCAATCAGTCGTGTGGAAAAGTACTTGGAAGAAAGACATCCAAATGTGGAAAATCCTCTGAAATCCAATAAGAAAGTGGATAACGAAAAAAATATAAG
>NZ_DBLYVB010000039.1:0-9093 GCF_057604405.1 Hominiventricola sp.
AGTTATCTAAAGATTTTGCTCATTATAATTCAATAAAATCAAGGAATTTTAATGTCTGGTGGAATTTACCACTGCACTGGAATTTAAAATTTCAAGTCAGCAAAATTACATATTTTTTGAAAAGTCTCTCATACTGTTAGAAAGGAGTGGTTTTTCATGGATTATATCAATGCATTCTGGGTCGGTGGGGTGATCTGCGCCCTGACACAGATTCTGATGGAGAAGACAAAACTTATGCCGGGGCGGATTATGGTACTTTTGGTATGTACAGGCGCTGTGCTTGGGGCAGTCGGACTATACGAGCCATTTCAAAAATATGCCGGTGCAGGAGCCAGTGTACCCTTGCTGGGATTTGGCAACGTGCTGTGGAAAGGGGTTAAAGAAGCGGTCATGGAAGAAGGGCTTCTGGGAATCTTCAAGGGCGGACTTACTGCCGGCTCCGCCGGCACCTGTGCGGCGCTGGTATTTGGCTATTTTGCAAGTCTGATATTTGATTCTAAAATGAAAAAGTGAAAAAATCGAAAGAATGGCAGAAACCTGTAAAAAGGCTTCTGCCATTCTTGTTTTCTGGAATGGCTTTTGCTATAATAAATCAAAGTATGGGTTTTTATGCTCAGAGAGCCAGGAGGAAATGATATGGAAATAATTATCACCGTTGTGATATTTTTTATTCTTTCTAGAATTGGAAAGCAGAACAGGCTCGCAAAGGGGCAGAATCATTCGGAAGAAAGAGTGCCGGAGAGAAGAACACCGACGCCGAACAAGCCGGTCCGTCCCATGGTCGAAAAATTAAAACCTACAGCAAAACCCAATCAGCCGCGTCCCAAGGAAAGAAAGATGGATCGACAGGCAGCCAGAGACAATTGTCACTATGAAGCTGCCTATTCGAAAGGAAAGCCGGACAGAATCGGGCGTCGAGGTGATTACGAACCGGGAACTCCTTCCGGAATGGAGCGGATCAAATGTGCTTACTGCGGAGCGGAAAACTTTATTCCGGCAGGAAGCCGCCAGCATTATCATTGTTATTTCTGCTGGGAAAAATTATAGAAGAGGATAATAATCGTATGAGTAAAATAGCAATTGTAACCGACAGCAACAGTGGAATCAGCCAGAAAGAAGCAAAGGAGATGGGAATTTTTGTCCTTCCGATGCCGTTTTTGATTAACGGAAAGGAATATCTGGACGGAGTGGATCTCCTTCCGGAGCAGTTCTATGAGTTTTTAAAAGAAGATGCTGATGTAGCTACCTCTCAGCCATCTCCAGCTTCAGTCATGAAACTGTGGGAGGAGGTTTTGAAAGAGTATGATGAGATTGTGCATATTCCCATGTCCAGTGGTTTAAGCGGAAGCTGCCAGACAGCCATGATGCTGGCAGATGATTATGATGGAAAAGTACAGGTGGTTAATAACCAGCGTGTTTCCATTACCCAGATTGCTTCTATAGCAGATGCACAGAAATTAATTGCAGCAGGAAAGACGGCTGCTGAGGTAAAGGAAGTACTGGAAAAAGAAGCACTACGGTCCAGTATTTATGTTACGGTAACGACCTTAAAATATCTGAAAAAAGGCGGCAGAATCACACCAGCAGCTGCAGCCCTTGGTACGATGCTCAGATTGAAACCGGTGCTTCAGATTCATGGTGAAAAGCTGGATGCTTTTGCAAAAGTACGTACTATGAATGCGGCAAAGCGTACCATGATTGATGCCATTCGCAGTGACCTGGAAAATCGTTTTGCAGGACAACAGATGCGGCTTGATGTGGCTCATACAAATAATAAAGAAGCTGCGCTGGAATTTGTAAAAGAGTTAGAAGCAGAATTCCCTGGATATCAGGTTCAGAGAGTAGATGAACTGTCATTGAGTGTAGCATGCCATATTGGAGATGGCTGCCTGGCTGTAGCTTGTTCCAGAGTGGTAGAAGTATAGGAAAAGAGGGCGTCCAACATTGGATAAGTATGAGTATCGCCTGAAGGCGGAACAGATAGAAAAGCTGGCAGGCAAAAAGGACTATGAGACGGCTGCCAAGATTGCTGACACCATTGACTGGCGTCGGGTAAAGAATCTGAATATGTTGTATATTGTAAGTGATGTATATGAAGCCATGGAACGTTATGAAGACTGCATGGAGATTTTGAATATTGCTTATGATAAGGCATCTGTAGGCCGGATGCTGCTGTATAAGATGACAGAGATCGCGACAAAGATGCATCAGTTTCCGGAAGCAATTTCCCTGTATCGGGAATTTGTAAAGGTTGCTCCTCATGATCAGAGCCGCTATATTTTGAAATATCAGATCTATCGGGAACGGGGCTCTGCCATAGAAGATCAGATCCGGATTCTGAAAGATTATAAAGCTCATGAATATCAGGAAAAATGGGCATATGAACTGGCCTCCCTCTATGCACAGGCAGGGATGACAGACGAGTGTGTCCGGGAGTGCGATGAACTGATTCTCTGGTTCAGTGAAGGCGAGTATGTTAGAAAAGCCATGGAATTGAAAATGCAGTATGTACCACTTACTGCTGCACAGCAGGAAAAGTATGAGCATTCTGATAAACCGATGGTATCGGAAGATGATTTTGAAGGAACAGAAGTTGATTTCAATGCAGATAAATTCAGCACCATGAATCTCCAGGCAGAACTGGCAGCAAATCTGGACGAAATTTTGCAGCCAGGAGAAGAAATTGAAGTTCCGGATCTGGATCTTGATGCAAACAAAGAGAAAACCATAGAAGAAACGGATGTGGAAGAAGTGGATCTGCCGGAACTGGAAGATGACTTACCGGAACTGGAAACTTTGGAGATTGATGATCTGCCGGAACCGGAAACTCAGGAGATTGACGATCTGCCGGAACCAGAAATCCCGGAGATTGATGATCTGCCGGAACTGGAAACTCCAGAGGTTGATGATCTGCCGGAACTGGAAGATGACCTGCCGGAACTGGAATCTCTTGAGGATGTATTACCGGAGGAAGAAGAGCCAGCTGATGAGCTTCTGACAATCCCGGATGTGCTCGCTGAATGGGAACAGAAAAAAGCAGAGACGGAGGCAAGATTGGAAGCCACTGCAAAGCAGGAAGAAGAGCGTAAAGCACAGGTAATGCAGAGAACCGCGGAACTGATGAAACTGATTTCGGGAGAGTCCGAAGAAATTCCGCAGGATGTGCGGGATCTTCTCAATGAGATCGAAAAAGAGAAGAAGGAACAATCTGTTCCGATGATGACCGAAGATGAGGTCTCCTCTGATATCGAACATCCGCAAGTACCGGGGGAAGAGGGTGAGGCGCTGGAAGACCTCACAGAGCAGATTCAGGAGCAACAGGCGCCTGCAACGGAAGCGAAACCAGAACCTGAGAAAGTGTCTTCTGAAACGGCTTCTCTCAATATGATTCAGGATCTGCAGAATACCATGTCCCTGAAAGTGGCGGAATTGGCAGTGCGTGCAGGTCATCTTTCCAGAGAACAGGCCAGAGTATTTTCTTATTTTGCAACAGTAAAAGGAATGGGCAAGCAGCTATCCGGACTTCTGAAAGGAGAGGCGCCATCAGCTAGGAATAATTCTTCTAAAGGGAATGTGGTAATTACCGGTTCCAAAGGAAATGGAAAGACGACGCTGGCAATCGACATTGTAAAGGCATTTCAGAAAGAAAATCGGTTGGAGGGACATAAACTGGCAAAAATCAGTGGCTCCAAGCTGAATTCCAAGGATATTCAGGAAGTGCTTTCCAAGTTGAAAGGTGGAGCACTGATTATTGAGAATGCAGGTGGTCTGGAGAGCAGCACGCTTATGGCGCTCAGCCTTGCCATGGAAGGTGACACCGGAGGACTGCTAATTATTTTAGAAGGAACAGAGGAAGATATTCAGAAGATTTTCTTAAAAAACAAGAATTTTGCCTCCAAATTTGACTACAGGGTGGAAGTCCCAGTGTTTTCCAATGAGGAACTGGTGAACTTTGCAAAATCTTATGCAATGGAAAATGGATATTCACTGGATGAATTTGCGGTACTGGCATTATATGACAAGATTGGATCACGCCAGACACTGGATAATAATGTGACAGTCACTGAAGTAAAGGAAATCTTGGACGAAGCCATGGAACATTCAGAGAAAGGCGGTATGAAGCGTTTCTTTGCGAAGATGACAAAAAAGAATATGGACGAAGATGGAAATACCATTTTGCGTGAAGAAGACTTTGAAGAAGTATAGAGTATGAAAAGGCCGGATATGCAAAAAAACTGCATATCCGGCTGTTTTATTATGCAAAGAGTGAGGCAATCACCTCTGGTACAGTGCTGATGTGATCAAGATATGCGGCATTATCCCCACAGAAAATGAGACCATGTTCCACATCTCCTTGGACAGCACGGATCAATGCCTGAGTGATACAGTAAGGTGTTTCTTTTGGATTGCATTTTTCCAGACAGCGGTAGCATTTGGAGATGGTTTCTTTGCCAAGGGCAATCTTCTCAAGGAAAGGATTATGAATGGCTCTTGCCGGCATGCCGACCGGACTTGTGACGATCTCAATATCTTCCGGGCGGGCATTTACGTAAGCCTGTTTAAATGCATCTGCGGCATCGCATTCCTCGGTGGTGACGAAGGGCGTGGCCACCTGGATTCCGGCAGCGCCAAGCTCCAGCATGTGGCGCGTCTGTTGGCCATTCATGATGCCTCCGGCCACGATAACGGGGATGGAGGTGCCGTATTTCACTGCGTATTCGTTGGTACAGGCAATAATATTCCGGATTTCTTCCTCATACTGTCGATCATAGTCGGGCTCATAGAGGTGCGTGAGCTGCTCTCTGGAAAAGCCCAGATGACCTCCGGCGTGGGCTCCTTCAATGACAAGAAAATCTGCGGTACGGTGAAAACGTTTATCCCACCGTTTCAGAATAATCCGTGCTGCTTTTTCAGAGGAGACAATGGGGGCAATTTTAGTATCAGTACCTTCTACATAAGCAGGCATATCCACCGGGAGACCTGCTCCGGAAATGATTACATCGGCTCCGGCCTCGGCGGCGGTTCTCACATAATCTTCATAATCACGGGTGGCGACCATAATGTTGAATCCCACCAGTCCCGGACAGCTGCCATTCACATCCCGTGCGATGGTTCTTGCCTTTTCCAGTTCCTGTCTCATGGCACGCAGGTTGGCGGTTTTGGAATCTTCTGCGAAATCCGGTTCCTCAAATCCAATCTGTGCGGTGGAGATAATGCCGACTCCACCGGCTTTTGCCACAGCGCCTGCCAGTCTGGACAGGCTGACACCAACGCCCATGCCGCCCTGAATCAGTGGAAGCTTTGCGACTTTATTTCCAATTTGTAACGGTTTAATGTTCATAAGTACTCTTTTCCGGGCGCTTGCCCTTTGTATAATGTTTTGATTATCAAAATAATTATAATAGATACGGAAAAGAAAGTCAAGTGATATGGTTATCAAAACTACATGAAAATCCAAACAGAGAAACTATCATGACGGGATCAGTGTTTTGGAAGATTAGTGGGCGGATTCAGAAGCTTCTGCAGCAAAGGTGGTGGTTACTAGGTCTTCATAAGGTGTCCATGCAGGCAGTTCCCCTGCTTCTTTTAGAATGTTTTGAAGAAGATCAAAGCTGCTCTGCTCAAAGACCAGATCTTTTTTCCAGGTATCCTGCTCATAATACCGGGTAACGATGGCTGTGATGGTATCAAGGTCGGTCTCTGCAAACTGAGGCTGAATGACTTCTGCAATTTCCTCCGGTGTATGGGTCTGGACGTAATCCATGCCTTTTTGCAGTGCATTGGTGAAGGCTTGCAGGATGTCGGGATGAGCAGATAAGTAGCTTTGTTTTGCACTGTAAGCTGTGTAAGGCACATAGCCGGAGGCTTCGCCGAGAGAAGCAACTACATAGCCCTTTCCTTCCTGCTCCAGTGCAGTAGCGGAAGGCTCAAATTCTACGGTGTACTCAGCCGGAGAGCCATTCCCGGTAAAGGCAGCAGCGGTAGAACCAAAATCAATACTCTGATCGATGGTCAGATCAACAGCCGGGTCAATTCCATTCTTTTTGAGAATGTATTCAAATACCATTTCCGGCATTCCACCTGCCCGACCACCGTATACGTAGGTTCCTTTTAAATCAGTCCATTGGAAGGTGTCTGAATTAGTTCTGGCAACGAGAAAATTTCCGGCCCGCTGGGTCAACTGAGCAAAATTTACCAGATAATCGTCGGGATTTTGATTGTAAATGTAAATAGAAGATTCGCTTCCCATAAAACCAATATCCGCTTCGCCAGATACAACAGCGGTGGCAGTCTTATCAGCGCCAAAACCGGTGACCAGGGTCAGATCGATTCCCTCGTCCTTGAAATAACCGTTTTCGATTGCTACGTACTGGGGAGCATAGAAAATAGAATGTGCCACTTCATTTAACGTGACTGGAGTAAGAGAAGAAGTCTGTGAGGTCTTCTGCCCGCCGCAGGCCGTAAGACTCAGTACAGCCAATGCGGACAGAAAGACAGAAATCCATTTTTTCATAGTCTCATTCCTTTTGCAGAAAATTATAGTGTAATATATGCAAAAGGAATGTTTGTGTGCGGCGGCTTATTTTTCCGGATCGTCCTGATCCTTGTTATCACCTTTGAAGAGACGGAACAGCCACAGATAGATGTAGAGAAGCACCGGGATGACCACAGTGGCTACGATGGACACCATGAGAAGATCTTTCGCCTGATTGCCCGGAAGCAGGGAAAGTACAAAGGTGGCTGCGTATAAGAGTAAAATAATAATGACGGCTCCAAGAGCCAGAATTCGTTTGAGCTTCTGATACATATGAGAAAATCCTTTCTGAAAACTACCCTTTATTATAGAGGGTTTGCCGGGGGAAAGCAATTGTCAAACACCTGTTCTTATGCTATAGTTATGAAAAAGCAGGCGGATAAGGAGGATTCCCAATGAGTGATACGGGAACATTAAATAAAGAACAACAGGAGGCGGTTCAGTGTACGGAAGGTCCTCTTCTGATTCTGGCAGGTGCAGGATCAGGAAAGACCAGGGTCCTGACCTACAGAATTGCTCATTTGATTGAAGACTGCGGAGTGAATCCGTGGAATATTCTTGCCATTACCTTTACGAATAAGGCGGCGGGGGAGATGCGGGAACGTGTGGATCGTATTGTGGGATATGGTTCCGAGAGTGTGTGGGTCAGTACCTTCCATTCTGCCTGTGTGCGGATATTACGCCGGTATATTGACCGACTGGGATATGACACCAATTTTACGATTTATGATACGGAGGATCAGAAGACGGTAATGAAGGATGTTTGCAGACATCTGGAGCTGGATCCGAAGCTTTATAAGGAACGGGCGGTACTAAGTGTCATTTCCAATGCAAAGAATGAATATATTTCACCAAATGAGTTTCAGCTGCAGGTCAGAGGCGATTTTCGGATGGAGAAGATGGCCCAGGCTTATCTGGAATATCAGAAAGAATTGAAGAAAAATAATGCATTGGATTTTGATGACCTGCTGGTAAAAACGGTAGAGCTTTTCCAGAGCTGCCCGGATGTGCTGGAATCTTATCAGGAACGTTTTCGCTATATCATGGTGGACGAATATCAGGATACCAATACGGTACAGTTTAAGCTGATCAGTATTCTGGCAAAGAAATATCACAATCTTTGCGTAGTAGGTGATGATGACCAGTCCATTTACAAATTCCGCGGGGCAAATATTAAGAATATTCTGAATTTCGAAGAGGTATTTCCCGATGCAAAGGTGGTAAAATTGGAGCAGAACTATCGTTCTACCAAACACATTCTGGATACGGCCAATGCAGTGATTGCCCATAACCGTGGACGAAAGGAGAAGGCGCTCTGGACAGAGAACGGAGAAGGAGAGCCGGTATTTTTCCAGCAGTTTCAGACCGGTTATGATGAGGCTGAATATGTGGCGGGGGAGATCCGTAAAAAAGTGAAAAATGGAGAAGGAGAGTACAAAGATTTTGCAGTATTGTACCGTACCAATGCCCAGTCCCGTCTTTTTGAGGAAAAATTTTTATATGCCAACATTCCTTACAAGCTCATTGGAGGAGTGAATTTCTATTCCAGAAAAGAGATTAAAGATATTCTGGCTTATTTAAAAACCATCGATAACGGAAAAGATGACCTGGCTGTCCGCAGAATTATCAATGTGCCGAAGCGTGGTATTGGAAATGTATCACTTAATAAGGTGCAGAGTTATGCGGAAAGCATGGGTATGAGTTTCTTTGAAGCACTGGAAGATGCAGAACATGTTCCAGGGCTTGGAAGGGCATCCATAAAAATACAGCCTTTTGTGACACTGATTCATGAGCTGCGTCTCCGTCTGGCTGATATGAGTCTGGAGGAATTGATTGAAGAGATTCTGGACCGGACCGGATACAGTCAGGAACTGAAGGACGAAGATACGGATGAGGCAAAGGCGCGTCTGGAAAATATTGACGAGTTTATCAGCAAAGCCGTTTCCTATGAAGAAGGCGAAGAACATCCGTCTTTGAGTGGATTTCTGGAGGAAGTAGCGCTGGTGGCAGATATTGACAGCCTGGAAGAAAGTGACAACCGGGTGCTTCTGATGACGCTCCACAGTGCCAAGGGATTGGAATTTCCCTATGTATTTCTGGCAGGAATGGAGGACGGGCTGTTCCCCAGCTACATGTCCATTGCGGCAGATAATCCTGTGGAGGAAATTGAAGAAGAACGAAGACTCTGTTACGTGGGAATCACCCGTGCCATGAAAGAACTAACCCTTACCTGTGCCAGAGTCCGGATGATCCGGGGCGAGAATCAGTATAACAATATTTCACGTTTTATTCGGGAGATTCCGCCAGAACTCCTTGGTAAGAAGAGCGTTGTACCTCCGGCTCCCAAGGTGCAGGCACCACCAAAGGATGCACCGTATCAGAAAGCAAAGGAAGCATTTAAGACGAAGACTTTCGATCCTAATCAGTTTAAGGTTGTGAAGGCAGACAGCCTGGATTATACGGTGGGTGACCGGGTATCCCATATCAAATTCGGACAGGGAACGGTGCTGGAAATTGCTGATGGCGTCAGAGATTTTGAGGTAAAAGTAGAGTTTGAC
>NZ_DBLYVB010000040.1:0-7920 GCF_057604405.1 Hominiventricola sp.
TTTACATTAGAGAAATCAATCTTCTCCGGCTCAGCTTTTACCTCTTCTGAAGGCTTAGAACTTACGCCATTTTCATCCTTTACGCCACCAATGCTCTTCATCGTCGGGAATTTTTTTGATTTTTCTTCATTACCCTTCGTGATGCTTCGCTGTGCTATTTCTATTAAATTGTCTTCTCTTCATCACCATTCATGATGAATCATTGTCAAATCATATCTGTTGTCAATTTGATGTCATTTGGTTATTTCTGTTGTCAGATGAAAGGGTTCATAAGCCCTTCTTAAAATACATCCATTGTTGCAGCCAAATGTTCAAATGTTTCCTGTTTTTTCTCCTCTGTCGCTTCTGCATAGATATCCATAGTGGTCTGAATATCCTTATGCCCCATGATCGACTGGATTATTTTCAGGTTTGTTTCTCTTTCACAAAGCCTTGTGCAAAATGTGTGTCTCAAGCTGTGCGCTGAAAAATCCGGCAACAGCACCGGCTCCCGATGCTCTTTTTTTGCCTCTATTTCTTCTGTTGCGTTATAAGCAGATGAGATTCTCTTGATTGCTCGATTGACTGACTGGGCATTCATTATATTTCCATAACGGTTACAGAAAACAAAGCCTGTCATTCCGTCAATCTCTGCATCTGTCCAGCCATTTTCTTTCTGCTCTTCCCAGATCATTTCAAAAGCATCTTTCACTGTATCCAACATGGGAATCGTACGCATTCCGGCTTCTGTTTTCGGCGTCGAAATGTGATTTTCCGATGCCCGGTCTTCTCCTACCGGATAATACGTCAGATTATGATTGATGCTGATAATCCGCTTCTCGTAATCAATGTCTTCCCATCGAAGCCCTAAAACTTCTCCAATCCGGCACCCGGTTCCAAGAAAAATCGTAAAAATCGGCCACCAGTGAAAATAAATCGGATGCGCAGCAATATATTCCATAAATGCTCTCTGCTGTGGAATCGTCAGTGCATGTCTCACACCGGTCTTCATGCCTAAGTTTTTCTTTAATTCTGCCATGACTCCATCCGTAGGATTTTTTCTGATAATGTCATCCCTTACAGCCAGTTGAAAAGTTGGATGCAATAACGTATGAATGGTTTCCAATGTGTTAATCTTCAGTTCCTGCTTCTTGGTCAAATGATTATAGAACTGCACCACATCAGAATACTTAATCTCTGCTATATTCCGCTTTCCAAATGTATCCCGGATAAATCGGTCATACATATAAAGATAATTACTCTTGGTCGTTGGTTTCAGATTGTTTTTGAGACTCATGTAGCGGTCAAATACAAAATTTACTGTAGCCTTTCCGGCAACATAAATATCCAGACCGTCCATCTGGTCTTTCATGAGCTGTGCTTCTTTTTCTCGAAGCGTTACAAGGTCTTGTGCATAAACATACTTACGTCTTCCAAGGGGATCTGTATAAGTATATACATACCTCTCATCGGAACGTCTCTGTGATTCACCTTTCCGCAAGACTCTGCCTCGCAGATCTTTTCTTGTCTGTGCCATATAAAATCCTCCTTCAATAAAGGAAGGACTTCATGTTATTCAGGTCTGTTCAAAATTCTTTCCAGTCCCTGCAGGACAACTTCTGTCACAGTCATTTTGTGCTTTCCGGCATAATCGCAGATACGCTTATACATAGAATCTTCCACCCGGATACTCAATACTTTCTTTTTTACATTTTCCGACTTTGGTCTTCCTGTCTTCGCCATATCTGTTCTTATTCCTCCACATCTTCATTATAGTTTTCGTATGACAAAAAGTCAATCCCTGTTTTTCGTCCTTCCACAATTTTTTCTTCCCTACGCAATCCGGAATGTCTCCAGATACTTTTCAAATATCTCACAGTTTACAAGGGCAACCTTGTCAATCTTATACACTGCTTTGGCTTCTTTCGCCAACTCCTGGAATTTCGTCAGCCCAATGCTGTAAAGCTCTGCCCCTTCCTGATAACGGACGAATTTCTTTGCTATTTTCTTTGTTTTCTCTACATCTTTACGTGCATATCCCATACACCGCACCTCCTTTTCTGCATGAAAAAAGCAGCTAACCTATTTTTCATAGACTAACTGCTCGTGTTAAGTTCCATATTCAGTTTTATTCTACAAATCCGACAGTGAAATTCGGTCGTATGCGCCATTTTTCTTATCTTCCGGGTGTGGCTCCAATCCAATAATTGTAATATCTTTCTGGTCTGGTCCATAAACCCAGTACATTCTCATTGCGCCACTGGTTTTATTTTCCAGATAAGATTGCCACACTTTCATTCCGTAACGTCTGGATAATGGCTCTATTTCATGGGTTTGAAGACTCGGATAACCCGGATCAGCCGACAACAGCTTTAAAGCCTTTCCCCATTTTTTATACAACTGTTCTTCCTTCTTTTTTATATTACCGGAACGATATTTCTCCTGCAGATCTAACCAAAGTTCCTGCATTTCAGGAATTCCCATTCGTATATTAAAATTCATCTCTCATTCCTTTTAAAAATCTGACAGGTCAATAGCCTGGGAAACATCGCCTCTTTTAAAATTGCTTACTGCACGATCCATATCTGCCAGAGTTCTGGCTGAAATGCACTCTGGCACTGCCAGTTCCCGAGGTTCCAGAATAATGCAGCCATTTCCATATTCTTTTACATTATAATACTGATAAGCAGCTCCTCTGAGAGTAATTCTTTTTTTGTTATCCAGATGGGCAACATAATCTTTCATTGCTTCCATTATCAACACCTCCTACGCAAGCATTTGTGTGGGAAATCCCACCTCTTATTATTATAATACGCTTTTCTATATTATCTGTCAATCTACTTTTACTTACTCCTGATACTTGAAAGTATTCATGCACCGGCAGACGGCAGGTGGCAGATAGGGTATCTATAAAAATCTGTATTTGCTTCGATGACTCTGCCACCCATCATTCTTTTAATCGAATACTATTCTCCTGCTTTTCATTTACTTGGTACTCCAACTCATTCTTCATTCGGCTTCTCACATCACGCATTGTCCTCCCGGATATTCCCTGCTCCTTTGCCTTTTCGTCTAATTCCCTGATTGAAATTTCTTTTTTATCAGCAAGCAGTTCCCTGATCAATTTTCTCCCTCGCTCCAGCTTTGTTTCTGTTGCTTTTCCTTCTTTTCCATCTAACAATTCATCTGCGGAAATCTCATAAGCTCCCACCCATCGAAATCCTTCTTCGTCTCCCAGTTTAAATGCCATTGTCTCCCCTGGTGGCGCTAGCGAGCTTTTTTCATGAATCAACACCCTTGTGGTTGGATCTTTTCTTACTTTTCCGATGAAAATCAAGCTTCGCACTGCTGCCATAATATCAATAGAACCAAGTCCTCGATAAGTGCTCTGTGTTCCGGAAGATTTATTCAGATGTCCGATCAGCACAATGGCACATCCGGTCTTCTCGGCAATCATTCCCAGTTTTCGGAACACCGGACGCACTTCATTTGCCCGGTTCATATCCACATCTGCTCCAATAAATGCCTGTACCGGATCAATGATTACAAGCCGCACTCGATTCTGTCTGACTGCTTTTTCAATTCGATCATCAGATAGGGTTAATGCTTCTTCCGTATCATCAATTACCATAACCCGGCTCAGATCTGCTCCTGCTTCTATCAGTCTTGGCTTGATAGTGTCACCCATACCGTCCTCTGCTGTCTGATAAATTACATTGAACGGTTCAATATCTTCCATATTAGGAAATAACTTTCGATTGGTACAAGCTGCCGTCAGCATCATTGCAAAATAAGTTTTTCCTTCTCCCGGATTGCCCTGAATGATTGTCAGTTTTCCAAATGGAATATAAGGAAACCACAACCACTCCACACTGGTCTGCTTAATATCTTCATAACATAACATCGGCACCAGTTCTTCTGCTTCTGGTACTTTTATTGTGATTGTTTCTGCGATTGCTTTCTTTCTGTCAGTATTTTTATCACAGAGGATTTCATTCCAGTCTTTTCGCGATGGTTTCAGACGAATTACACTGTATCCTTCTGAGATTTCTCCTGCCAGTTTCTCACAAGCCTCATTCCCTGCCTGGTCATTATCCAGGCACAGGAAAACAGAAGTAATCTGAGGGCGTTCAGAAAGAAAGGTCATCAGTGCCACACTGGAGACTCCACCCAGACTCAGGTAGCTGCGTTTCTTCCAGTCTTTGGGAAACAACTGAATAAAAGAGAGCAGATCAATGGCTGCTTCAAACACAAACAACTGATTATCCGTTCCTCTGTGGCAAAATCCAAAAGCTTTATCAGAACCGGCTACATCTCCACGATATTTCATTTCACCAGTTCCACGGCAATGTGCATATCTTGGAATACCATCTGCATCTCTGCCGATAAATACAACATTATGATGCTTCTTTTCTTCGTAAATATCTCCTCTGACAATCCATTCCATCACCAGATTTTTCTCAAGCTCTCTGCTTTCTGTCAGATACTTTACAATCATTTCATTATCTTTATTTTTCTCCGGTAATCGGAAGTCTTTTGACGGGGCGGGGCAGGACTTCTGCCTGCCTTCGCCTTCTTCCCCGATCAGCATTTTCACTGCTTCCGGGAATGTTGCATAATAAAATTCCATTACAAAATCTACCGGATAACCTCCTTTACTCTGACTATGCCGATACCATCGGTTTCCGGATATCGTTACACTGTCATGCTTTTTCCAACGGTATTCTCTGCCACTTTTTACCAACTGTTCTCCCTGTTCGTTCAGGAAAGAAACAAGATCGGTCTGGTTTGCTCTTGCAATCTGTTCTTCTGTATACTGCATTTTCATCATCCTTTCCTATCTGTCCTGTTGACAGACTGTTATAAACTCATCTCATGGTTCCGTTTTTCCCTCACTGCCTGTTGTTTTGCATCACGCTCTGCACACTCTTTCTTCTTTTCATCCAATTTTCTCAGAAGAGAAGTCTTCTTTTCTGGCTTCTTCTCCTGCTGATTCACCGGCTGTTGCTCTGCTTTACCGCTTTCTTCAAAAATATCTTCCGTCTGAGCTGCGTGAAATGCTGGGAACTTTGTCTGCTTCTCGCTTTTTTCTTCTGAACGCCCGGAAGTATCTGCTTCTGCCATTTCCCGGTCACGTCTGGCAATATCTGCACAGGTCTGTACTTTTTTCACAAAAGCCAACTCATCTTGATATGGCTGCTTATCTGCTTTCAGCTCTTCGATCGCTGTCCGGAGTTCTTCTTTTTCCCGTTTCCATCTGGCAGTTGGCACTTTTCCATTTTTATCCAGATGCTGTTTCAGCTCCCGTTCACATTTGCGATAGTAATTGATTTCTTTCTTATGCTGCTGGTAATATTTCTCCCTTCTTTTCTGAAAATAGAAACGGTTATATTCATCAATCAATGGCTGGTTTATCTTTATTACTTCTGCCATCTTTTGTAGATTTTCCAGTTTCTTTAACTGATCTCGCTTTTCGGAAATCTCTTTTTTACTGACTGATACAACACCATTCAGTTCATCAATCCGTTCCTTCAAGTCATCCATTGTCTCTATCTGATGTGTCTGAAGATAATTGATAGACTTTGCAAACTCCTGTAAGTTGGAGAGATTCTTCCCTCTCCGTTTCATCTCCGCATAGAAATTTGGGAGCGGTAGTCTGCCCTGTGTCTTTTTATCATAATAATCTTGCAGGCTTTCCAGAAGTGTAGGGTTCTGTCTGCGATCCAGTTCTACCTTCATTTCTTCATAAGCTGTCTTCATCCACTGAATGGATTCTTTCAAAGAAATAAACATCTGATTGAACTGTCGAATAGCTCTGTTCAGTTCCCCGATGATTGTTTTAATCCCCTTTTTCTCCATCGCCCGAACTTCATATCCCTCATGTATGGTCGGAATCAAGTCAATTCCCTGCTCTTTGTAAGAACGGTGATCAATTCTGGCTGCCATGTGGCACTCCCGGAATTTTTCATTTACTTTCTCCGTCCACGCTCTTCTCCATTCCTTTAAAAGCTCCGGATCATTCCACCCGGTAGTGGAAACAGCATTGAATATATCCTTCCCTTTAGCATCTTTTATCCGGTTTCCATCTTCATCCAGAACATATTCCCGTTTCTGCTTGTTGCCCCATCTTCCATCTTCTGTAAAAGGACGGATTGGAGCAAGTACATGAAAATGTGGATTATCTGGTTCATCCTCATTCTTTGATTTTCCCTCATGAACTGCCAGATCTACAATCATGCCATGTGCTACGAACTGCTCCCGGCAAAACGCTCTTGCCAGTTCTATATTTTCATCTAGCGTCAGTTCATTTTGCAAAGCAATATCAAAAGAATAAGCTAACTGTGCCCGTTTACTTTTCTCCACCTTTTCTACCTCATTCCAGAGTGTTTCCCGATCAGTCAGACGTTCCGGCACATATTCCGGCGTCAGAATTTCTGTGAAAACTACTCCAGACTTTTTTGTATAGTCATGCGTCTGTCCATAATAATCGTTATAAAGCTTCTGCCCCGAAATATACGCTGCGGAATTAACCACTGTCTGACCTTTTCCTCTGGACACCTGCTTTACCGAAAAATGATACAATGCCATTAACTGTCATCTCCTTTTTCTGCTCTTTCAACTGCTTCTGCAATCTGCTGTTGCTCTTTGTGTAAGGCTGCTATGTAAACCTGTCGCACAATACTCTTGTTGTAACTACTGTTCTGCAACTGTTCCATAACATCCTGAACTTCTTCCTGTTCCAAATCTCTGGATAATGGAAATGCTTTTTCAAACTCTGCTCCTTTAACGATCAATCTGTGGGAACGTTCCTTTCGCTCCACTATCCTTTTCCTCTGTTCAAGAATATTTTTATTGTGGATCGCATGTTCCAGTTCCTTTTTACTTTTTTCCATGTTGGCTCTCAGTTCTTCCAATGACATGGATTCATATTTCGGATTTTTTGCTCTGCTCACTTTCCTGTCCTCCTTTTTCTGTAAACAAAAAGAACCGGTCTTCTCATAAATGCCGATTCCTGGATATAAAAAACAGAGGTCGTTGTTTCACAATAAAGAAATACTGACCTCCGCAATTTTAAAATAGATTAGTTATTACAATAGGATAGGCTTCTTGCCGCAAGGGGAAATTATCCCCTTGTACGAAATCTATGATTTCGCTATATTCCCGGATTGAAATTCTTCAAAGTCAGGAATGGCACCGCAGGTCGCACGATACAGGCAGATGTAATTGCCTGTATAGAAGTGCGCTCTTAGCTTTGCTAAGAGAATTATGCCGTATCCGGCTTGCTATCTTTAATCTGTAAATTCCATCATCTCGTCAATAGTACAATCCATTTTCTTACAAATTTTCTCGACTGTTTCCATTGATACATATTGATTTTTTCCCATCCGGGCAAGGATATTTGCACTAATCCCGGTGAGGTGTTGCATTTCTATTCGCTTCATATTTTTATCAATGAGCTGTTTCCACAATCTGTTATAACTTACACTCATAAATAACCTCCACATTTTTATTAGACAGATTTCTGCTTTTATTAGTCAAACGGATTTTCTCCATCCTTCGCTTCCATAAATCCGTCTTTATCTGTTTTCGGAGTTTCTGATGAATCTGCTCCAGCACCGCTGTCCTTGTTCTGGGCAAATTCATGTTCTTCCACAATCACATCTGTGGTATAAATCGTCTTTCCATCCTTATCCTTATAACTGCCAGTGCTGATGCGACCACCGATCACAATCCGCATTCCCTTGTGAAGATATTTCTGTGCAAACTCTGCACTCTTACCAAATGTTACACACGAAATAAAATCCGCTTCCTGTTCACCATCACGTTTATATTTTCTGTTCACTGCCAGTGTATATCTTGCTACTGCCATATCATTATCTTTTCCGGCATATTTGATCTCCGGATTCTTTGTCAGTCTTCCCATTAAAATCACTCTATTCA
>NZ_DBLYVB010000041.1:0-6638 GCF_057604405.1 Hominiventricola sp.
CGTCTTTGCAGATCCTCCTGATGCTTCCTGTTAAGCGTGAGCATGGACAGCATTCTCTGATACGTCCGGTGGATTTCCTCTATGGGTGCAAGCTCTGCCGTTGCCTTTTCTTCCTGTACCGGCGTTGCTTTGATATAATCCGTCCGGTATTCTCCTTTTCCTAATGCTTCCCGGATCTGCTGATTTGCTTCGGAGAGTGTAACATTGTGCAAATCCGCATAAAGCTTCAGCATCCCCCCGGACGCATCACAGCGGTTGCACCGGAATACATTCTTTTCCACATTGATATTCAGTTTCCCATGTGTTTCTCCACAGAACGGACAGTCGTAATAGTTTCCCCGCCGCTTTCTGAGATGCAGCACCTGCACCACATCCAGTATTCCATAATCAAACCCAGACATATCATAATACATCCCGGTATATTCCTCCTTTCCCCCGCAGAAAAAAGCTCTCTGCGGGGTTCTTCCTTAACCAGCCATCGGCATTGCTTTTTGTAAAATTACCTTTGCTGCCGCCGGAACCAGATTGTTCGGTCCGGAATATTGCTCGGCAAACCACTGGATCGTTGACGGGCTTTCAACTGCCACCTGTCCCATGGTCTTTCCGCCGTATTTTCCCTTTCCCGGAATCACAGTCCCGACTGCCATTTCATAGTTCATGTGTTTCATCAGTTCTTCTACCGGAAGGGACGTATCCAGATTCTGTAATGCTCCCTGCAGCATCTGTCCGGTCTTTGGCGGCGTAGAGGCAGCCGGAGCGGAACCGTAGCCAGGCATTTGTCCACTGCCATGGTAAATGGTGCTTCCCTCCGCCTGTGCCTGCTGATAGAACTGATTCATCATCTGCTGGCCTGCATATTCCGGCTGACCTGGCATCTCTCCATAAGTTGGCATAGGGGCATTTGGCATGACACCCGAATCCGGCATGGCTGCATTTTCCATGGCACCTGAATCCGGCATCTGTGGATTCTGATATGGAATTCCGGCATCTACCTGTGCAGGATCATTTTCCTCTCCCACATCCGCAAACTGCACACCATATCCGGCATCCGATAATGCCCTTCCTACGGCTGCTGTTTCCGCCATTTCCAAAAATTTGTCTCCAAACTTCGGATCATCGCTCCGGAATTTCTGTGAAAAGGAATTGGCTACATAATTGTCTTCCTGATCACATTTATCCAGATAGATACGTGCTTCCACAACTGCCATATTCTCTGTGAAAGTGATAATCCGGCTAATGATCTTTCCTGCCGGATTGACCAGACGAAACCAGAGCTTCCGGTATTTCACATCCAGATAAAGCTGCTCCTCCTGCCCTTCTTCTCCAATCTTTCTTGCCAGTTCCATCGGATGGAAGCCATCCACACGGTTTAAAGCGGCAACTGCCTCTGATTTCTTATACAATAATTCTTTCATTCTCTGCTCCTTTCATTTAGAAAAGCAGACGTTCCCCTATATAAGAGTAATAGTCCGCTTATTTCAAAAGTTGAAAAATATTTTTAAACAACAAGTTTTAACTGCTCCATTTCCGGTTTCTGTTCACTCTGATACTGATCGTAATACTGTACGATACGCTCACTCAGAATGGTGTTCCTTGTCCCGCTGTCATCCGTATGGATTGCCTGACAGACTGCAGCCCATTCCCCTACCAGATAAACCTTGCTTTTCGCTCTGGTCACTCCGGTATAGAGAATATTGCGCTTCAGCATCATGTAAAAGGCTTTCACCCAAGGGATGATGACAACCGGACATTCGGAACCCTGTGCCTTATGGATGGTTGTTGCGTTTGCATGTTCGATCATTTCCAT
Source organism: Hominiventricola sp. (assembly GCF_057604405.1). Lineage (NCBI taxonomy): Bacteria > Bacillati > Bacillota > Clostridia > Lachnospirales > Lachnospiraceae > Hominiventricola > Hominiventricola sp. The sequence goes on from NZ_DBLYVB010000041.1 coordinate 1,808, forward strand.
CTGGTCAGCTTCATATTGCACCTGCCGCCCGTCCGGGAATCCGATCACTGCCCTGGCATTTCCATCCTCATCCGTGATACAGTCCAGTATCCTGCCCAGATCGCCGTTACTCGCCATCTCGGTATTTTTATTCTGTAAAATCTTATCGCCAACCCGGAACACCTGACTGCCGATATGCAGTTCCTTCTTCCCTGCGATCGGCGGATTTACAAAATCTTCCAGAGATTTGTTCAATTCATCCACTCCGGCAGCACTGCGTTTCCGATACGGAGTCAGGATCTGTACCTGATCCATGCCGTTTTTTGCAATCTCGTCCAGATAAATCCTCCGGACAATCTCTGCCGCTTCATCTGCTCCTTTACAGGCAATGAACTGAAAATCCTCCCCAAAGCTCAGATTAGTCTTGTTCTCCTGCATCAGTTTTGCATTATAAGGTATGCTGCTCAAAGCGCCCTGCCGGTAAACCAGATCCAGTACCGTGACCGGAATCAGCCCGCAGGCAATCAGTTGCCGGAACACATCCCCGGCTCCTACGGATGGGAGCTGGTTCTTATCCCCGACTAAAAGGACTCTGGCATGTCTGCTAACCCGCCGGAAAAATTCATAGGCAAGATGCATGTCCACCATGGACACCTCATCTACATTTAGAAATCCGGCAGACAGGTACTCAAAATCCGGTTCAAAATCCGTATCATCTCCCAAAAGCCCCAGGGCCAGATGCATCGTGGATGCATTTTCACAGCCGGTACTCTCCATCATACGTCTTGCCGCACGTCCGGTCGGAGCCATAAGCTGTACCTCTGACCTGCATAACGCCTGATGGATATAGAGAATCACCTTGAGAACCGTTGTCTTTCCGGTTCCGGGACCTCCGGTAATAATACTGATGGGATGTGCAAACACCATTCGCACTGCCTGTTTCTGTGTTTCTGACAGCGTGATCCCCAGTGTCTTCTGTGCCTTTTCCAGCTCCGGTTCAATGGACAGCAAAACCGGCTTCTCCAAAAGCCGTCTGGCTATCATGGAAGCGGTCTGTGTTTCTTCTTCATACTGCCGGATAGAATAGATCCGTTCTTCCTCCACAACAATGCTTTTTTGCAGCACCAGCCGGTAAAGCACCTGACTGACATCCTGCTCCGATACTGCCATGACCTGCAGATCCCGGTTCAGCATTTTCAGTGCTTCCTTCATAACCTCCTGACGCTGCTTAAACAGATGTCCTTCTTTCATTGCCTGATTCATGATATGTCCGATGCACCCGGATATCCGCATGGGATCATTGAGTGCACAGCAGCACTGTCTTCCGATCGCATCCACAGTCAGAAACCCGAAGCCTTTGACTGCACTCAGCATGTAAGGGCGGTGCCGGATAATATCCACCGATTCATTTCCGAATTTCTTCAGAATCATATTCACTTTTTTGGGTGTTACCTTAAAAGGCGCCAGAAACGTCATCAGTTCCCGGAACACCTGGTTTTTTCCATAGGACTCCACAATAGCAGCCAGCTTCTTCTCGGAAATTCCACGGATCTTCAAGAGTTCCTGCGGGTTGTTTTCCATGATTTCCAGTGTCTGAAGCCCAAACTTCCGGAAAATAGTATCTGCCATCTTGGGACCGATACCTTTGACTGCACCGGAAGAAAGGTATCCTAAGATACCCTCCTTTGTCCGTGGTACAACCTCCATGAAATTTTCCACCTGATACTGAGTTCCATGCTCTCCGCTCTCCCATCTGCCTTCCATCTCAAGCTCAATCTCGTCTGTAAGCGGAAGACCGAATCCAATCGCTGAGAAGCCGATGATATTCCTGGATGCCAGATATTTGTCTCTGGCTGACAGGGGGACAGACGTATCCTGTGTGGTGAATATGGCAATCGTATACCCATTCTCCTCATTCTGGAAAATCTTATGTTTAAATCTGCACCTCATTGTTTATATCCCTCCAGCTTTTTATCCGCATCCGTTCATTTGGTTTTCTCATTACGCCGCCTCCTTCTTAATTCGGAAAGTACGGCTCTCCGTTGTTTTTGTATATTCCTCATAGATATCCGGATGCTGGTTTTTCAGCTTCTCCATCTGGTCTTTCCCAACCGAAGTACGTCTGGTCGGATTATAGGTAATACGGTAACGGTTCGTACCGTCCTCCAGCACTGCCTTGCAGCCCTGCCCCAGCTGTTCCACAAAAGGAACACTGATTGCCCGCTGTTCTGCTTCGATTTCCTTTTTCCGTTTTTCCAACTGTGACTTTTCCTCCGAAAGGGTAAGATACTTCTCAAGATTTTTTGATTCCAGACCGGAAAGCACAATTTCTGGAATAGATTTGTCTGCAAAACCACCATAATTACGGATATTTGCCAGAACCAGATCGGAATTCCCGTTATGCGGCGGTACTACATTTTTCAATACATGTTCCTGCCAGAAATACGTTTCCTGATCAATGATGTCTTCTTCCTCAATCAGATCACGCTCAATGGTGCGATACACAAACTCATTCTCGTTATTTCCATACAGGCATGCGATAAAGGCTTTCTGCATATTCATCACAGACAGATAATGCCTTACCTGCAGCACATAATGAGCTGGAATACCCTCATCAGCCCACTTATCTTTCGCATTATAATTGCAGGTTTTACATTCCAGAATCGCAAATTTCCCATCCGGCATACGAACAAAAAAATCCACATCTGCAAGCATGAACGGATATAATGGATGCCGGAACATGACACGTACCGGAAATACTTCCAGTCCGGTCTTTTTGGAAAAGATTTCTGCCACCAGATCTTCCAGCCGGTGTCCGACTTCCTTGGCAACCCAGTTGCTTTCCTCTTCCTCCTGAATGACCGGCTGCACACCTGTTTTGTTGTAAAACAGATCCCGGATAGTGGTAAATGGAGAGATCCCCATGATTGCCGCTACATCACTGCCGCCGATTCCTTTTTTGCGGTATTCCAACCAGTCTTCTCTTGACAGGTTACTGATATCCACAACCTTTTCCGGTGTATACTCTGCTTTGTTATTCATTCCAATTCCTCCTAACATTTGACTGCTCCATAAACGTCATATTTTTTCCAGTCTTTTATAAGCGCCTTCGTAATATCCTCCTCCAGCTTCAGAATGCCCTGTCCGGACATTCCTTCACAGGCTGCAAAAAAGGAGGCTTCATTCATGGCATAATAAAGATCATGTGCTGTACAGGCACCTTCCCCGTTCTGGGATACAAATAGCTCCACCACCTCATTCCGGATCTTCTGTTTAATGCCAAGTTCCTTCATCAGCAGCTTCAGGCAGTTCACCGGATTACGGATCTCAATGTCCATAAGCTGAGTAAGATTCTTCATCGCATCCACATAGCGGGCGCATACCTGCTCCAGATTTTTCCGGAAGTCCAGAATCGTTGCCCCTTTATCGTGAGCCAGCTTGATTGGACTTCCCAGACTGATAACGCCGTTTGGTCCGTCTGTCAAAAGCATCGGATACAGATTTGCACCGCTCGCTGCCACGTCAGATGTGGTAAAACGAAGTGCCGGTGACAGGATCTTCTCATCCATTCCGTGTGCATCCAGTGCTTTTCGGTAAGTATCCAGAAGTTCTTGACTTCCTCCGAGCTTCCACATGGCAGATACAATGGAATGGTCATAGATACCAGAGCCCTCCATGTAAACACTGCCTTTGAAATTCAGATTCAGATATTCGCAAGTTGTCTCAAACATGGCTTTCATATCAAGGATGCAATAATCATGTTTATCCCCGCCATGTACTGCGGAAACCTTTCCGTCCGCAATCTTAATCAGGGCATCCCCTTTTGCAACCCGCAGGCAGTAATTGACTACCTTCGCATATGTTGCCTTATCCAGCTTGCGAAGCCCGTCTCCATTGACACCTGCGCGGCTTAAAATGGTGCGGATGGCACAGTCACGTACCGGATAGGATTCTCCTCTCATTTTCAGTACAAGCTGCGTATTCTTCTCTGTATCCTCCAAAATTTCTTCCATGGATGCATCTGCCGCATCCAGATTTTGAGCCTCCTTTTCCAGTGGTGCCAGCCGTAACGTATTCGTTGGCTTTCTGATCCATTTGGCATTTCTCCCTCTCTCTGCCAGAAACTCCAGCAGATCTTTTACTTCTGCAAAGGATCTCTCAAATCCATCTGCATACACTCTTGCTTCATTCATGTTCTTATCCACCTTTCTTAAAATAATATTTATCCATCAACAGCCGAAGCTGGTTGTGGCATGCAACTATGCCGAAACCTAAATGTAAGCACAAAAAAAGAATGAAAAGAGAGTCTTTTCTCTGTTCATTCTTAAAAGTCTGGTTTCTTCCTGAAAAAACAAAAGTGCCACGCAGCCAAAAAAGGCATACCGTGACACTCACTACAAACATAAACAACTTATGCCAGGAATCAGCTCCTGCTGTTTCCTGTAAGTTTGGAGATTCTTATGAATCCCGAAACTCCCCAAAAAGGGTGTGCATAAAATAAACTATATCAGTATACTAGCACAAGATATTCCTCATGTCAATTCAGGCTTATACTATATATGGTGTTTATATTTGTTCAAAATACTACATCTATTTTTCTACTACGAATTCAATCTTCTCTTTCAGATACTCCCGGCAGCCAAACCGAACCGCTCCACACTGCTTTGACTCCTCTTTCGCCTTTTCATTACAGGACTCCAAGTAGGGACAATCGTTACATTGATTCCGCAGTGCTTCCTTTGCCCATTCAATTTCCTGCTCATTTCCTATAATCCGCACAGACATCCACTTCCTTTGCTATCATCATACCCCAAAATCCATTTTCTATCATCCATAATTTCTTTTTTTGTAT
>NZ_DBLYVB010000042.1:0-6600 GCF_057604405.1 Hominiventricola sp.
ATCAGCTCACATAAGGACAGGACAAAATCGGATTTTACACCAAGTGGATTGTCATCATCGGAATAATCCATATTGATATCCATCGGATTGATATAATCCTTACTGGTCGGTGAAATGTGTACGACCTGTCCGCCAAGTGCATGGACCAGTGGATAATACTCACCCTCCGGATCTCCGATGATAATGTCATCCTTCGTGACAAAGAAAGCGTTGGTGATTTCTCTTTTTGCAGCAAAGGATTTACCGGATCCAGGTGTACCAAGGATCAATCCATTCGGGTTTTTCAGCTTTTTACGATCCACCATAATCATGTTGTTGCTGAGTGCATTTAATCCGTAATACAGGGATTCTCCTGCCATAAAAAGTTCCTGAGTGGTAAACGGTACGAAGATAGCAGTGCTGGTCGTGGTCAGTGCACGTTTGATGGGGATATGATTGACTCCCAGCGGAACACTGCTCATCAGTCCTTCTTCCTGCTGATAGTCCAGACGTTTCAGTACACAGTTGTATTTCTGTGCAATTCCGGCAGTCTGGAAGATGGCATTGTCCAGTGCCTGTTTGGTCTTTGCTGTATTTAAAAAGAGCGCTGTTACAAGGAACATACGCTCATTTCGTGACTGCAGGTCTTCTAACAGACGCTTAGCTTCTCCGCCATACGTGTTCAGATCCGATGGAATGATATCCATATCGTATCCGGCCCGGACTGCTTTTTTCTGTTCTTCGATTTTCATACGGTTGATATCCGTCACTTTGCTTTTTACCAGCTTGATTGCCTTCATCTGATCCACAGACTGGACATGCAGGTTGACGATCAGGTTCTTATCGATATCCAGAAATTCTGCCAGCATCTTATCCGTAAGCTCCGGTGCCAGGATCTGCAGATAAGAGACAGCCCCGATAGTATTTCCCATCTGGAACGTATTTCTGTCTCGGAATACAAAACTGGTCGGTGCCACATAATCCTTTGTATTGAGTCCTGTCCGGATCATGGAACCATAATCAAACTGGAAGTCTGTCATGATATCCGGATTGAAAGTCTCATACAGTATCTGCAGACGTTCCACGCCATTCAGCGGATATGCCGGAACTCCAAGGATCTTGAAGTTGTTCAGGATATCTGATTCAATACGTTCCAGCTTTGGCTTTGCTTCCCGGATATTATCCGCTTCGATGGAAAAGGTGATATATTTTGACTTCACCAGACCGTTGTTTCCTTTTGCCAGCTGCTGTTTCAACATCTTTGCGTATTCCATACGGACATCATCAAAAGCATCCTCCTGTGGTCGGATCCGGATGACTTGCTCAAACTCCTTCATGCTGCTCTTATGGTTGATAAAGCTCAGCTGAAAATGGATGCTGCTGTCAAAGTAATTGAGGAAGTCACACCAGTTTTCAAAGATTGCATTTTTATCTTCATTCTGAGCCAGCTGGTAGTTGATGTCATAAAAGCGGATACACTTAGAATAAGTTTTTCCCTGTACCCTGCAGATTCCATCTCTTCCCATTTCCTTATAAGCGATTGACTGCTGGACGGACAGTTTTTTCTGCCTGCGTTTCTCTTCCTGCTTTTCTTTTTTCTTTTTCTCTTTTCTGTCTACTTTTTTGTATCCGGTATCTGCGACAGTTTTCTTATTTTTCTTTTTTCGCAACCGTTTTTCCTCCTTTCGGTTTTCCTGCATCCGGAGACTGTCTGATCTGTTCCGGATCTGTCTCATAATAGTTTTCAGTTTCATATTTTCTGACGGATGGACGAAGAAACTTCACCCGGATCATATGCATCAGAACATCTTCCAGATGCATCCCGTCTTTTTCGTACATGGCAAATAAAAATGCCGGTAACATCAAAAGCACCATGACCGTTGCTGCATTACTGTTTCCCATCACATTACGCAAGAGGAAATAGCTTGGAATTCCCATTGCAGCACCTATCCCGATACAGATCAGCTGTCTTTTGGTCAGGTTAAATGCTACTTTATTCTTTACCTTTGTTAAATCTTTCGGTACGCTGACATATGCCATGATTTTCACTCCTTCCTGTAATTTAGTGCGCGTTAAATATCGACTTACTTAAGGATGCCGTCTTAAAGAGGCTGTAACATAAGATCACTGTGTAAGCCATAACGCCAAATAATGAAGAACTCAGATTATCTGAATACTGGATACCTGCAACAAGCACTGCATAGATTGCAACGCATACCATCATCAGAAATGCCTGGAAAGCCAGGGCAAAGAGTCCTCTGAAATAATTCGTGCCGATCTGTCCCCATTCTCTGTTACTCATAGTTGCGAATGGAATCGGCGCAACTGAGGTATATAGGTAAATCTCTATCATACGTCCATACATGATCACTGTGATCAATACAGACAGGATTCTCATACAGAAGCCGGCGATAAGGGTTTCCAGCGCCAATACAACAAGTTCTCCGATTTTCATACTTTCCAGTGTTGCGGAAAGATCCGTCAATGCCGAAGAAATATCAATGGCGGTACTTCCTGTGATAACACCGGCTGCAGAATTAACTACGTGCTGGCCCACATCGAATACCGCCATTGTGATCGTAAATGTGTTACTCACCAGATATACAGCGATCCACATTTTTACGAAGTACTTGAAAAACATCCAGGTATCAATATCATGCATGTTGTTGCGCTCGGTCAGCATAGAAATCAATTCGTAGCAGAGTACGAGTGTGATAATAATACCTGCGATCGGCATGATCACGGAATCCGATAAGTTCCGGATCATACTGAATATGCTGCCGTTCCACCCTTGCGGGGTCTGTCCAACCTGGGTAGCGATCTCACCGGTCTTTTGATTGACATCAGTAAACATCGTGTCCAAGTTGGAAGTGATCATCCCGGTTAAGAGTTCCCTCATCCATTCCTCAATCGCATCAAAAATCTGACTGAACATGGATCTCTACTCCTTTCTCTTAACCAAATAATCCACTCAGAAGCGGAATCAGCTGTGTTCCAATCAGGATAACACCACCACCGCTCATCAGCTGCTTAATTCCCTGGGATTTTGCACCCGGGTTGTCGTTTCCATAACCTTCCATCAGGTTGATTACACCCCAGACACCAAGACCGGCACCGATTGCAACGACCAGTGTCTGAAGGATATTGATTGCACTGCTAAAAAAAGCCATAATCAAATGTATGAACAAACACTTTTTCTTATGGTCTGTAAGCGTTTGGCTCTACTCCTTTCCCTTTTATTCAGACCTTTTTGTACCCTTATCAGTAGTAGCAGGGTGCTCGAATTCTTTCTTTCATATCAGTCCTCACCTTCCTCAGCTTCAATCGCTGATACGTCTTCTTGTGTTACAGTTACTTCATACATTTCAAATTCTGTATCTTCCGACAGCACCAGTCGGTGTGCCAGATATTTTTCGACATCAAACGCATTATTCTTATTGAAATCGGCAAGTTCCTTGTACCGTTTGTGCTTTGTGATGTCATATTTGTTGCTTAAAAACGGCCGGACTCCTCGAAGCTGTAAGATACATTTTTCTCCATCCATGACCGCCAGCTCATCTCTACTCATCAGTTCTTTTCCTGTCTTTTGATAGTTCAGCCCATAGGACCGGTTGCTGCCTCTGGTGTCTGATGTGTTGTAAAGATCAATGGTTTCCTTTCCCAGAGTTTCTGATATTTCTTTCAGTGTGGAACTTTCCTTTCCACCAAGGAAAAGAACAGTGTCACAGTTACCTGTGATCGTCTCTGCAGCATCCTTATAGATGGTTTTCAGCTGAGATTGTGACTGCAGAATGATAGAAGCGGAGATTTCCCTGCTTCGGATCGTAGCAATCAACTTGTCGAATTTTGGAATCTGTCCGATATTGCTGAACTCATCAAGAAGCAGCCGTACATGATAGGGAAGTCGGCCTCCATGCTCATCATCCGCTTTATCACAAAGCAGGTTAAAGAGCTGGGTGTACATGATCGCTACCACAAAGTTGAATGTGTCATCTGTATCACTGATGATGACAAACATAGCTGTTCTCTGATCACCAATCATATCCAGTTCCATCTCGTCATAGGACATGATTTCTCTTAGTTCTTGAATATCAAATGGTGCAAGTCTGGCACCACAGGAAATCAAAATCGACTTCGCGGTTTTGCCGGCGGCAAGCTTGTACTTGCGATATTGCCTTACTGCAAAGTGTTCCGGATTTTCTGCTTCCAGTTCTTCAAACAATTCATCCACTGCATTTTTAAATTCTTCATCATCCTCCCTGGTCTCACTGGCATTGATAAATTCCAACAGAGTAGAAAAGTTCTGTTCTTCCTCTGGTGCCTCATACCAGATGTATCCGATCAGTGCAGAATACAAAAGACGTTCGGCCTTGACCCAGAAATCTTCCGTTGATTTTTCGCCCTCACCCTTGGTATTTGCGATAATGGTATTGACCAGCTTTAAGATGTCTTTTTCACTCCGGATATAGTGGAACGGATTGTAATGCATGGACTTTTTAAAGTTGATCGTATTTAATACCTTGATCCGGTATCCTCCATTTACCAGCATCTTCCCGCATTCGACGATGATCGTACCCTTCGGATCAGTGACCACATAGGATACGTGATCCGTCATCTGCATAAGGTTGGGCTTCACATAGAATCTTGTCTTACCGGATCCGGAACCACCGATGACGATCACATTCTTATTTCTGGCATACTTTGGTGCTTTTGGTCGGCTGTTCATGGTCAGACGTTCTGTTTCTGTGAGGATGACATTGTTCTCCAAGACCGGATCCATAAAGGGTTCGATATCTTTTCTGTTTCCCCATCTTGCAGAGCCATACTCCACACCCTGCCGGAACTTCTTTGCATTTTTAGAACGATAGTAGACCACCAACTTTAATGCACTTGCAACCAGAACACCTACTGCAAGATCCTGCAAAGCGATACTTGGCAGCCAGCTTAAAAATGCCAGTCGGAAATTGACTAACATCACGCCAAGTCTCTGGACCATGCTTTCTCCCAGGCAATGCCGGTACAGCCAGGATCCTTTATCTGCTACATAGAAGATAAAGAAATATGGGAGATTTAAGATCACCAGCCGTTTGACCTGGATCTTCTGTAATTTCTCCCGCATCATCGTTCCTGACCTCTGGATTTTTGTCTCTGCTTCACACGCTGGCGGTGCTTTGCTTTTCTTTCTACAGATTTCTGCAGTTTCTTTCTGACCGATGGTTTCTTCACCTGTTTCTTTTTCAGTTCTACTCCGGCATATTCCCGGAAAGCCGCTGTCATCACATCCACATCTTTAGCCTTAAAGAAGACCAGATATTTCGGTGGATCCGCACCGACTTCTTTTTTCAGGCTGTAATCAATCCCGTATTTTCTTGCCACACGGTCAAAGGATTTGATATTTTCATCTGTGATCTTTATGTTGGAAAGCTGTACTCCCTGTGCATTCAGCTGCTTGATGGTCTGCTTTCCATGTGGCTTTTTCTTTTCAATCTTTTTTCGGGCTTTTTCCCTTCCTTTCTCCTGGGCCCGTCCGGTCTTTTCAGCCATTTTCACCTGCGTTGCTTTCTGTTTCCTCCGGTTGTCCATTTCCAGGAACTTCCGAATGGCTGCTTTTAGCACACTGGCAGTGATCTTGACTCCCTGGATGCTCAGGCTGATCACTTTCTGATTTACTTCTTCCTGCAATTACCCACGTCCTTTCTTTCCTTTCATTTCAGAATGAAGACGGGCAATACAATATCCGATGCATGGAACATGTTTTCCATACGGACAGCCACCACATGGTGTTGTTTTTACCGCTTTTTTCTTTTCAGAAAGCAGATAATGGCACTGCTTCAAGTTACAGCCTTTCTTTTTGCCTCCCCACCAGTAACAGTACTTACAGGACCATGGCTTTTCTTCGCTGTACTTTCTTCCTTCTATAGCTGCATTTGGTTCTATGATCAGATCTTTATTTGTCTTCATTCTGTTCTTCCTCTTTTCTCATGATTTCTGTCAGTTTTTTCTCTGCCTGACTTCCGGCAGCAATGAGACAATACAAAACTGTAAATATTGCCGCTGCTCCCAGAAGAGCAACAAAAATAATGATATTTCTCATGGTTTCTCCCATCTAAAAAAGCGTCCACAGATTCCTTTCGGTTTCCATGAACGCTCATTCTTATTTGATTAGTGTTTCTTTTTTCTCATAAATGCAAGGGCTCCTGTACCAGTCGCACCAATGCCGAGAAGCATAAACCACAGCCACAGATTGGTGTTATCCCCAGTCTTTGGTGAATCACTGACAGGTTTTCCACCTTCCGGTGTCTTTTCTGCCGATTTTTCCTCATCTACCATGGTTACATGCTGTACTTCACTAGTATCCTTTACTTCGAATTCCACATCTTTTGCAACCAGATAGCCATCCGGTGCTGTTTCTTCACGGAGAGTGTATTTTCCGATCGGAAGCATTTCGATGTAATGTGCTTTCTCTGTACTGGTCCAGCTTTCGACAACTTTTCCATCCTGATCAAGGATCGTGAGTTTTGCTCCCGGAAGTTCTTTTCCGGCGATATCCTGTTTGGAGATTTTCACCTTCGTTACATCATCCTTCATCTCAACTTTCTGCACATCGGCAGTATCTTTGAT
>NZ_DBLYVB010000043.1:0-6338 GCF_057604405.1 Hominiventricola sp.
TATGAATCGACCACCGCTCCGGATGTGAGTATCCAAAAGGAGATTATGCGGGAATTCCGTGCGATCAACAGAGAATATCAGACAGCGATACTGGTTGTAACCCATGATTTTGGAGTGGTAGCGGAGCTGGCAGATGATGTAATCGTGATGCATGACGGCGAAATCGTAGAAAAAGGCAGAGTCCTGGAACTATTTGACTCGCCTCAGGAGGAATATACAAAGAGGCTTTTAAAAGCCAGTTTTGAGGGGGCAGAAAATTGCAGTTAGATGTTTTGGATGTAAACAAATCATATGGAAAAGAATCTATTCTTCATCACATCGGATTTTCAGTAAGATCAGGTGAGATTGTCGGACTGGTAGGAGAGAGTGGATGTGGAAAAAGTACACTGGCACGGCTGCTATGCTGTTACGAAAAACCGAACAGTGGAAAAATCCTGTTTTGCGGAGAAGATACTGCCGGATTCAGAAAAAAAGAACGGCAGCAGTTCCGGCGCAGTGTCCAGATGATCCTTCAGGACAGTTTATCTTCCCTGGATCCTAAAATGTCTGTGGGACAGACTTTGCATGAAACTCTGAAATACAATGGTATTTTGGTTGAGGCACAGAGAAATATAAAGATCAGGAAGACTTTGGAGAGTGTACTGCTCTCTGAGGAACTCCTGGAAAAGCGCCCGTCTCAGTTAAGCGGAGGGGAACGGCAGAGGATCAATATCTGCCGGGCACTTCTGGTTGACCCGCAGTTATTGATCTGCGATGAGATTACTTCCAGTCTGGATGTGCTTACCAGATATCATCTGCTGGGAGAATTGAAACGCCTGAATAAAGAAAAGGATCTTCCAATGATCTTTATTTCCCATGATCTGAAATCTGTCAAAAGCATCAGCGATCGGATTCTGGTCATGTATCAGGGGCGAATTGTGGAAGAATTGAAAAAGGAAGAGAACTTCCGGTATGAGCACATCTATACTGCGAGACTTCTGGAATCATTACCCATTGACCATCCATCAAAGCGGAAAACGTTGGTTCATAATTTTGAAGACGCTGTTCTGACCGCTGTATAGGATGAATACCCATCACATATTTGCAAAGAGCCATAACAAAATGGAATGAATCATAAGAAAAACGGAATGGATACAGAACCCCCGCCCGGGGTTTTGACGACTGTGAAAAACTGTTATACTCATTGTATTTGAAAGAAATAGAGGACAGTGTGCGAATGAAAAAATATATAGGGAGACGTTTACTGCAGTTGATTCCCATCCTGCTGGCAATTACATTTTTGTCTTTTGGCATGATGCGGATTGCCGGAAGCGATGTGGTGGAACAGAAGATGGAGAATACGGGCAGTGATATTTCCCAGGAGGTAGTCGACGTAGCCAGAGAGGAACTGGGACTTGACAAACCATTCCTGACCCAGTATGTGGTCTGGCTTGGAAACCTGCTTCATGGAGATATGGGGACCAGTTATGTGTCCGGAAAACCAGTGTTCAGCACGTTTATTTCCAAACTTCCGGCAACCCTGCTTCTGACTGCTGTATCCATTTTACTGACGATTCTGATATCTATTCCACTTGGAATTCTGTCAGCGATTCATCAGAACCGCTTTTCAGATTATCTGATCCGAACATTAAGTTTCATCGGTAACAGCCTTCCGAACTTTTTTGTGTCTTTGCTTTTGATGTATTTGTTTGCCATTCGACTGGGATGGTTTCCAGTGATTGCAAAAGGTGTCAGTCTGAATAGTGTTGCCATGCCGGCTATTACACTGGCCATTGCCATGAGCGCAAAATATGTACGACAGGTAAGGGCGGCTGTACTGGATGAATTAAGCCAGGACTATGTGGTAGGCGCAAAAGCAAGAGGTGTCAGATTTTCCACCATTTTGTGGGGAAGCGTGATGAGAGCTTCACTGGTAACGATCATTACGTTATTGATGTTGTCGGTAGGAAGCCTCCTGGGCGGAACAGCCATTGTAGAATCGATCTTTATGTGGGATGGCGTAGGAAAGATGGCGGTGGATGCCATCAGTATGAGAGATTATCCCATCATTCAGGCCTATGTTATGTGGATGGCCATTATCTATGTAGCAGTCAATCTGTTGACGGATATTTCCTATCGTTTCCTGGATCCCAGAATCCGTCTGGGAGGTGATGAAGCATGACACAGGAACAGCAGATAACGGTCAGAGTTCAGAAAGTGAAAAAGAACCGAATCCGGATGAAATTATTCTTTTTTGCAGCACTTGCAGTATTGCTTCTGCTTGCTACGATATTTGCAAAACAGTTGTGTCCCTATGATCCCTATGCCCAGGATCTTGCGCAGGCCATGAAGCCGCCGGGTGCGGCGCATCTTATGGGAACGGATACTTACGGAAGAGACATGTTTTCCCGTGTGCTGATTGGAGCACAGACCAGTATTTCTTCTACCTTTGCACTGGTAGCGATCATTACTGTTTTCGGGACTTTTGTTGGTGTCGTGTGTGGCTATTATGGTGGCCGTGTGGATGCGCTTGTCATGCGGCTTTCGGATCTCTGTCTGGCCTTCCCGGGACTGGTATTTGCCATGGCGGTAGCTGCTATTTTGAATGGTGGTGTACAGAATGCGGTCATTGCACTGGCACTGATCAGCTGGCCAAAGTATTCCAGAATTGCCAGAAGCCAGACCCTTTCCATAAAGGAACTGCCCTATATTCAGGCGTCAAGACTGGCGGGAGATACTGCGATTCAGATGATTTTCCGGCATGTTCTGCCGAACATCATCGGGCCGGTTCTTGTCACTTCCATGCTGGACATAGGAACGATGATGATGGAGATTGCAGGTCTTTCCTTTCTGGGACTGGGAGCACAGCCTCCGGTGGCAGAATGGGGAAGCATGATGAGCAGCGGCCGGAGTATGCTGCAGACTTATCCCTGGATTGTGTTATCACCGGGAGCAGCCATCTTTGTATCTGTCGTAATATTTAACCTGCTCGGTGATACGATCCGTGATTACATGGATCCCAGAAACAGCCGTTCCAGGTAGATATAATATAGAAAAGGGAGTCTAAATACATGAAAAAAAGAACAGGTAAAATTTTTGCATTATTGCTGTCATTGACGATGGTAACCGGCATGCTGGCAGGATGCGGTTCAGACAAAACAGAGAGTACAGATGCTGCCGCACAGACAGAGGCAGCCCAGGAAGGTAAGAAGACGTTTGTCTTTGGTGATACCACATTTAATGCGGAAAATGAGGAATCCAATATCAATCCCCACAGTGCTTACTGCGGATGGGCATGTATCCGTTATGGTGTCGGAGAGACATTGATGAAAATCAATGATTCCATGGAACTGGAGCCGTGGCTTGCTGAAGGCTATGAATTGGTAGATAATCTGACGTGGAAAATTACCCTGAAAGATGGCATCTGCTTCTCTAATGGAAAAGTATGTGATGCAGAGGCGGTCAAGAAATGTCTGGAAGATCTGATTGCAGTGCATGAACGTGCAGCAGGAGACCTGAAAATTGCTTCTATGGAGGCAGATGGTCTGGTACTGACCATTCATACGGTGGAAGAGTGTCCGAGTCTGATGAACTATCTGGCTGAACCCTATGGATGTATTATTGATATGGATGAAGGCGTGTCGGATGATGGAATCGTAGTGGGAACCGGACCCTATGTGGCAACGGAACTGGTGACGGATGATCACCTGAATCTGGTAAAAAATGAAAATTACTGGGCTGGAGATGTCAATGTCGATGAGATTACCGTCCGTACCATTTCCGATGGAGATACTCTTGCGCTGGCACTTCAATCCGGTGAGATCAATGCGGCATACGGTATGGCTTATGCAAGCTATCCGATCTTTGAAAATGATAATTTCAATTTTACCAGCGTTCAGACCAGTCGTTCGTTCTATGTACAGATGAATTATGCATCTCCGGTTGTAAAAGACGATGCGGTTCGTGAAGCCATTGCCATGGGAATTGATAAAGAGTCCTTCGTCAATGTGCTTCTGAATGGATATGGATACGTAGCGACCGGCGCATTTCCGGATACGGTAGAATTCGGTGGATCGACGTTGAATGCGAAGACTTATGACCCAGAAGCTGCAAAAGCAGTTCTGGAAGAGGCTGGCTGGACAGACAGTGATGGAGATGGCATCCGTGAAAAAGATGGTCAGAAGCTGACTGTTCGATGGCTGACTTACCCGAGCCGTCAGGAGCTCCCGCTGCTGGCAGAATCTGCCCAGAGCACCTTAAAAGACATCGGAATGGATGTACAGATCAATGCGACGGCTGATCATAACACGATTGTGAAAGACACTTCTGCATGGGATGTCTATGTTGGAGCCAATGTCAACTGCGGTCTTGGAGATCCGACCAACTTCTTCTCTACACATTGCCTGGATGCGTCTACCAAAAACCGGGGACAGTATCACAGCGATAAACTGGAAGAACTGGCAGTACAGTTAAACAGTACATTTGACAAGACAGAGAGAGATCAGATTGCCATCGAAATGCAGCAGCAGCTTCTGGATGACAATGCATTTGTATTCTGTTCTTTCCTGAAAATGAGCATGATCAGCCAGGCAAATGTGAGTGGTCTTACGGCCCATGCAAGTGATTATTATGAACTGACAGCAGATCTGGATATAAACTGATGGAAAAAACATTGTTGAATTACGATTCTGTGGAGATTTCTTTTGACGGAACCCCGGTGGTTCACGACATTTCCTTTTCCCTGCAGCCCGGAGAAATCCTCGGGCTGGTAGGGGAATCAGGAAGCGGAAAAAGCACGTTAATAAAAGCGGCTATGGGACTGCTTGGAGACAATGGTCTGGTTACCAGAGGAGATATTACATTCAGAGGAAAAAATCTTGTGGATATGCCGGAATCAGAACTTCGGGCTGTCCGGGGTGCTAAGATTGGCATGATTTTTCAGGATGCCGGTGCCTCTCTTTGCCCGATTCGAACCATTGGTGAGCAGATTTATGAGAGTATGCGTGCCCATGGAAAGATTGTGAACGAAGAAGCAAAAGAACATGCACTTGAACTTCTAACAAAATTGGATTTTAAAGAACCGGAACGGATCTGGGAGAGTTATCCTTTTGAAATGTCCGGGGGTATGAATCAGAGAGCGGGAATTGCCATCTCTATGCTCATGAATCCACCGGTACTTTTTGCGGATGAACCGACCAGTGCCCTCGATGTGGCAGTACAACGGCAGGTAGTACAGGAAATGCTTCATGTCCGTGAGTTATTTGGAACCGCAATTATTATCGTAACCCATGATATTGGCGTGGTATCCGCTATGGCAGATACGGTTCTGGTATTGAAAGACGGCAGAAAGATGGAATATGGTCCTGCGAAAGAAGTACTGGAACATCCACAGAATGATTATACAAAAGAGCTGCTTTCGGCGGTGCCGAAACTGAAGAGGAGTTAATGATGGAGCCGATTTTAAAAGTCAATCATCTGAAAAAAGTGTTCCATCAGCTGGGTAAAAGAGATGTGCTCGCCGTGGAAAACATCAGTTTTTCTTTACAGCCGGGAGAGATCCTTGGAATTGTAGGAGAATCCGGAAGTGGAAAAAGTACAGTTGCAAAACTTATCACGCGGCTTGTGGATCCAACAGAAGGAGAAATTATTCTTGATGGACAGGATATCACACATCTGAAAGGGACTGCACTGAAAGGTGCCTACGGAAAGCTGCAGATGGTGTTCCAGAATCCAGTTGGTTCCTTTGATCCCAGAAGAACACTGGGGGATGGAATCGGAGAAAGTCTCCGCAACAAAGGAATGTCAAAGGTGGAGAGAAGAAAGAAAGCAGCAGAACTGCTGGAACAATGCGGGCTGGATGCTTCTTATGCAGACCGCTATCCCCATCAGGTCAGTGGAGGACAGTGCCAGCGGGCTGCCATTGCCAGAGCACTGGCAGTGGATCCAAAGGTGCTGATCTGTGATGAAGCCACCAGCGCATTGGATGTAACGGTGCAGAAGCGGATCATTGAACTGTTGCGTAGGCTGAAAGAGGAGAAGAATCTTTCATATCTCTTTATCTGTCATAATCTGGCTCTGGTACAGGAATTCTGTGATCGGGTATTGGTCATGAAAGACGGAGGAATTGTGGAGGAGGGTACACCGGATGACGTGATCTGTAATCCGCAGGATGAATATACAAAGATGCTGGTGGAGGCAGTGCTGTAATGGGGCTGTCGGAAAATAGATAGTTCCAAAGCAGGGAGGGTATGACTCACAACGAGTCATACCCTCCCTGAATTTATCTGAAAAAAGAAAAAAAGATGGCTAACGACAACCATCTTTCTCTCCGTTACATGTTATAATGTAACTATGCTAAC
>NZ_DBLYVB010000044.1:0-6081 GCF_057604405.1 Hominiventricola sp.
TTCAATCCAGTTTTGTTAAAGGCAGATATGTCAGCATGAGCTGGATCATTTGGAAGAAATTATTATTTGAACCAGCGGGACAGTAAAAAAGCCATCTTACCTGTCCCTATTGGCTACTCAGAGAGGAGACGCGCCGACTGCCATTTACTGTGCGAATGATATAATCGCCATCGGCATGTTAAAATGCCTGAATAAATATAAAAACCGCTATTACGTTCCATCCATTATTTCCAGTGACGATATTGAGGAGGCACAGTATACCAAACCGATGCTCACCACAGTGCGCCTTCCAAAGGAAGAGATGGGAAAGTTTGCTCTTTATCTTCTGATCGACCGCCTTGGCGGCGGACATAAGGGAATCGTCCGGACGGAGTTAGAAGGAAAACTGATGATCCGGGAGAGCTGTACGTTAGTGGAGAATGCAAACCGGATGGAATATTATATCTGAGAGAAAACAGGTCACGAGCCTGTTTTTTTATGTTACCTAAAACTATATGTGTAGCGAAAAAATTTACAATAAATTTACCAGACATTTATCATAAGGAGATTTCAGTAACAACAGGAGAAAGATAAAATAGCCATTGAACAAACAAAAGGAAAGGTAAAAAGAAGCCGGATAAAAAGGTAAGTTAAGGCTTCAAAAGGAGAAAATCATGAAAAAAACCCGTATACTTGCAGTTATGGCAGCAATGGCAATGGCACTTTCTGCGTGTGGAAACAGCACAGCAGAACAGAATACAGCTTCTGCGGATGTGGAGAACAATGCAGCGACTGTGACAGAGAAAAAAGCAGAGACATCAAAAGCAGCAGAGGAGATAACCGAAAACGTAGAAAGTACACAGGGAGAAAATCCTGTGCAGACAAAACCGCTGATTGTGTACTTAAATGATTTTGATGATGTGATTGCTGACATGTTTAAAGAGGCAACCGGCTATGATGTGGAAGTGGTTTCTGGAAACAGTGCAGAGATAATGTCCCGTATTGCAGCAGAAAAAGGAAATCCACAGTGGGATGTCGTATGGATCGATTCCATGTATGATGTCTATAACCTTGCAGGCGACGGGGAGTTAATGACGGATTTTGAGCCGGAAAATGCAGTAAACCTGACAGATTTTTCAAAGACTTTAGTTCCGGAAAATAAATGTATGTATCCGACAGATATTCATGCAGCAGGTGTGCTTGTATACCGCAATGATGTATGGAGCGAGGCGGATGCACCAAAAACATTTGCGGATCTGACAGACGAAAAATATAAAGATCAGGTCGGAATGGCAGATCCTGGTGTGGCAGCGCCTGCATATCCGCTGGCAGCATATTTTATGGATACACTTGGACTGGAAGCGGGGGAAGAATACTTTACGACATTATTTGATCATGGGTTAAAAGTATTCCCTAAGAATCCGCAGGTCGTACAGGCATTAGCAGGCGGGGATATTTCCATTGCAATGTTACAGGAGACCAACGCATACGATATGGTCGCAAGCGGTGAACCAATCACGATCATCTGGCCGGAGGATGGCGCACCGGGTTCTACCCGTGTGGCAGCGATCAGTGCACAGAGTGAGCAGCCGGAAATTGCAAAAATGTTTGTGAATTTCCTGCTTGATGCAAAAACACAGCAGGCACTTGTAGACACCGGGGATGAAGGATATTTTGAGCCTTCTGTAAATGGTGTGAATGCAAAAGCGGAGCGTGATCCGAACGCAAAACTTGCAGTGGCGGATGAGGTGTTCGGTGCAGAAAATGAAGCAGATATCAAAGCATGGTTTGCCGATATGTCTGCACAATAAATGATGGCAGGTCATATGGATGAAAAGTAGAGAAAATGCTGCAGGTATTGGAATATCTGGCATCCTGATCTTACTGGTACTGCTGCCTCTGGCAGCAGTATTATTTCAGGTTGTCTGTCCGGATCTGCAAATAAAAAATTTTAGTCTTTCAAATCTGTCGCTGGTGTTACAGGTATTTGTGCGTCCGCTCTGGAAAAAAGCATTTTTAAATTCGTTCTTTCTGAGTGTGGGGACGACGGTGATCGGATTAATACTGGCGGCTGTCTTAGCACATATTCGTGTCAATTATAAATTCAGGGGCGCAAAACTGTTAGATCTGACGGCATGGATCTTAATGGTCGTTCCATCTTTTATCCTGGCACAGGGCTGGGTATATTTTTCCTCTGGAAACGGTATTGCCAGTGCCTGGCTTGGAATACCGGGCGTTGGTTCTTTTATTTTCAGTTACTGGGGACTTGTCTGTGTGATGGTGCTCTGTAAATTCCCGATGGCATATGTAACGATAAAGACTTCCATGGAATGGTATCCGGCAAGGCTGATGTATGCGGCAAGAATGAATGGTGCATCCGCATTTGAAGCGTGGAAAAGCGTACAGCTTCCGCTATGCGTTCCGGCATACTGCTCTGCAGCAATGCTGATTTTTATGGATACAGTGGGGGACTATGGAATGTCATCCACCATTACGGCGGTCTATTCGTTCCCGACACTGCCATATACCATTTACAGCGCGATCTGTTCCTCGCCGGTACGTTTTGACATGGCAGGGGTACTTTCTTCGTATCTGATGGTGATGATCGTGATCGCCATGATCGTACAATATCAGGCGATGGGAAAGAAAAAGTATGATTTTCTGGACAATGGAACAGAACAGGTAATGGCGCGAAAACCAAAGAAACCGGCTGGAATTTTGTTATCTGTCATTTCAACCGTATTTTGTGTGATAGCGCTTGGGATTCCCGTGGGATCGAATCTGATCATGTCATTTTCAAGTTCGGTCAGCATCCAGAAATTTGTGTTTACAACGGAAAATTACAGGCAGGTCTTTTCTTCCACAGATACCATGATAAGTGGGATCAGACATTCTCTTGGACTGGCGGCGGTCTCTGCGGTGCTTGGCATTGTGATCGGATTTTGCGTGGCATATGTACTGACTTATTCTGATTTTAAACTGAAAAAGATGATTGACATGCTGACGCTCGTTGCGATGGCGGTTCCGGGAGTCGTGCTCGGCATCGGCTATATTTTTATCTGGAACCAGAAGTGGCTTTCAAAGATCGGGCTTCATCTGTACGGGCATCCGTCGATTCTGGTACTTGCGAGCGTGGCTGCAGCAATTCCAATGATCAACAGGGTGTTAGTGGGCGGCATGGCAAAAATTCCATCGAGCCTGCTTGTGGCGGCACAGATGCAGGGAGCAGGTTTTTTTACGAAGATTAAAACCGTGCTGCTCCCCCTGCTGCATAACAGCAGTGTGTCCGCGGTGCTGGCTGCTTTTGGAGGAAGTGTATTTAACCTTGCGATTACCACGATTTTATATCCGCCGAACTACAGCACACTTCCGGTATATATCAGTGATTCCTACAATGATCTGAAATTTGGCTATGCTGCTGCGGCAACGATCATCGGTGGTATTTTTATTATCGCTATCATGTTGGCTCTGGAAGCAATTTTAAATGCAGGATATCTGAGAAATAAAAAGAAAGGCATGAATTAGAGATGGAAAAGATACTGGAGTTAAACGGAATCAGAAAAAATTTTGGAAAAAAAGAAATTTTAAAGGGAATCGATCTGTCCGTGGAAGCCGGCGAGATCATCAGTGTGTTAGGACCTTCCGGCTGCGGAAAATCGACGCTTCTTAATATCATTGCGGGAATTTTATCTTTGGATGAGGGAACAGTCGTGATCCATGGAAAAGAAGTTTCCTCTGCGAAAAAAACAGTGGCGATCGAAGCACGTAATATCAATATGGTGTTTCAGGATTTTGCACTCTGGCCGCATATGAAGGCGAAGGATAATATTTTATATGGTCTGCGGGTAAAAAAAGAAGAAAAAGATGAGATGCAGAAACGTTTGGAGGAAGTGGTAGGTCTTTTGCATCTGGAGGGACTGATGGAACAGTACCCGTCAGAATTGTCCGGGGGTCAGCAGCAGAGAGTGGCGATCGCGCGTGCCCTGATCACGAAACCTTCGATCATACTGTTAGATGAACCCTTGTGTAACCTTGATGTACAGCTTAGAATAGAAATGCGCACGGAGATGGCACAGTTGTTCCGGCATTTAAATACAACGGTTTTTCATGTGACACATGATCCGTCGGAGGCGTTTGCAATGGCTGACCGGATCATCGTGATGAATCATGGCGTGATCGATCAGAGCGATACGCCGTCGAATTGTTATACAAATCCGGCAACAGCTATGGTTGCAGGACTTTTAGGTGCAGGCAATAGTTTAAGTGCGGCAGAGTTCGATCATGCTGAGGGGGAATATGCCACGGTAAAGATAGCGGACCGGATCGTGAGAAGCAAAACATTTTTACAGAAACCGGTGCCTGGAGCGCAGGTTGAGCTTAGATTCCGCCCGGAGGAATGCAGTTTTAAAATGCAGGATGAGGGCAATGTAATACCGGTGCAGGTAGTGATGTCATCTTTTGAGGGCGGCAGTTACCGTGTTAAGGTAAAGACGGAAACCGGTGAGACATTCTGTCTGCTTCACATAGAGTTTTTAGAGGAAGGACAGAAGGGATTTGCAGAAATTTCAGAAAAGAGGCTGTATGCATATGAGGCGATTTTGGGCTAAAGGCGGCTATGGAGAACACGGGAGAAGCTGCTTTTTGATGGAGTACGGAAGGGAAGGACGTTATTGTATGGTGGACTGCGGGATCATGGACAGTGACAGCCAGCCTTATCCGGATGTAACGTCTGAGGAACTCTCGAAAACAGATTATCTTTTCCTGACGCACTGCCATAAAGATCACAGCGGAGCTTTTACGGAATTTGTAAAAAGAGGATTTTGCGGAGTGCTCGCTGCCTCGCAGATGACGATCGATCTTTCTAATATTTCGTATGAAAAACAGATCGTTTTGCCTGTGGATGAAAAAAAGACACCATGGAAAACAAAAATTTCTGAAATAACATTGACGTATGGACGGACGGGACACTGTCCGGGAGGTCTGTGGTTTTATATTGAGGATGAAAAAGGCGCTGTTTTTTTCAGCGGCGATTATCAGGAGGATACGTTAGCTTATGCATGCGATCCGGTCAGGGGATGCAGAGCGCAGTTTGGTGTTGTGGACTGTGCGCATGTAAATACTTTTGCGCGCGCTAAAGAATTGCGGGAACAGATCAAAAACAGAATTGCCGCACATCTTTCTGCGGGGAAAAAAATCATTATGCCGCTGCCGCACTATGGAAGAGGCATGGAGATTCTGATTCTTTTAAAAGAAAGCTTTCCGGACCGTCGTATTGCTGTGGATACTGTTTTTCTCAAAGATATGGAACAGATTTTAAAGGAAAAAATCTGGTATCGAAACGAAACTTATGATGTGCTGCAAAAACTGTTTGTACAGATCGGAAAAAATGCAATTGATCTGCAAATACAGGGTCAGAAGATGGAATATGATATCCTGCTCATCGCGGATACGCATTTGCAGAAAAAATACAATGCTGATTTTGTGAGCGGGGAAGTAAAGATGGGCGCAGCAGTGCTTGTGACCGGCAGGATCAAGCCGGGGGAACTGCCGGAGCAGCTTTTAGATACCGGGGATGCAGAGCGTTTTTTGTATCCGCATCATCAGAGTAAAGGTGATATGCAGGCGGTTATTTCTGAAAATGCTTTTGAGGTGGTACTTCCTTTTCACAATGAGGAAAAAGAGATGATATTTTTATAAAACACAGAGAACTCTTTCTGTATGGTTTAAAACCGTCAGGAGGAGTTCTTTTTTAATTCATAGGAAATTACGTCTTATGAATTAAAAAGCCCTCCGGGCGGGATGCGCATCTCGCGGAGTAGAAGTTAGCTGTAAACAGCACCGCTCGAGCGCGAAAGAGTCGCAAGCGACTCTTTGTTCCTTTAAGGTATGTAAACGTTTGCATGGAAATAAAGATAATTGGAAAATTATGAATAAAAACATACATAAAAAACGAAACAAACAGTGGAAAAAAGACAGTGTATACGTTTTCGTGAAAACTGAAATAGCACCAGCGGGACAGGTAAAATGGCTTTTTTATTGTCCCTACTGGCTATCCTAATTTAACTTTACGATTCGTCTACTGTAATCGAAGTGGATTGTTTT
>NZ_DBLYVB010000045.1:0-5673 GCF_057604405.1 Hominiventricola sp.
TGACCTTCTAACTCTGTCTGCCATTTGCTGAAAACACACTTCAGATCCGGCAGATAAAGTGGTTTCAAATCCCATCTCTGTCCGCCCGGTTTCTTATCCAGCTGAATCTGTTCAAACTGGAAGATCATACTAAGTTCTTTCCTTTCCGGATCCGTATATAATCTTCCAATCTCCGGGGTCGCCCCCCAGCACTCACCAACCGTCATGCTGTCCCTGTGACCAAAGGTCGCTTCGTTCATCTCATGCAGGTATTTATGAAGCATCGGCCCATTCTCTTTGATCTTCTGATCCGGTATCTTTCCAATCAGATCAATCACATCCATACGGAAACCTGCAATCCCCTGATCCAACCACCAATTCATCATGTCATAAATTTTCTGCCTCAGCTTCGGGTTCTCCCAGTTCAGATCTGGCTGTTTTTTACTGTAAAAATGCAGATAATACTCATTCGTCTCCGGCGAATACTCCCATGCACTTCCACCGAAATTTGACATCAGATCATTCGGTGGCTGTCCATCTTCACCTTTCCTCCAGATGTAGTAGTCCCGGTATGGATTATCCAAGCTTTTCTTTGCTTCTATGAACCATGGATGTTCATCTGATGTATGGTTCACTACCAGATCCATAATGATTTTGATATCATTATCTTGACATTTTTGTATCAATATCTTCATATCTTCCATTGTTCCAAATTCCGGGTAAACCGTACGATAATCAGAGATATCATATCCATTGTCATCCTGCGGTGACTGATAGATTGGACAGATCCAGAGTACATTGACTCCCAGTTTTTTCAGATATTCAATTTTCCCTGTAATTCCTGGAATATCCCCCATTCCATCCCCATTGCTGTCGGCAAAACTCCGAGGATAGATCTGATAAACGACACTGCTTTGCCACCATTTCTTCTCCATCTTATGTCCCCTTCTTGCTTTTTTTATTCGAACCAAGTATAATACAAAAAATAAAAGGATACTTTCATTATTTTATCAAAAAATAACACAATATTATGCAACAGTTCATCCACGCGTCTGTGCAAGAAAGGAGATCTCTCATGTTAGGTTCCTTAAAAGAGACAAATTTTCACGGAACCCCTATGTTCCCCTTACAGATTTATTCTCATAAAGATAAGAACGGTTTCTATTCCGTTACTGCCCACTGGCATGAGGAACTGGAATTTCTCTATATTGAGGAAGGAACTATGCACGGAATCATTGCCGGAACCCCTTATGAAATGAAAGCCGGTGAATTCTATTTCATCAACTCTGGTGAACTGCATGAATTAAGCACACACAACCATTCCCTGCATCATGCAATCGTTTTCGATCCCCAATTACTTAATTTTGATTTGTATGATGCCTGTCAGCACAATTTTATCCAGCCAATCACACAGAAGAAACTGCTCTTCCCAAACAACATCTCCAGTGCCATCAGTCAGAAAGAACAAGAAAGTCTCCGACAGCTTTTTCTTGCAATGATCTATAATTACCACCACCCGGAACAATGTGCACTTCTCAAAATTAAGATCTGTCTTCTGCAGATTCTGGAACTCTGTTTCCGCACAGAAATTCTTATACAGAACCAGACTACCGGAAAGCAGCTCTCCTCCATGAATCAGCTGAAGGAAGTGCTTGATTTTATCCGGTCACATTACGCCGAAGAAATTACATTAAAAGAACTTGCTGACATTGCCTGCATGAGCCCGACCTATTTCTGCAAATATTTCCATCAGGAAATGGGCAAGACACCGTTCGCCTTCCTGAATGAATACCGCATCAAAAAAGCCGCCATCCTTTTGGATGACAGCTCACTGTATGTTTCTGATATTGCCATTAACTGTGGCTTTGACAACATCAGCTATTTCATTCGTAAGTTCAAAGAATACCAAGGAATCACCCCCAAAAAATACAGAAGCCGGAAGATGCCAGAATAAATAAAGCTATTTCATGAATCAATACCCTTGTGGTTGGATCTTTTCTTACTTTCCCGATGAAAATCAAGCTTCGTACTGCTGCTATTATAAGTTTTTTGCTTTACTTTCTCGAACCATCTGGAGCGCCTGTGTGATTGTTGGACGAACTCTACGCATAACTGTCGATCACGAAACATGAAAGAGCCAGCTAGAAGAAAATATATGTATTAAGTTAAAAGAATAAACCCGTAAACAGCAGATCCCCTGCAAAGCTTGAAAACTCTGCAGGGGAACACATAAATTTTATTTTCCCTATGTAATCATCTCCGGTTTCATCTTTCAAAAACAGGTATATCCGAAACATCCCGCTTTTCATTACGGATATAATCCTGATTATACGGGAATCTGGCAACCTTTGCGCGAACCTTCATCTGGCGGGTTCCCGGCGTTCCCCAGAGTATTTCAAGCTCCGTCCCTTCTTTGGCATATTCTGCGGAAATAAAGGCCAGAGAAATCATGCTGTTATAGGTATAAGAGATGATTTTTCCGCTTGTGATCCCGATCTCCTTATCTGCAGCCAGCACCTTATCCGCCCGGTACTCAAAACCAAACTCTCTGACACAGAAATAGTATTCAAGAGCGCATGGTTTGGTAATATCCTCGCAGGGTTCTTCCCCAGGTCTGAGCATGGTTGCAAAGACTTCTGCCACATCCTCGGCGTTCCATTCCAGGGTTACGCATTTTTTTTGGGGCTTTTTCGACATTTCAAGGAGGGCTTCTTTTCCAATGAAGTCATGATTGTATTTAATCAGGAAATCCCATCCCACATCATAGGGAGTAACAAAGCGAGCCTGAAGATCATCCCCCACACTTCCGAGAAGCTTTCGATTGAGATTGAACATGGATAACTGAGGCACTGTGCGCATATATTCTGTCATTTTCTCGCTGGTTTCCAGCCACGGAAGCGGATAGTGAAGATTGATATTCGGGAATCCGGCCTCCGTATGATTAAACATGTTATAAGCCTGGAGCCCAAGCTTTCTTGCTCCCAGCTTTTCACCTGCCGCCCATACCAGATTGTAGATCTCCGCATAATCCGCCATATCTCCGTGAATTTCATAAGCAAGATTGCCGGACATGCCAAGCCGGATGATGCGTACCTGTTTTCCGTTTACCTCCTGGATTCTATGTCTGCCGAATTTGATGTCGTGAAGATTGGCCTGGAATGCGTTTTCCAGAATCTCTAAGGACTTTTCACCGTCAATCTGGATAAAATATTCCTTTCCGCTCATGTTTTCGCCATGCACATCCAGATCTGATGTATTGACATAATAAGAGATCACCGGATCAAGCCAGTAGGTTCTGTAACGATCTTCTCCGATACGGATTACAACGCCGTCTGTCAGAATCTGACCTTTCTCATTGCACATTACGGCATGGCGTATGCCGTTCATTCCCAGCGTGGTAAAATCATTTGTACAGACCTGTCACATTAATTTAACGGCATCCGGTCCGTATACATCATAAATGGGGGATGTCATAAGCGCCGTTCCAATCCATGCGCTGGTCTGATATGCCTTGATCTCATCCTCCACGCCCGTATAAGCATATGCCGTAATAAAAGATCCCTGTGGGAACAATAAGGTGGCGCCTTCCAGCGCCGGATTCATCATTTCTGCCATTTTTCGTCCTCCTACTGTTTTTAATTATCTGTAGATGTTCTTGTTCCGATTAAATGATTTTCCATATCTTCAAACATTTCTCTTACCGTGATGGGCTTTTGCCCTGTCAGCTTTTCAAAATCATCTGTAAATGTACTCATTTGATTCAGACGGATTGCCCTGCCAAAGGACACCATTCCATCTGAGCAAAATGGGAAGTTCTTCGCCGTGTCCGCCCACATTTCCTCCGTTGTCCTTGGAACGCCGATGGAGTCAAAGAACTCATACATCTCATCATCGTTGATATATTGATATTCCGTCTTTTTACCCGTAACCTCCGAGGCGATTGCCATGTACTGTGCAATTGTCAGAAGCTCGGCTCCATTTATATCAACAATTCGGTCTTCCCAATCAGACATTGCCGCGCAGGCCGCCGCAAGCGCACAGTCATCCCTCGAAACAAATGCCATTTTCCCATCTCCCATGTTATTGCGGATGATGCCGTTTGTATTTTCAACTGCTTCCACAAATGTGGAGACCATTGCTTCCGCATATTGGGAATCCCGAAGAATCAAATAATGGATAGGCTGTTTTTTGATATACCCTTCGGTCCATACATGATCGTTTACTTCGTAAGCATTGATATCCTCATGTCCAGCTCCTACAATCGATGTATAAACCAGTTTGTTTACACCTGCCGCCACAGCCGCATCAATTGCAATTTTATGTGCCGCTCTTCTTTTCGGTCCAACGAATGGCATGGAGATCAGAATAACTGTATCCGCATCTTTAAATGCTTCCGTCAGTTTTTCCGCATTGTTAAAATCGGCAATTCTGGTTTCAATGCCCATTGCCTGGTATTTTTCAAGACCATTTTTTGTTGGAGCCGTAAAAATCAAAGCTTCATGAGGATATTTTTCCAGCAATACACGGGCTGATCTGCTTCCAAAATTTCCGTCTACTCCATTTAACAATATCTTTTTCATAAAAAATAATCCTTTCAACTATATAGTTATAATATTAAAAAATCGATACCCCTTTATAGGATGCTCCCTCAGCTCTTTTTATTGCCTCCCTCCTTTTGTCTGAATTATATTATCTCCTCTCTAACTGTCGGCGCCTGAACAGTGTTTCCTATATATTTATAGTAAAGCAGTTTCCATCTCCCGTCATTGGTTATATAATTCATTTATACCGTCTTTTTTCGTCAAAAATAACCAAAGGAGTTTTTTGCAATGAAATCTATGAGCATTTCTGTCATCCTTGACTGGATTCCTGATAAATACAGGATTTTTTATAAATCTACGGGCTTAGATCAATTATTCCGGCATGCCCGCATACTTGATGATTCCATGGAAATAATCGATAATGATTTTCTGTACCAAAACCGGATCAAAGGAGGGACAGATAAACCCTTCCTGGATGGAGTATGCCGCCATCTTATATACGGACGAGCCTTTTCATAAGGTATTCCGTGAGTTTCTGGATATTTTTGATAAGTACTATGCCTGGTATGAGCAATGCCTAAAGATAATTATCGAAAACAAAGATGTTTCAGATCTGCTTGATTATGCGGCCACTTTTCTTTGCAACCCGATTGCCCTTTTTTCTCCAACCGGAAAGCTGCTGCATTATACCGGGAAATTTCAGGAAAAATCGAGGGAACTCTCTGGGACGAGGTTATCAATTTCGGCTTTACACCGACAGAATCCATATATCCTGACGAACAGCAAATGAAAATATATCGTCCCAAAGCGTTCTGCATTCAGCTTCGCCCCAAGCATAAGGTCTTTGATAATCTGGTATTAAAAAGTCCGATTTTTTACTCTGAAATAAATCTTTTATTGTTTTTTGGTCAACATTTAATTTTGACATAACCCAATTCCTTTCTCTTCTAAGTTCTATCTTCTGAAAATTACTCCTGATACAATCAGTTTTTAATTCGCATATTTCTTGAAGTTCTCTGCCTGCTCAAGAACTTCCTTGTAAACATCATCAATTCTACCCTCGCCCCACCTGTATTTTCAGAATTTGAAAGTTTAATACCTCCACCATATTTTTCAGCCACAGTTTTTGCAAAAAATAGTCCCATCCCATAAT
>NZ_DBLYVB010000046.1:0-5064 GCF_057604405.1 Hominiventricola sp.
GGCAGAAGGATGGGGGAAAGCACCATCATGGCCGGTGTGGTGTCCATGAAGCAGCCTACGATCAGCAACAGGATGTTGATCAGGATCAGGATGACCACCTCATTGGTAGAGAAATTCAGGATCGCCTGTGTGATCATAGCAGGAATCTGCTGAAGAGTCAGTACACGGGTGAACGCGGTTGCACATCCGATGATGACCATCGTTGTTCCGTTGGTGGAGCAGGCAGCGGCAATGGTCTTATAGATATTGCCGAAATTCAGCTCTCTGAAAATGAATACACCGCAAATGAGAGCGTATACTGCAGCGACAGCAGCAGCTTCCGTAGGTGTGAAAATACCGCCGTAGATACCGCCCAGGATGATAACAGGCTCGATCAGGGCAAACTTGGAATCCCAAACGACTTTCATCTTCTCTTTGAAGGTGTATTTGCGGTCATCGCCCTTCCATCCCTGTTTCTTGCAGTAGAAGTAGCAAACTAAGCAAAGGACAATACCGATGATGATGCCAGGTGCGAAGCCGGCCAGGAACATAGCTGAAATGGACGTACTGGTGGATACACCGTAGATAACCATCGGGATACTCGGCGGGATAATAACACCGATACAGCCCGCACATGCCACACACGCCAGAGAAAAGCTCTTACTGTATCCCTTCTCCAGCATAGAAGGAATAACCATGGTTCCGACTGCTGCAACGGTTGCCGGGCCGGAACCGGATACAGCTGCAAAGAACATACAAACAACAACGGTTACAATGGCAAGTCCGCCGGTGATTCTTCCGAAGAAGGCACTGCAGACATTTAAAATTCTCTTGGAAACACCGCCGGCAGCCATGAGCTCACCGGCCAGAATGAACAGAGGGATTGCCATGATCGGGAAAGAATCCGATCCGGAAATCAGCTGCTGAACAATAAAGGAATCTGAAAGTCTCGGATTGAGCAGTACAGATGTCCAGGAAGAAAGTCCGATCGCAATACCTACAGGTACGTTCAGGACAAGGAATACTATCAAGCTAACAAATAATACTGTTGTAATCATCCGTCATACTCCTCTCCGTTTTTGATACATTTGATTCTGTAGATGATGGTCTGTACCTCGCGGAATGCAGCAAGACCAAAACCTACCACTGTAGCAGAATATACATACTGGAACGGAATCCCCAGTGCAGAAGAAGCCTTTCCGACTGCTGCCTGAGCCACACAGTAGTTAAATCCGGTTACCACAATATAGAGTGCAAATAAGAAGAAGAAAATATCACCGATAATTACCACATATTTCTGGATCTTCTTCGGGAACAGATGCAGTGCCGCATCAATTTTGATATGCTTTCTCAGCTTACATCCATAACTGATGCCAAGATAGATCAGCCAGATGAACACATATCTTGCCAGTTCCTCAGACCAGCTTAAAGAGTTATGGAACACATATCTCATAACAACCTGTACAAATACAA
Organism: Hominiventricola sp.; assembly: GCF_057604405.1. Lineage (NCBI taxonomy): Bacteria > Bacillati > Bacillota > Clostridia > Lachnospirales > Lachnospiraceae > Hominiventricola > Hominiventricola sp. Next base: position 1,453 of record NZ_DBLYVB010000046.1, read on the forward strand.
GAATCGTCATGACACTCATCAGGATAACACACAGAAACACTTCCAGATTGTCATCCAGCCATTTCAATGCTTTTTTCAACTTTGTAACCTCCTTATACCCGTCGGAAAATACGCCCCCCGAGAAATTCCGACGGTCTTGCATGATCCGGGCCGCCACACAGCAGTTCCCCATTATGCGGCGGCCCGTATTTTCACAGATTATGAAACTAAAAACGCTTTACAATTACTTTCTGTAAGCCTCAAGCTCCTCAACCATCTTGTCAGCCAGATCCGGGTTGTCCATCTGCTCTTTTGCCAGAGACAGGCCATCACCGCTATCTGCGGCAGCCTTGAACTCAAGCTTTGCAGCCTCATCAAGAGTGGTTACTGTACAGCCTGCAGCTTCCATTGTATCAATGGACTCTTCCTCATATTTATTGGACTGCTCATACTGGTATGTAGTTGCCTCTGCCATAGCCTTTTCAATTGCAGCCTGCTGATCAGCACTCAGGGAGTTGTATTTGTCAGCATTCATCACTACATAGTAAGGAGTATAAACATGCTCTGTCAGTGTACAGTACTTCTCAACTTCCTCGAAGCCGTTACCGGTGATGATACCCAGCGGGTTCTCCTCACCATCTACAGTACCCTGCTGCATAGCGGTATATAACTCGGAGAATGCCATGGGAGTCGGGTTAGCACCCATTGCTTTCCAAGCTGCCAGATGGATGGAGTTCTCCATGGTTCTCAGCTTCAGGCCCTTCAGGTCTGCCACAGTATTTACCGGTGTGTTGTTGGTCGTTACGTTACGGAAGCCGTTCTCCCACATTGCCAGGCCTTTCAGACCGAACTGATCGAAGCCTTCCAAGATCTTCTGTCCGGCTTCTCCGCCGAATCCCACATCATATACTTCCTGCTTGCTCAGGAACATGTAGTACACATCATACAGATACAGGTCATGGTAGCTTGCTGACACAGAAGAAGTGGAACCGATGGAGATATCGCACTCACCGTTCTGGGTCATCTCGAATCTCTGCTCATCGTTGCCGAGCTGGTTATCCGGGAAGTCAGCGATGGTGATTGTTCCGTTGGAATACTCATTCACTTTCTCACCGAAGTAAGTAACTGCATCCTTCGCACTGGAAGATGTTACACCGCCGACAACGAGTTCAACCGCCTCGCCGTCTCCTGCTGCTGCGCTGCTGTCTGCGCTGTCTGCCTTGTCCTCTGTTGCTGCGCTGGAATCTGCTGCCTTGTCAGAAGATCCGCCGCAGGCGGTCATGGATGCAACCATGGCTGCTGCCATCAATACTGCTAATGCTTTCTTTTTCATAAGAGTTATCTCTCCCTTCCGATTTTTTTCGGTACATTTACCCTTATCATTATATAACAAATCGACTTCTTCGTCAATAATGACCATTATTTTTCGGTTACTTTCCTGTCTTTTAGTTATTTTTACTTATTTTATTTGCCCAGATAGCCGCCATCGCAAGGAATGCAGGCACCTGCCATATAATCGGATGCATCGGAAGCCAGGAAAATGGTCAGGCCCTTCAGGTCATCTGCCGTTCCCCATCTGTGTGCAGGAATACGGGCCAGAATATCCTTATTTCTGTTCGGGTCATTGATCAGAGCGGTGTTCAGCTCGGTAGCCATATAGCCCGGAGCGATGGCATTCACATTGATACCCTTCTCTGTCCACTCGTTGGAAAGCGCCTTGGTCAGCTGGGCCACACCGCCCTTGCTGGCTGCATAAGCAGGCACTGTCCATCCGCCGAAGTAGCTGAGCATGGATGCCACATTGATGATCTTTCCTTTGGAGTTCTGTGCGATCATCTGGTTTGCCGCCAGCTGGCACATTTCAAAGGTAGCAGTCAGGTTTACTTCGATCACATCGTCCCAGTCACTGAGCGGGAACTCGGTGCAGAAATGTCTTCTCTGTACGCCTGCGCAGTTTACAAGAATATCCAGATGTCCGCCAAGTGCCTCTACACATGCTGCGAATCCACTCTTCACTTCCTCACGGTTGCCCAGATCGATCTTCACGCCCTTACACGGAAATCCTTTGCCGGCAAATGCAGCTGCCACTTCCTGTACTTTGTCGCTGAAACCCACGATCACAACCTCAGCGCCAGCCTCCATCAGGCCTTCTGCCATACCATAGCCCAGACCTCTTGTTCCGCCTGTGACGATGGCTTTTCTTCCGGTCAAATCAAAAAGCTTCATTGTTCATTCTCCTTCTATATATTATATATGATACCCACGGATTGTTCCGAGCTTCGCACTCTCACAATCCTACGCATTACTTACTTCGTGCAGTCAACAACAACCTTGCAGGTACCGCAGTCAGGATCCGCGATCATATCAAACACCTTCGGAGCCTCGCTTAACGGAACTACATGAGAAACCACCTTCTCCAGCTGCTCCTGGATATCCTCGGTAAAGCGGATTGCCTGTCCGAATTCTTCCTGCGTATATACACGGGTACCGATCAGCAGCTGTTCTTTGAAATTCAACTGTCTCAAATCCACCTCATGCGGTTTCTTATGAACAGCAGTCATACAGATTCTTCCTCTTACTCTGGTGATCTCTGTCATCTCGATGGCTGCGGACGGAGATCCGCTGCACTCAAACAGGACATCACATCCCTCACCGTCAGTTCCTTCCAGAACGATATCCTTCAGGCTCTCCTTGTTCGGGTTGACAGGAATCATTCCAAGCTCTTTGGCCAGTGCCAGACGTTTCTCGAAAATATCGGAAATATATACCTTCTCAGCGCCGCAGGCCAGAAGTGCAATACCGGTCAGAATGCCAATGGGGCCTGCACCGATGACAACTGCAGTCTCTCTTGCCTGGAAATCTACCATATGAAGTGCATGTACGATAACTGCCAGCGGTTCTACGGTAACAGCAGCCTTATCACTGACACCTTCAGGAACCTTGAACATTACATCTTCCTTCACATACATGGTCTCGCACATACCGCCGTCTGTATCAATACCGATCAGTCCCAGGGTGTTGCAGACATGCTTATTGCCTTCCCGGCATGCACGGCAGTGTCCGCAGCTCAGAAGCGGGTAAGTAACCACACGGTCACCCTTCTTGAATTTCTTTCCATCCTCTTCCACAACGCCAAGGAACTCATGGCCGAAGATCAGCGGAGCCTTTGCTCTCGGATGAGTACCAAGGAAAATGCCGATGTCAGAACCACAGACGCCGCAGTACTTTACTGCGATCTTCACTGCTCCTTCTACCGCTTGCGGCTCTGCCACCTCACGAACTTCTGCCTGTTTCGGCCCTGCGTAGATTAATGCTTTCATTGAAAATTCTCCTCTCCTTCTGTTTTTTACAACAATATATCATTCATTTTACTTTTTTAAGGAAAATTTACCGTTCCTGATCTGCGCTATCATTAACGCTTGGACTATTTCAACAATCAAATCTCTCATTTCGGTTTTATAATACTACATTTGCACAATAAAGTAAAGAGAGAAAACATTATTTTAACACAAAATAATCTTTTATTTTCGCGTGAAAATTTCAAAAGTAAATTCCACCGTCCGCTTATGCGGTGGAATTTACTCCTACATGAGTGGAGTTTAATCTTTCATATATTCGTGCTATGCTCATGAA
>NZ_DBLYVB010000047.1:0-5018 GCF_057604405.1 Hominiventricola sp.
TTCTTCGGATTCCACATCTGGGAATGGAATGTCCTGCTGCAAATTCTGCTTGCTCTGTTCAACATAGAGCCAGTCTTTTGCTTCCCGTTCCTGAACTTTTTCAATCAACTGCTGGCGGTAGGTCTCTGCCTCCCATTCGCTGGTAAACTCTTCGCTGACGCCATCCGGCTCCACATGAATGCCGTCCTGAATATCATCCCAGACCGCATAACCATCGTCTGTCTCCATCACGGTAAACCGCTGTGGTGCCGCCAGTTCACTCCGGGCATATACATCCGCAGCCGTATTCAGCATGTTGTCCACATGCTCATTTCCGGTATCGTAGCGTTCCGGTGGCGTTGGCGGAAACACATGGGCGGCAGTCGGCATAGGAAGCGGCGCGCCGTATTCCTGCTCCAGCTTCCGATACTCTTCCATTTCCAGCGCGGTCAGGTACTGATCATTTTCCACAAGCCGGTCTAACCGCTTATCCACCGCCGACCATGTGAGTCGCACTTCCCGGTCATGGTCATAATTGCGAAGCAGAATACCTCTTCCGTTATAATCGGCAAAACCGCGACTGCCATCCATAAAGGTATAGCTGTGGCCACCGAGACCGTATTCCGCTTTCAAGAATGCAGCTCGTTCTTTTGCGTCCCCTTGCTGCTGATACAGCGCATAAATACGGATCTTTCCGCCTTCAAAATTGGAGCCTGTCCGCAGCATCCGGTCGATTTCATCCTCAGAAATGACAAAAGCGGAGGGCTTCTCGCTCTCCGCTTCTTTGGCTGCATTTTCTGCCGCCGCATCAATTTTCTGAATCTGCTCTGCTTCGGACTGAAACAGACTCATGAAGTTTAACTGGTGATAAGTTCCGTCAGAATGACTTCCTCTGCCTGCGCTTTCAGCATGTTCATGTGCTGCACCCAGGCCATCTGGTTTGATTTCTTGTCCGGTGCCGGATTCGCTTTCAGAAGATCCGCCATCATCTGCTCCATCCGTGCGGTCGCGGTCTCCTGAATCTCCCACAGGTGCGGGTACAGCTTCTCGGTCAGGATCAGGTGATTGTACAGCAGCGTGTTGTTCTCCTGCAGAAACGCTCTGCGCATCCTCCCGTACTTGCCCAGGGGCTTCTGTTCCTGCACCGACAACTGGATGTCCGGAATCAGGTAATCGCCGTTCTTCGTGTAATTCAGCTCCATCATAGTTTTGGCTCCTTTCTGCCTGCTTATCTCTTTCATAGGTTCGGATCGTGCGTTCAATTTCCCGGAAGATCTGGCTGGACATTTCGCTGACCGCAGTTCCCAGCACATTGGCGGCAGCCTGCGTATTAAAATCAAAGATGTCCAGAAAATCCTCGTGCTCAAAATAGTCATCTGCATTGCCCACCGTCCGGGTAAAGACGGAATATGCGATGCTGACAGCGGCAGCTCTCTTAAAGGAAGCTCCGATGTTGAGTTCATCATATCCTTCCAGATAGGAATCTGCAACGATGTCACTGATCTGCCTGCGGTTTTCCTCCCAGTAATCCCTTGCAAGGCGTTCTGCCGCTTCCATGATATGATTTTCCAGAGACCCAGCACCGGCAGAAACATCAAATGCTGTATCCAGTGCGCGAATGATTGGCTGCTCATGCTCCGCATTCATTTTCCAGAGCTGTACCGGTCGGGAATTCTTCCGTTCTCCGGTATCTGCCACATCAAATACATACCGCAGTTTCGGCTGCTCGCCGCGCATGTCCAAAAGAGCAATGCCCTTGGAGCCACGCTTCACATAGCGGTTCATCCGATCATTCCAGAGATCGTACTCTGCACAGGCCGTCGCTTCTGGTCTCTGCTTATAGATCATCAGCTGCTCCGCAAAAGGATACTTATAAAGCCGTGCGGATGTGGTCAGAAACGCTGTCCACTGCTCTTTGCTGCCAGTGATCTGTGCCGCAGCTTCCTGCGCCATCTGCATATAATAAGCCGTTTTCGTCATCATCTATTTTTTCCTCCTCTCCTTTATTCGTCTGGATACAAATCCAGTGCCTCATATTCTGCATCCGTCATCTCTGCCAGTTTCGCAAGCAGCGAGGCCGTCCACCTGCGCAGGTTTCTATCTCTGCCGGTCAGACTTTTCTGCATCATCTGAAGCTCTGCAATCAGCCCTGTCCGTGTGCCAGGACTGTAAAGCATCATGAGCATCCATTCGTCATCCGTAAAACGCATTTATAACTCCTTTTCTTCGCAGCACCTACGAGGCGGTGCAGGCGGCACCGCCTCCTGCTTTTCCTTCAGCTGATCCAGAACCGATGCTTTCTCCGCCGGTTCTTCCTTCTTTCCGTTATTGATTACGCCGTCAATCATACCGTAATCGTCTTCCATTGCCATTTCTGCGGCTTTCAGATAATTCTCCGGTTTCAAAAATCCGGGCAGCTCCTGGAAGCCGATGGAATCCACATAGTGACAGCTTACAACACCATTCTGCCGTAAAGCCACGATGTCAGACACAGAAAGACTATGCCCAGTAAAATCATCAGGGCGGGAAACATTGAATTTCGCATACAGTTCCTCCAACATCGTATTCTGATCCTTGTAGGGAAGCAGCGGAGCCGTATAAACCACTTCATAATGGTCAATATCCGGTTCCAGCCCCATCCGTTCCAGTTCGCGCATAGACGAAAAGCGTTCATATACCGTATCCTCGATGCGGCGAAGCTGCAAAATCGCATACTGGTCGGTAGTACTGTCGAGAAATGCCATCATTCTTTCGTCCGGTGCCTGCGTTCCATGCACTTCATCCCATTTTTCAATTCTTGCCATCGTTCATTTCTCCCTTCTCCATAAACGGCAGGCCGTTTTCCTTTGCTTCCTGCCGCTGCTGTTCCCGCCGCTTTTCACTATAAGGCGGTCGGATACCGACGCAGCGTTTCGGAATCGTATAAGTGACCGACCCATGCTCCCGGTGCTCCAAAATAAACTGCTCCGGATACTGTTTTCGCAGTTCCCGAAGCTTCTTAATCAGGCGGCTGTCATGGGTATAAATGCTGGCGATATCCAGTTCATTATCAAAATTGATGACGGTTTCCTGCTCTGCCTTCGTAAGCTTGTATTTCATCGCTCTGCCTCCTTCGCCTTGGCAGCTTTCACCGGCGTATCCGTTCTGGAAGACAAATCCGAGAGTTTACCCAGCACAGATTCCCGTCTGCTGATTTCCGCTTCCTCTGCACGATCACAAAGTTCATCATAGTCAATCCGCGTCATGGTGCGGCCACCGAACCCATAATCCGAAAGAATCTGGTCTCTGGCTGCATTCATGCTGATTTCCGGGTTGTCGATCTGTCCACCGTCAATTTCCATAAAGTCCTTATGATATAAGGTATAGTCGTAACCGTCCTCACAGGTCTGAATGGCAAGAAAGCCCTTGCTTCCCAAATCCCATGCACTGCGTTCTTCCGTAATCAGCGGCTCCGGGCGGCATGTACCACCGCCGCGTTCCAGCATTTCTGCCAGCTGACAGATGTGCAAAACATCATACCCCAGGCGCAAATGATATTCGTCCATATATTCGCAGCGAGCTGAGAACTTCCGGTTCGGATACTCGATCTCCACTGCACTGCCATCCGGAATTTTGAACCGATCCTCGTAGTTGCTGGTGATAAACCGGATATTTTTTGCATTCTCCAGCTCAGGATCAGCCTTTTTCATCTGCCAGAGAACCTTTCTGCCGCCGCGTACCTGCTCCAGCATCTCCGGAGCTACCGGCGCAACGGCAAGACCGTCAAGCTGGGGAATCTTCTGAAGTGCTACCACCCTTGCGCTTTCTTCCAGCGTAGAAGACGGCTGTTTATCCAACACATCCCAGCCAATGTGTCCCTCGGTGGTCTGCACCTTGCTGTCCATATCAAAGCAATGGAATTCCACGCCGTCCTGCTTTTCCTGCAAGGAAAGCAGCGCAGCATTATCCACCAGATAAGCTGCATTCATCATTTTCATGCTCATTTTTTACCTCCAAACTCCAGCTTAAATGCTGCTGCACCGTCCTCGCCGGCCTCTACACGAACGGTTGTGTCATAGTAACGTCCAGACTTCCTGGAATAGCAATGGGTAAGCCGTGCTTTTCCCTGATTTACCAGTTGCTTTGCCAGTTCCTCTGTCATCTGCTTTCCCAGTGTCTGAAAGAATCTGTTTTCCTTCCAGAGTGCAAATTTACAGTTCTTATCCCTGCAAAACCAACCCTTTGCCGTTTCACAGACATCACTGCCGCAGGCGGGACAGGAGCCAATGACCTTGTGCTCTGGCTGCATCAGCACATCGGCACCTTTCACAGCCTCGTAGGTTTTGACAAGTCCGCTCACCATGTTGCTGATTTCGCCCATAAAGGCATCACCGTCATACTCGCCGTGTTCTATTTTCAGCAGTTTTTCCTCCCAGTCTGCCGTCATGGATGGGGACTGAATCTGTTCCGGCACCACCGTCACCAGTGCATTTCCCTTGTCCGTAGAGCAAAGGTATTTCGTTTTCTTATCACCCCTGCGCTCGATAAACCCTTTCTGCACCAGTTTTTCGATGATGGCAGCGCGTGTAGCCGGTGTGCCGATGCCTTTTCGCTCTACACCGGCCGGAAATTCATCCGAGCTGGCACTTTCCATCGCTGAAAGCAGAAGATCTTCGGTAAACCTCTTGGGTGGGCTGGTCTTGCCTTCTTTCAGATCGACACCGGCAAGTTCCAGTGTCATGCCTTCCGAAAGTATCGGAAGTTCACCTGCCTCTGCATTCTTCTCAGTCTCTTCAACCGGCTTTCCTGCATACTGTCTCCAGCCCATATCCGTGACTGTTTTGCCTTTCGTTCGGAACTTCTGACCGGCGCACTCGGCTTCTACTATGGTTTCTGCATAGCGGCAGGGAGTTCCTACCGCGCAAATCAGCCGCACCGCCAGCATGGTAAGAATCGCCCGTTCTCCACTGGGAAGAGAGGAAATGTCATAACCCGCCGCTGTTTTTGTAGGGATAATAGCATGGTGATCGGTAACTTTCTTAGAATTGATGACCTGCGCT
>NZ_DBLYVB010000048.1:0-4860 GCF_057604405.1 Hominiventricola sp.
ACTGCACAAATTTCTTACCTGACTTATGGCATCAGTTCAAGTTCTGCTGATAAAGATAAAACAATGCAGTGTCTGGATTATTTATATGGAAATGCAGATATTCTGAACCTGTTGAACTGGGGGGAAGAAGGTGTTGATTACGAAGTTGTAGATGCTGAAAATGATATCATTAACTATCCGGATGGAAAAGATGACAGCAACACGTATCATCTGGCAGAAGGATGGCAGTTATTTGACCAGTTTAAAATGCATATTTGGGAGGGTGATTCACCAGATATCTGGGATGAAACAAAGGCACTGAATGAAAGTGCACTCAAATCAAAAGCATTCGGATTTACCTATGATTCTACAAGTGTTGCAAACGAACTGGCTGCACTGAGTAATGTAAAAGCAAAATATGCAGCTGCTCTTGGTTCTGGTACAGTAGATCCTGAAGAAACACTTCCGAAATTTATTGAGGAACTGAAGAAAGCAGGAATTGAGAAAGTGATCAGCACCAAACAGGAACAGCTGGACAAGTGGCTGGAAGAGAATAAATAACACAGACAGTGGATGCTGCTATGCATCCACTGTTATATTCCAGATAATTGAAAGGAAAAATTTATGAAAAAAGCAAAATTTAAAAGATGGGCACCGCTTTATCTGATGATGGCACCGGGGCTGATTTATCTTTTTATCAATAATTATATGCCGATGGCAGGACTTGTGGTTGCTTTCAAAAATTACAACGTGGTAGATGGAATCTTTGGCAGCCCATGGGCTGGTCTCAGCAATTTTACTTATCTGTTTAATGATGTGTGGACGATTACAAGAAATACGTTGCTTTATAATATTGTATTTATTATCATCAACCTGATTCTGGGAATTGCATTTGCCATCTTTATCTGTGATATTCGGAGCAAGGTATGCAAAACAATTTATCAAAGTGCAATTTTACTGCCGTTTCTTATGTCTATTGTAATTGTAAGTTATATCACTTTTGCCTTTTTCAGTGGGGACAATGGAATGCTGAATAAGACAATTCTTCCGTTTTTCGGGAAAGAAGCAATTAATTGGTATTCAGAATCCAAATATTGGCCTGTGATCCTGGTTATCGTAAATACATGGAAAGGTGTAGGATATGGATGCCTGATTTATATTTCCAGTATTTCCGGAATTGATCCTTCTTTTTATGAGGCTGCAGAACTGGATGGAGCTTCAAAGTGGAAACAGATCCGATACATTACACTTCCATCGATTATGCCGTCTGTAATCACTTTGACACTGTTAAACATTGGAAGAATTTTCTATTCTGATTTTGGATTATTCTATCAGGTTACACAAAATTCCGGTCAGCTTTATGATACCACCAATGTAATCGATACTTATGTATACAGGGCACTGCTTCAGTCCGGAAATATCGGAATGGCTTCAGCGGCAGGCTTTTATCAGTCCATTGTCGGATTTGCCTGTGTACTGCTGGCAAATGTGGTTGTGCGCAAATTAAGCCCTGAAAATGCAATGTTCTAGGAGGTAAAAAATGGTTAGAAGCAAAAGTGAAAAAAGATTTGAACGATTGGCACATACGGTCATGATACTGGTTACAATCTGTATTGTATTGCCGTTTATCTTGTTATTTATGTCATCTATCACCTCTGAAAGTGCTCTGGTTAGAGATGGATATTCCTTATTTCCAAAAGAGTTCAGTATTCATGCCTATAAGTTTATCTGGAATAATGCTGCAAATGTATTCAGGGCATATGGAATTACAATACTGGTCACTGTAATAGGAACCAGTATTAATGTGGCAATGTCTGCATTGTTGGCGTATCCGCTTTCCCTGAAAAATCTTCCAGGAAAAAGAATCCTGAATTTCTACATATTTTTTACCATGTTATTTAATGGTGGACTGGTTCCTACATATCTCATGTATACAGGAATTTTCCATATCAATAACACACTGCTTGCATATATTGTGCCGGGACTTCTGATGAGTGCCATGAATGTTATGCTGATTCGTACATTTTTTGCAGCCAGTATTCCGGATGCACTTTTTGAAGCAGCTCAGATTGACGGTGCAAGTCAATTCCAGATTTTTTTCAAAATTGTATTGCCACTGGGTAAACCCATTCTTATTGCCATGGGTCTGCTTTCCGGATTAGGATACTGGAATGACTGGACAAATGGTCTGTACTATATTAGAGATACGAAGTTATATGGCATTCAGAACCTTCTGAATAAGATGATTTCAGATTTGACAGCACTGACACAGAACGCTTCTGGTGCGTCAACTGTTGCAATTGCAGATATTCCATCTGCATCTGTCAGAATGGCAATAGCGTTTGTTGCAATACTACCGATTTTATGCCTGTATCCGTTTTTACAGAAATATTTTACCAAAGGTATCGCGCTTGGTGCCGTAAAAGGCTGAAGATGTTTTGAAGGAAAGGGGGTTATTTTCCTGTAAATATTTAGTGTTTTAAGCAAAGATTTTTTAAGATGGGGAATAGAAAGTATTGGGGAAAAACGGTCGGAACGATCATTGCATCGCTTGAGAGATGTCGTTCTCAGAAAGAAAGGATAAAACATGAACGATTATAAATTGGATTTAGAGAAATATGCAACACTGGCGAGACAGGCAGCCGCAGAGGGATGTGTACTTCTGGAGAATGAGAAGCAGGCACTTCCTTTGAGAGAGGGAGAGAGTGTGGCTGTTTTTGGCCGCATGGCATTTCATTATCATAAAAGCGGACTTGGTTCCGGCGGTCTGGTGAATACGAGATATGTAGTGGGAATTCTGGATGCGCTGAAGGAGTGTAAAGAGATTCAACTGGATGAGAAACTGCTGGGGATTTATGCAAACTGGATTAAAGAGAATCCTTATGATGAAGGTCAGGGATGGGGTCGTGTTCCGTGGTCTCAGAAAGAGATGGAAGTTACAGAGGAAATGCTGGACTGCGCACGTAGCAACGATGTTTCGCTTATTATTATAGGAAGAACTGCAGGTGAAGATCAGGATAATAATACGAATCCGGGAAGCTATTGTCTGACGGAGACGGAGGAGGATTTGATCTGCCGGGTCTGTGAGGTGAGTAAGTGCACAGTTGTGGTGCTGAATGTTGGAAATATTATTGATATGAGTTGGGTGGAGAAATATCATCCTCAGGCTGTGCTGTATGCATGGCAGGGTGGTCAGGAAGGTGGCAATGGTGTGGCTGATGTGCTGACCGGTAAAGTGTGTGCATGTGGGAAGCTGACAGATACCATTGCTGAGAGGATTGAGTATTATCCGTCTACGGAGAATTTTGGTGATCCATATAAGAATTATTATAAGGAAGATATTTATGTGGGTTATCGTTATTTTGAGACATTTGCGAAGGATAAGGTGCTGTATCCGTTTGGATATGGTTTGTCCTATACGAATTTTGAGACAAAGGCGGAGATTTTTAAGAATACTGAGGATGAACTCACAGTGGCTGCGACGGTTACCAATATCGGTGATGTGAGGGGCAAAGAGGTTGTACAGGTTTATGTAAAAGCACCGCAGGGCAAACTTGGAAATCCGGCAAGAAAGCTGATCGGATTTGCAAAAACCCGGGAACTGGCACCGGGTGAAAAAGAAGAACTTGTTATCATCATTCCCAAATATGATATGGCCTCTTATGATGACAGTGGAGTGACAGGACACAAATCCTGTTATGTTCTGGAAGAGGGAACTTATGAAATTTTTGCAGGAAGTGATGTAAGAAATGCGAAATCAGCAGGAATTTACGAAGAAGAATTACGTGTAATAGAACAGTTACAGGAGGCATATGCACCGATTGAGAAATTCCGGAGAATGAAAGCCGTTCTGAGAGCAGATGGAACTTATCAGGCAGTAACAGAAGAGGTTCCTGTCCGCACAGCAGATCCACATAAACGCAGAGAGGAAAGAATGCCGAAGACTCTGGAGTATATGGGAGATAAAGGCTATAAGCTGGCAGATGTACTGGATAAAAAAGTTTCTATGGATGAGTTTGTGGCACAGATCAGTGAGGCGGATCTGATTGCCATGTTCCGCGGTGAAGGAATGTGCAGTCCCAAGGTCACTGCTGGAACTGCAGCTGCATTTGGCGGTGTGACAGAGTCTTTGAAGGCTCTTGGAATCCCGGTGGGATGCTGCGTGGATGGGCCGTCAGGGATTCGTATGGATTGCGGTACGAAAGCGTTTTCTCTGCCAAATGGAACTTTGCTGGGCTGTACTTTTAATACGGAGCTTGTGGGTGAGCTGTATGAAATGACAGGGAGGGAACTTCGACTGAATAAGATTGATTCCCTGCTGGGACCAGGTATGAATATTCACAGGAATCCACTGAATGGTCGAAATTTTGAATATATTTCTGAGGATCCGCTTCTCACAGGAAGAATTTGTGCGGCTCAGGTGAAGGCAATGGCTAAATCCGGAATTGGAAGTACGATTAAGCATTTCTGTGGAAATAATCAGGAAGTGGGACGAAGTACTTCTGATTCTGTTATATCTGAGAGATGTCTGAGAGAGATCTATCTGAAGGGATTTGAGATTGCAGTAAAAGAGGGTGGTGCACGTTCTGTAATGACTACTTATGGAAGTGTAAATGGGCTCTGGACTGCAGGTAGCTATGATCTGTGTACAACCATTCTGAGAAAAGAGTGGGGATTTCAAGGTATTGTCATGACTGACTGGTGGGCGAAGTCCAATTATGAGGGTCATCAGGCAGAGGTAACTGCGAAAGCTCCTATGGTAGCTGCCCAGAATGATGTTTATATGGTAGTGAGTGATGCGAAGTCCAATCCGGAGAATGACGATGTGGAGGAAATGCTTCATGCAGGAAAAATTACTGTGGGAGAATTGCAGAGGAATGC
>NZ_DBLYVB010000049.1:0-4626 GCF_057604405.1 Hominiventricola sp.
AGATATGAAGATCTGCCGATTGTGCCGGAATGCTGGAGACACAAGATTTTGGAGGGCACAAAGAAGCAGTTCGGAATCTTGAAAAAACTGATGCGAGATTCCGAAGTAGATGAAGTAATCTGTGCTACAGATGCCGGGCGGGAAGGAGAACTAATCTTCCGTCTGGTGTATGAGCAGGCAGGATGCAAAAAGCCGATGAAGCGGCTATGGATCTCTTCCATGGAGGAACAGGCAATTAAAGATGGATTTGCGTCATTAAAAGACGGTTCGTGTTATGACAGTCTCTATCAGTCAGCACTTTGCAGGGCAAAGGCAGACTGGCTGGTGGGAATCAATGCGAGCCGTCTTTTTTCCGTTCTGTATAACCAGAATCTGAAAGTTGGAAGAGTGCAGACACCGACACTTGCCATGATTGTGGATCGAAATCAGAAGATTAAGGAATTTACCAAAGAGAAATATTATATGGCTCATATCAAGTTTGATGATATGGATGCGGTCACAGAGCATTTTCAGAAAAAAGAGGATGCAGATAAAGTGGCTGCGGACTGTCGGGAGCGGATGTGCGAAGTGGAAAAGGATGATGTGAAAGAGAAAACGGTCCGCCCTCCGAAGCTCTATGATTTGACAACCCTTCAGAGGGAAGCTAACAGAATGTTTGGCTATACCGCACAGCAGACACTGGATGCCGTGCAGGAGATGTATGAGCAGAAGCTGGTTACTTATCCGAGAACAGACAGCCAGTATCTGACAGATGAGATGGGAGAAAGCACTGAAACACTGATTCAGATGGTACTTGGGAAAATGCCTTATGCTGAAGGTCTGGAATATCAACCGGACGTGAGTAAGGTATTAAATTCAAAGAAAGTATCCGATCACCATGCGATTATCCCAACCATGGAAGTAGCAAAGGCAGATATAGGTAAACTGAAAGAGCGAAACCGTAAGATTTTGTATCTGATCAGTGCCAGGGTTCTGACAGCAACTGCAGATCCTTATATTTATGAGAGCCATAAATGCCAGATTACCTGTAATTATCATACGTTTTATCTCATAGCAAAGAAAACAAAGCAGGAAGGATTCAAGGCGATCGAAAATAGATTGAAACAGTTCTTTGACGTAAAGATTGAGAAAGAAGAGCCGGAGTTGGATATCTGGGCAGGCAAGCATTACGGTCCCTGTGATTCTTTTGTATCGGAGCATTTTACGCAGCCACCGAAACAGTACACAGAAGATACCCTGCTTTCTGCGATGGAACGTGCAGGGAATGAAGAGCTGACCGAAGATACGGAAAAGAAAGGACTTGGCACACCGGCAACAAGGGCAGCAATTATTGAAAAACTGATTCAGTCTGGTTTTGTGAAAAGAGAAAAGAAAAATCTGGTGCCGACAGATGATGGCAATGTACTGATTACGGTTCTGCCAGACGAGATTAAATCTCCGAAGATGACCGCAGAGTGGGAAATGGCATTGAATCACATTGCACAGAATACAGAGACAGCAGATGAATTCCTAAATGGGATTACAGATCTCATGCAGGAACTGATTGCCAGATATCAGGGGATTTCAGAAGAAAAGAAAGACCAGTTTCAGGGAAAGGCAAAAGGAGAAGTCATTGGCAAATGTCCCCGCTGTGGAGCAGATGTACGGGAAGGAAAAGTAAACTTTTATTGTTCTGACCGGAACTGTACTTTTACCTTATGGAAGAATGATAAATTCCTTGCAAGCCAGGGGAAAAAGATGGATAAGACGACAGCAAAGAAATTTCTGTCTAAAGGAAAAATCCATTATAAGGATCTGGTATCAAGAAAAACAGGGAGACAGTATGAAGCAACTGTGGAGATGGTTGATCCCGGAGAGGGAAATGTACAGTTCAATCTGATTTTCCCACAACGATAAGTAGTGTATTGCAGGCAGTCTAAGGACTGTCTGTTTTAATACAAATATATGAAAGAGAGGACCTTAGCATGAAGAAAAAAGGTAATTTTAGAAAAGTAGTATCTGGCTTGCTGGCAGGCATGACAATGCTTAGTACAGTGTTATCTCCGATGACTGCATATGCAGCGGAGATCCAGCCAGAGGAAAAACCTCCACTTTATGAGGAAGTGAAAGACCTTCTGGATGAAGATGAGGTGGTGACTGCCAAAGATTATGAAATTGAAACAGGCAGTGTATTTGATGTGAAATCAGATTATACCGGACTGGAAATCAAGGATGATAACAAGGTTAAAGTCACATTTGAGGAAGCAAAGAATGATAAGAATGAGGATTTTACGACAGATCATGCGGACACTTACAAAGCGGTCTATTATGTGGAACCGGTAAATCAGGAGCATCCGAAGTACCAGATCAGCCGAAAACTGATTGTGCGTGAGAAAGAAACAGAAGCGCAGAAAGAGGCGTCTGGGAGTGAAGCAATGACCGAATCCGAAACAGCTGGCAGTGAACAGCAGACAGAGGAAGCGGAGGATTCCGAAGCAGACTCGGAGATTACCGATATTGATGCTGATGAATTTGATGATTTAGTAGAGCAGGCACAGAATCAGGATACCTATGATGAAGAATCAGGGTTAGAGCTTCACGATGTTTTGGAACAGGCAGAAGACGAAGGTGTGGATCTTGATTCTATGGAAGAGGGAGAGATTGTAACATTTGAAGCAGTTTCGGCTTATTCAGCAAGAAGTACACAGCAGGTAACAATCGAAAAAGGACCACTGTATAGATATGCAGATTATAATCTTGGAACCTATCTGACAGAGCCGTACTATATCAGCTACGGAAGCGTCAGAGCAACTGCGTATTGTGTACAGCCAGCTAAGCCAGGACCTGGATCTGGAAATTATACAATCACAAAGATTGGAGACAATCAGGCGTTAGCAAAAGTGTGTTATTACGGTACAGATGCCGCAGGAAGCGAAAGCTTTTTTGCGAATAAACACACGGATTTTTCAGAAGGAAAAAGATTCATCATTATTCACATGGCTGCATCGTATGCCAACGGAAGCAGTGATGCTTTTTACGGAACCAATGCTACAGGAGAGGCTTTGGCAAAAGAACTCTATAATTATTGTGTGAATAAGCCGGAAATACCAGATGTAGCGATGTCATTTTCAAAGCCGAGTGTAAAGGCTTATGTAGATGGAAATGTTCAGAGAACGGAGAACATTAAGTTCAACGCATCTTCCCAGCAGAAAATTACCATGGACTTACCAAAAGGAGTAAAGCTCCATAATGTATCTACTGGAAATGTAAGTGCGGCAGGTGCAAGCGTAACAATTGGAGGAGGAACCACGTTTTATCTTTCAGCGCCTCTGACACAGACAAAAGATGTAAGTGCTACTTTTTCTGCAAAAATGAAGGGTAGTATTACAAAAGATTATTCAGCATATAAACTGACTA
The DNA here is from genome assembly GCF_057604405.1 of Hominiventricola sp. Taxonomy (NCBI): domain Bacteria; kingdom Bacillati; phylum Bacillota; class Clostridia; order Lachnospirales; family Lachnospiraceae; genus Hominiventricola; species Hominiventricola sp. The sequence goes on from NZ_DBLYVB010000049.1 coordinate 3,397, forward strand.
CGAATGCAAGTGTTCAGGATCTGGCATTTGTGTTTGGAGAAGGTGTTGCTGATGAAAAATATGTAAGCTTAAAGGTGTCCTGGATTGAGCAGGCTACGATCGAAATCGTAAAGAAAGACGATACAGCGGATGTCAATCTTTCTGGTGCAGTATTTGGTGTTTACAGCGATGAGGCTTGTACAAAGCTGATCACTCAGATGCCGGCAACCGATAAGAATGGAAAATCCTCTGTTACGATCATCAAGACACAGGATACCGTTTATCTGAAAGAGATCACAGCGCCACAGGGATATGTAGTAAATGCAACGGCAACAAATGTAAAACTGGTAGCAAGTAAGACTTCATCGGTAACCGTGGAAAATAAGGAACAGCTGGCAGAGCTTACTATTTATAAAGAAGGACAGGTTCTTACCAGAGCAGATGTCAGTGAAAATGGAACGGTATTTCAGTATGAAAACCGCAGACAGAAAAATGCAGTATATAACGTGTATGCCGGAGCGGATATCGTAACTGCTTATGGCACAAAAGTGTACAGCAAAGGTGATCTGGTAAAAGAGAACCTGACAACAGGTGAGAATGGTTCTGTCACACTGAAAAACCTGCATCTTGGAGCTTATGTGGTAAAAGAAGCAAAAGCACCGGACAATTTCTATAACGGCAGCGAAGAAAAGCCAGTGACTCTGACTTATGCCGGACAGAATAAAGAAGTTGTATTTGCAGATGTGACTTTTAACAACGAGAGACAGAAAGCAGATGTTTCCGTAGTAAAACAGGATAAAGACACCAAGAAACCCCTGAATGGCGGTATTTTTGCTCTGTATGCATCCGATGATATTAGAAATGCAGATGGAACCGTTGTTGTGAAAAAAGGAACACTGATTGAGAAAGTAACTACTGGAGCAGATGGGAATGCAAAATTCACAGCGGATCTTCCGATTGGATATTCCTATTTTGTAAAAGAAGATCAGGCACCGGAAGGCTATGTAAGAAATACAGAAGATGTGTATACGTTCAAGTTTTCTTACACCAATGATAAAGAAGCAACCGTATCATTTGCTCATATCTTCAGCAATGACCGTGTGACAGCAAAAATCAATTTATTCAAAGTTGATAAAGAAACAGGAAAAGCAGTACCACAGGGAGATGCCACACTGAAAGGTGCAGTTTATGGTCTGTATGCCCGTGAAGATATCGTGCATCCGGACGGAGCAACTGGAACTATTTATAAAG
>NZ_DBLYVB010000050.1:0-4559 GCF_057604405.1 Hominiventricola sp.
AAGTCCTTTTATGCTTCTGTGGAATGCGTAGAACGTGGGCTGGATCCATTTAAAGCAAACCTGGTGGTTGCAGATCCGACCAGATCAAAGTCAACAATCTGCCTGGCAATCACTCCGGCTATGAAGGCTCTTGGCATCAAGAACCGGTGCCGGATCCATGAGATACCGGATTGTGTGAAGTACATCACAGCCATGCCAAGGATGCAGCTGTATATGGATTATTCCGCAAAGATCTATGGAATCTATCTGCGGTACGTCTCAAAAGAAGATATCCATGTGTACAGTGTCGATGAGTGTTTTATTGATGTGACAAACTATCTGCAGCTTTATCATCTCACTGCAAAAGAAATGGCGGTAAAGCTTATGCAGGAGGTTATGGAAGAAACAGGTATCACTGCAACCGCTGGTGTGGGAACCAATCTGTATCTTGCTAAGATCGCAATGGATATCGTAGCAAAGCATGTGGATGACCATATTGGAATCCTGGATGAATTCTCTTACAGAGAGCAGCTATGGGATCATAAACCATTAAGTGACTTCTGGAGGATTGGATCCCGGACTGAAAAAAAACTGGCCGGTTATGGAATCCATACGATGGGCGATATTGCAATGGCTTCTTTAAGATCCGAAGACTGGCTGTATAAGATGTTTGGGATTGATGCAGAGCTGTTGATCGATCATGCATGGGGATATGAAACATGCCGGATGAGTGACATCAAGAACTATCATTCGGAGGAACACAGCCTTTCAAATGGTCAGGTGCTGATGCGAAATTATTCTTTTGATGAAGCACTTGTGATCGTAAGGGAAATGACAGATAATCTGGTCCTGGATCTGTTTGAAAAAGGACTGGTAACAAGCTCTCTCACCTTATGGATCGCCTATGACCACAGGTATGAGCATGAGGCATCCAAAGGAACCGTAAAACTCGAAAGAGAAAGTAACAGTTCCAAAAAGATCATAGATGCAGTGGAAGATTTATATCTCAGGATTGCAGACAGATATACCGGAATCCGAAGAATCGAGGTGTGTGCGAACAGGGTTGTTCCTGAAAGTTATGTGCAGTACAGCCTGTTTGATGATCCCAAACAGACCGATAAGGAACGGCATTTACAGGAAGCAGTATTGAATGTAAAGCAGCGTTATGGGAAGAATGCGATCATGCGGGGATCCAACCTGCTAGAGTGTTCTACTTATAGAGAACGCAACGAGCAAATAGGTGGTCACCGTGCTTAGAGGAGGTGCAAAAAGTGCTGGCAAGTGCATATCAACCGTATTTATATTTACCAAGACCGGTTTCCAGGAGACATCCCATGGATGTAGGACGCAGGGCAAAACAGTTTGCTCCATTTGCGGCACTTCGTGGACTGGATGAAACAATCCGGCAACAGGAAATCATTTATGAACCAAAAAGAGATTTATCTGAGGAAAAGAAAAATGAGTTGGATATGAAATTAAGGATCCTGGCATATGGAATGAAGATACAGGCAACTTATTTTCAAAAGTCATGGAAGAATCCATTAATTGGTCAGTACCATACATTATCTGGAACCGTAGAATTTTTTGATCCATCAGTCCACTTACGGATTAATGATACCGAGATTCAGATCCAGGACATCTGTGATCTGACTGGTGATGTATTTGAAACTATTGAAATATCATGTTAATTAATCACAGCGGAATTTTTTATACCGGAAAGAGTGAGTGGTAGCTGGTGAAAGGATAAAAAAGGATGCACAGATCGACAAAGCAGATCTGATCAGAATAGAAATCGTGCTGTTCGTGTAGCTTTGGCACTTACGGAATGGATGGCATGATGCTCATAAGGCGGATTTGATTTCCCTTTGGTCCGTTGAGTAATAAATGGAGAAATATCTTATTGCTTAAAGGAGGAAGCCTATATGGGATCAGGTGCTATTAAATGGCATGTACATTGCTCTGTATGTGGAGCATTTATTGAAAAGAGCGCACAAAGCGATTCAGAAGTGGAGTGCAAAAAATGTCGCAGTACATTGGAGATATTTGTAAAGGATGATATGGTGTCGGTTCGTCCGATTCACATCCGAGATGAACAATTAAAGTCCAGGATGCGGACGTATTCCCGAAAGATGATGAATCAGGGATCATAACAGAATAGAATGAGCTGTCTGTAGTAAGCGTTGGATTTGGCAGGAACCATCAAGAACGCACCAGACAGCAAGAGTTTGTCAAGGAGCTGAACCTGACTGGAATCACTAAGAGCCCGGCAAAACATTTACGGATACACTGCAAGATCAGAAGTCTTTTCTGGTTTTGGAGATTGTTGAAGTATTTGTTTTGTCGGGCTTTTTTGACGTATTTCGAAAAATTTTTAAATTTTTTTGTCGTACCCCACTGTAAAACAGGCTCTCAGCGTTTCGTTATATAGAGGTTGAATTCTTTTTTGCAAAAATAATTGTAAATAGAGATTTTGATAATATGACACAAAGGAGGAAGCAAAGATGACTGAAATCGAATACCAGGAATTTGTAAGGCATTGTCCTTACGATGCTATGGGCGATTATTCCATGTTTCGCAAAGAGCAAACAGAGAATGAATCAGAAGATGCACATATCAACTGAATAAGCCAGGCAATCTGGCAAACTTAATCTAAACGCAGATACATGCGTTACAAAGGAGTCGCGGACTCCCGTTCAAAAAAAACGGGTGAGTTCGTGACCTCTTGTACTGCAGTTCTTTATGTCTGTGCAGAAATTTCATAAAAGATGGAATGGACCACCCGGAGCCGAAAGGCAGAAAGGTGGTCTTTATGTTGACATTAAAAGAACTGAAAAAAATCGTGAAAGTTGCTGATGTGGAGAAGAGAATCCCAAGCGTGAAATCCTTGAAGGAACACAAAGTTGTAGTAAAGGAAATGATCAATGCAGATACAACAATCTCTGTTTATGATCACGGATATGTACTTTATACAGCAGGAAATCAATCAACCGTATTTCCGCTTCATAGTTGTGATGACTATGAATATGTGAGTGTAACTGGCGATAACAAGGAATTCAATAAAGAGTTCTTTGATAATGAAAACTGGTATATCCGTCTGCTGATGGAGGCTGAAGACCGTATGGCATACAGCCAGAGCAAAATCAGCACCAATCATGGTGTGTTTTCTAACAGCGATGTTACAGATGATGCGGAGATTATGAGAGGATCTTCAAAAGATTTTGTTGACGATGTTATCGACAGAGAAATTCTGCATGCGCTGATCAAGGAATTGACAGAGAGGCAAAAGATGGTACTCAATCTGGTTTATTTCGAAGAAATGCGTCAGCAGGATGTCGCAGATTATCTGGGAATCAAACAACAGAGTGTAAATGACCTCCTGAACAGAGCATTAAAAACGATGAAAAAAAAGGCGGAAAACGAAGAATTTTAAAAAAATTTCAAAAAAATTGAATTAGACCACTGTAAAACAGGCTCTGAGCGTTTCGTTATATGAAGGGTTTGCATAGAACACCTTCATGTACCTTGAAAAATGAATAGCCTGCCCGGAGTGATATTTGATTTGAACATGCATAGAGCGAAAAGCTGCGTGTCTGCCAGAAGAAAACGTATCAGAGATGGAAACTGATATAGGAACGGATCCGGGAAAGAAAACAGGAAAACGCTTAAATCTTAAATCAAAATAAAATGTCTGAATCTAAAAAGAGGATGACAGTAGAAATCATGTGGCGGTATTTGTGACAAACAGGTACCGCCATATATTTGTGCTGTTATCTCAGCTTGTGCTGACTGTCCCAAATAGCACAAATTTCAGGAAAGGAGGCGATCATCTTCGTATAAAAGATAATATGCAGAAACTAACAGATAACCATACACAAAAGAATCAGAAAGGAAGGATTTAAGAGAATGAACGTGAAAAAGAAAGCACGCAGGGTGATGTCCGGTTTACTGACTGCAGTAACGGTTCTATCGACGGTACTCTCTCCCGCTGTTGCCTATGCTTCTGATGATGCTGGATCTGTAAAAAAGATTCCGTATTATGAGGAGATCAAGGATCAGTTGGATGAAGATGAAGTGGTAACTGCAAAGGATTATGAGATCAAGGTTGGAGACAATTTCGATGTAAAGAGTGATTATACCGGTCTTACGATCCAGGATGACAGCAAAGTAAAAGTTACATTTCAGGAAGCAAAAGATGCGGACGGGAATGATTTTTCTACCGATTATGCCAATTCCTATAAGGCAGTCTATTATGTAGAACCACAGACAACGGATCACCCAACCTACCAGATCAATCGAAAGATCGTAGTAAAAGAAGCGGATCAGCAGAAAGATTCGCAGTCAGAAAGTTCTTCTGATCAGGATGCTGGTTCTTCCGATAAGACAGAAACTGAGGATTCTGAGGCTGACTCGTCTACAGAGGAAACTGGTGCTGCTGAAACGGAGAGCAAAACAGAACTGACAGAAAAAGAATTTGATGCAGAGATCGAAGCAACGGAGAATCAGGAGACCGTTGATCCGGAAACAGGGATCACACTCTCAGAGGTTATGCAGGAAGCTGTTGACCAGGAAGTTGCTCTTGC
>NZ_DBLYVB010000051.1:0-4354 GCF_057604405.1 Hominiventricola sp.
AGGCAGCACCTTGCTGGGGTTAAGGGGCGAAGCCCTTAGCAGGTTAAGGGCGGCAGCCATTGCCCAGTGATATGGCGTTTCGCCATATGGTACTGGGTACTGTCTGTAACGGGGACAGAGACTTTTGGAAGCTTCGCTGCAATCCCCTCCGGGGAAACAACTTGAAAAAAGGAGAGATGTGAATTGAAAGGCACAAGGCATAACGGCAGATCTGGGAAAGACGGTGTTTACAATCCGCTTCACAATGACCGGAGATTTGACCCGGAACACAGTGAGCATATTGACAATGAACGTGTCCGTCAGAATATTTACTGGGACTGCTATCAGGGATATACCACAATGGCAGACCGGGGAAAAGAGGATAATTTTTCTTTTAACCAGATTGAGATGGCATACTATGTGGATCATTACAGCGATTATGTGATTAACCAGAATAAACGTCATGAGAAAGCAAGACACCCCGACAGATGTAAAGGGGTGGAAGATGTTCTGAAAAATAAAAAGACCTGTCCGGAAGAAAGTATCTATCAGCTTGGGACGATAGATGAACACGCTTCTGTGGAAACGCTGGTTTTGGTTTTTGATGAATTCAAGAAAGAGTTCGATGAGCGGTTTGGTTCTAATGTGCATATCATTGACTGGTCACTGCACATGGACGAAGCGACTCCGCATATTCATGAGCGTCATGTATTCGATGCTACGAACCGGTATGGGGAGATTGAACCGAAACAGGAAGCGGCACTGGAAGAACTTGGCTTTGAACTTCCGAATCCGGAAAAGAAAAGATCAAAGACAAATAACCGTAAGGTTGTTTTTGATTCTGCCTGCCGGACAATGTTCCTGGATATCTGTAAACGTCATGGACTGGAAATTGACGAAGAACCGTCCTATGGAGGAAGGCAGTATCTGGAGAAACAGGACTATATCCGAATGAAGCAGAAAGAAGAGATTGCGGTTCAGCAGGAAATGCTCAATCAGCAGAGGGATAAGGTCAATGCGAATCATCTGGAACTTGCAAGGCAGTCAAACCATGTCAGGGCAAATGAAAAGGTTATCCAGTCACAGAAAGAAAAAATAGAACAGCAGGAAAAAGAATTTAAAGAAAATTTCATTTCCAATTCTGACCGGATTCTAAGTCAGGGCGAGCTGATTGAAGAACAGAGAGAGGAACTGCAACAGCTTACCCTCCGTATTGAAGATGTGGAAACCTTGCTTGACGAAGTATCCAGTGAAGCCTATGACAAGGCTGTGGATAAAGTCGCAGAGGAAACAATGCGGGCTACCAGAAAAGATGACATTCGTCTTGCGGAAGATTCTAAGAGATGGATTCAGAGTCCGGAACGTAAGGCATCACGAAAAGAAAAGGAATATGCGATAAACAGGCTGGACGGTCTGATTAAAAAAATCGAATATGCGATGGAAAAAGCTGTTGTGAGGGTTGTCCGTCAGTTAAAACAGCCAGAGAAGAAAAAAGCCGTTGTAGAAGAAATCAAAAAAGAAGTGAAGCCGTCAATCAGAGAAAAACTTGCATTGAACGTAGCAAAGATTCAAAGAGAAGAGGCAGAGAGAAAACAACTGAATAAAGGAAGATCACATTCCAGTGATCTGGAACTATAAGGGCATTTTGTTGATTCCGTAAGGACAGGACAAAGTGCTTTTTTGTTTTTTGTGAAAACTTGCTTCCCAGATTTGGGAAGCAGATTTAAGAAAGAGAGGAAACGAATTGGGATTATTTGATGAAGTAAAACAGAATGTGACCGTCCGGCAGGCTGCGGAGAGGTATGGGTTAAAGCCCAACAGGAGCGGACTGATCCGCTGCATTTTCCATAATGACAAATCACCCAGCATGAAAGTTGACCGGAGATATTATTGTTTCGGGTGTGGCTGTACAGGAGATGCCATTGATTTTACGGCACAACTGTTTGACATTGGATTGAAAGATGCAGCCATGAAGCTGGCAGATGATTTTGGGATTCCTTATTCCGGCAGGGACAGGGGATCACCGCAGAACAGGAGAAGCGTTTCAGCAAAAAAGCCAGAGCCGACACCAGAAGAACTTTGGCAGAAAAAACATCTGAGATGCCTGAGAGCCTATCTGGATTATCTGAGCCTGCTTCTGGAATGGAAAGAACAGTATGCACCAAAAACACGGACAGAAGAATGGCATGAAAAGTTTATGACTGCTCTCAGGGAGTTGTCAGTTGTTGAGTATTATCTGGATATCCTGCTCTTTGGGGACAGGGCAGATAAGGAAGCACTTGTAAAAGAAAAATGGAAGGAGGTGGAGCGGATTGAGCAATGCGAAAGAGAAGATAAAGGAGATCGCCACAAAAGAACAGAAAGATGCCATGAAAGAAATGTTCCGGATGGTAGATAAAAGCAAAGTCGATGAAGTGAAACAGATGCTGGAATATACACAGAAAGGAACTGCGAAAGCAACGGTTGGAAATTATATGGTTGTGCTGAGAAATGATCCGCTTGTGCGTGAGAGTATGAAATACAACAAGCTGACAGGCAGGATTGATATTGTAAAAAAACTCTGGTGGAATGAGGAAGTCTGCAAGCTGGATGATGATGGCAGGACTTATTTCTACTATTTCTTTGAACGCTATTACAAACTCACAAGTGAAAAATGTATGGATAAGGCACTTCGCATAGAAGCCAACAGCCGGGCATACCACCCGATCTGTGAGTATCTGGAACAACTGGAGTGGGACGGGCAGGAGAGAATCCGTTATGTTCTGCAACGGTATATGGGGGCAGATGCTTCGGATTTTGTCTATGAGGTTGTGAAGCACTTCCTGATGGAAGCATTAAGCAGAATCTACCGCCCCGGTTGTAAAGCAGATGAAATGCTTTGTCTGGTAGGTCAGCAGGGAGCCGGAAAATCCACATTTTTCCGTTTTCTTGCATTGAACGATGACTGGTTTTCTGATGATCTGAAGCAGTTGAATGACAGTAAGATATACGAGCATCTCCGGGGACACTGGATTATGGAAATGTCGGAGATGATTGCTGCAATCAGTGCAAAGAGCAATGAGGAAATCAAGTCATTCCTGACCAGACAGAAAGACACTTACCGGAACCCTTATGATAAATATGAGGAAGACCGGAAGCGTCAGTGTATCTTTGCAGGTTCAACGAACACAAGGCAGTTCATTCCTTTTGACCGTACCGGGGCAAGACGGTTCCTGCCGATTGCTATAGACAGCAGTAAGGCAGAGAAGCATATCCTCGATGATGAAAAAGAAGCCAGATCCTATTTTGACCAGTTGTGGGCAGAAGTAATGGAAATCTACTGGTCAACGGAGAATAAGAGCAGCCTGTTGAAGTTCTCAAAGGAAATGGAGCAGGAGATCAGTGAATACCGAAAACAGTTCACACAGGAAGATACGATGGCAGGAATGATACAAGGCTGGCTGGACGCTTATAAAGGTAGTCATGTATGTTCCGTCCAGATCTGGAAAGAAGCCTTTGACCATTTTGACCGGGAGCCGAAAAAATTCGAGACAAATGAGATCTGTTCCATTATGGATACGCAGATCACTGGCTGGAAGAGAGCCGGAGTCCACAGATTTTCAAAGGAAGGATATGGCAGACAGAGAAGCTGGATCAGGGAAGGAGCAGAAGAAGAGGGTGGCAACGAACCGGATAAAGATGGATTTACAAAGCTGACGAAAGCAGAACAGTTGGAGCTGCCATTTGATCTGCCCGACAGAGAGAAAGGCTGATTTTGATGCCGAAAGGCTACTGATTACCCGGAAATTTACTGCTTGTTGACATTTTTGTTGACACCAAAATCCTTTGTATTTACCGGTGTTTCAGCTACTTTTTAACAGGTGTCAACAAGAACATTCAAAAAACTTTTCAATAGTATTTTGGAAAACAGAAATAACTACCCGAAAAAAGTTTCAAACCCTATGTTGACACTTGCGTTGTCAGCGTGCCGATAAACTCCCGGCAGGGACAGAAGCAAACCTCTCTCTGTCGGGCACAGGAAAGAAAGGAAATAGATGATTATGGAAAAAATGATGAATAAAAAAACAGAGGGAAACACATTTACAAAGAAAATCGGGCAGACAGTATATGTTGTCCGCTATCATTTCAATGAAGATGCAAAGGAAACCATGCAAGAAAAGATTAACCGGATGCTGGTTACAGAAGCAAGCCGAAAGGCAATGCAATAGATGGGGGCAGAGACAATTGGAATTGAGATATGTTTGAAAATGTGATATGATTTGAGCAACAAATTAGAAGTTATAAAGGAGAAACACTATGGGATTATTTGGTAAAAGCAAAAAAGAGCGAGAAAAAGAGTATATGAACAGATTAGATGTTCCATTATGTTTAAAAG
>NZ_DBLYVB010000052.1:0-4316 GCF_057604405.1 Hominiventricola sp.
CAATTCTTCGTAAGAGCCACATTCCAGAACATTTCCTTTTTCAATCACAGCAATCCGGTCAGCATTGCGAATGGTAGACAGACGGTGGGCTACGATCAGTGTGGTACGTCCTTTCACAAGTTTCTGGATTGAATCCTGAATCTTCTTTTCAGAGATGCTGTCAAGCGCAGAAGTTGCCTCATCCAGAATCAGGATCTTCGGATTCCGTAAAAATGCACGGGCAATGGAGATGCGCTGCCGTTGTCCGCCGGAAAGATTTTCCCCATGTTCTGTGATCATCGTGTCCAGACCATCAGGCAGTTTCTGGACAACTTCTTCCAGGTTGGCTGCACGTATGACATTCCATAACTGTTCCTCGGAGATAGATTCAGATCCATAGGTGATATTCTCGCGGAGAGTTCCGGTGAAGAGAATGGACTGTTGTGGAACGACGGCAATCTGCTTTCGGTAGCTGTGCAGATCCAGTTCCATCAGGTCATTTCCATCAACCAATACCTGTCCGCTGTCAGCTTTCAGGAAACCGATGGCAAGATTGAGGATTGTTGTTTTTCCAGAGCCGGAACCACCGGCAAAGGCAACTGTTTCCCCCGGCTGAATCTTGAAGTTCAGATGACTTAATACCGGTTTTTCATTGCCTTTATAAGTAAAAGATACATCCTGAAATGTAATCTCACCTTTCAGATCAACTACTTTTTTCTTCCTACAGTTGTCCTCAATATCATTTGCACAAAGCACATCACCAATCGATTCAACGGATTCCAGGCCTTTCGCAATGATTGGCAGCAAAGTCACAATACTTGCAATCTGAGCGACGATGCTGGAAAAATAAGTCTGGTATAAGGTGATATCTCCGACACCGATGATTCCTTTCCATGCAATGTAGGCTGTAAATGCAAGACAGAATACCTGAAAGATCTGAAATGCAACCCAGCTGATTGAAGAAAAGTATGTCTGAATCATATCAAGCTGAAGCCCTTTTTCAGCAACTTTACGAAGCTGTTCACTCATTTTACGGGCTTCCTGATCTTCCAGAGCGTGAGCTTTAGTTACAGGAATCATTTCAACCATTTCCATTACTTTTGCAGAAGTTTCTTCCATTTCTTTACGGAAAGCACGGTTATGGTTTTTGATTTTTCCTTTAAAACCAACAATGATCAAAACAGAAACCGGTATCGTGCAGAGGAAGAAAAGAAATACGATCCGACTTTTGAAGATGACCACTCCGAAGGATACACCAATGTTCAGAATGATAGTCAAAAGAGAGATAAAAATCTGAGATGCAAGATTTTGTATCTGTTCTACATCTCGCATGATCTTCGACTGAAGCCTTCCGGACTGCATTTCCTTGTGATAGGTAATCGACAATTGCTGAAGCTTGCAGACTAGGGCTTCTCGCAGTTCTTTCTCTACTGTTCGTACCGTTTTAGCATAGAGCCAGGTATGGATGTAGTTGGTTGGTATGTTCTGTACCAGAAATGCAATCATAAGGATGGTATTCAGAATCAGAATTTTGGTAATATTCCCGTTGTGGTCTGTCACTGCATTGATAATATTAGCTGTGACGATTGGAAGAACCCAGGTTGGGGAATGCTTGATAATGAAAAAGAAAATGGAACCAACCAGCGCGCCATAGTGTCCCTTGAAAAGAGAAAGAAGCGTGCGCAGGTTATTTTTTCTGTTCCGGCTGAAGATGTGCATCATGGCAGCTTCTTCCTGCCAGAGATCCTGTTCTGAAGTTTGTTGTATGCTATTTTCTTGTGTCTCTCCCATAGTAGTCTTTAATAACCTCCTGTATCGGTTTGTTGCAGATTTCGTAGCTGGTATCTCTTGATGCAATACTTCTGGACGGAAGAACCGGGGCCCATTCCCACATGGCAAAACCATTGACCCATGAGCGCTTTGCACAGGCCTCAAACATAGCACGATACCAGTCTGGCTGTTCCTCCAGACGTAAATCTCCCTGAATTGCCCAGTTGTTAGGCACCAGTGAGGATCCTTTTCTGGACATGCATCCTGCTTCGGCGAAGAAGAATGGTTTCTTGAATTTCTGAACGACTTTTTCAATACGGTCAAGTTCCTGTTCCCACTGATCAATCGGATAATATCCGCTGGAAGAAATCATGTCGACACAGTCCCACCAGGTTACATTTTCTTCCTGATATTTATCGGTATTATAGGAAACAGGTCCGTGGTAATAGTTTCGGATCGCAGCGATTACGTTTCTCCATTCTTCACTGCGGTGTTCCGTCATTACCATCTCACATCCTGCAATAAAAAGATCACATTGTTCGGCTTCTGCAATTTTGGCATAGTGTGTCTGGAATTCTGTGTAAGAGGCAAACCAGTTTTCCCATTTCGGTTCACATGGAACATCTTTTTCAAAGAAACTGATGTAAGCACGCCAGACACCATTTTTACAATTAACGGTAGGTTTCAAGGCAACACGGATGCGCTTGCTTTTTGCATAGCGGATCATATTGATTAATTCTTCATCTGAGAATGTGGCACTGGAAGTGTAACAGATCTCTTCTGAGTGTGCGTGGTCCTGTAGCCCTACAGGAGCAAGGATTACGAAATCAGCAGCAGTGTGTTCTATCATATAATCAAAACTGTCACGGGCAGTCTGTGTAGAAAGAGAACCACGTTTGTGAAATGGGGCAAATGTAATTCCTTTAATATATCCAAGTTGATTTTGAATTTTCATTTTGGTAAAAACCTCCTGTCTTTCGAATTATATAGTTCTATTTTCTGCTGGAAGTATATCATGTAGAAAAAAGATATGATATAATGAATCTATTATAAAATTGTAAAAATCTATGATGGAGATAATCTGTGAAACCTTATTTTGAATGTTTAGACAAATTAAACAAACCATATGAAGCCTTTTTATTTGATGCACAGACATCTGAGATGTTCCCAATTCTTCCACATTGGCATTATTTTGTGGAGATTCTTTACATGGTGGAGGGAAAGGCGTATGTAGAGGCAGGAGAAGAGAATTATGTATTGGAACCGGGAGATCTGATCGTATTTTATCCACAGATGGCTCATGCAATTTATTCAACAGGACAGCTTCCAATCCGTTACTATGTCCTGAAATTCGATCCGGCACATCTGAATATATCCGGTTCAGCACTTCCATCGATTTCGAGTCTGATCGCCATGGCCGCAGTGGAGCAGAAGCTATCGGTTTATTTTTCGAAAGAGAAATTTAATCAGGAAAAAATGAAGCAGCTGATTCAGGGATCAGTGAAGGCGTTAGAAGAAAAGCAATTTGGTTATGACATTATTATGCATTCGAATTATTGTCTTCTTATGGCAGAAATTCTTCGTATCTGGAAGCAGGAAGGCTTTCAGATAAAAAAAAGGAAAAAGGAAACTGTATTAAGCGAAAAATTTACAGAGGTATCTGAGTACATTTCACAGCACTACCAGGAAGATCTCTCGGTGGCGGAGCTGGCAGAAAAATTTCATATGAGTTATTCGTATTTTGCCGCAATATTCAAGGAGTACTATGGACAGACCTGCAAGGAGATGATTCTCACGGTAAGACTGCAAAAAGCGGAGGACTTATTGCAATTCACAGATTTTGACCTAACTTATATCAGCCAGGAGACAGGATTTTGTGACTGCAGCCATTTTATCAAGGCGTTTAAACAGAAGTATGGAGTGACACCGAGGAAGTATAGGATGAAGGAGAAAAGTTTTGATTTTGTATCACGGAAGTAAAGAAATTGCAGAGGGATTATTACCTTCGTTTGCATCAAGATATACCTTAATATTCATATTTTCCCTCTTTTCAAAAATGGGCAATTCCAATTGGAATTGCCCATTCATCGTACTAATCATGCAATTTTTTCTTACTTACACCGATTTCTGCATCAAATGATGTAATTTTGATGTAAATCGCTGTTTTTCATTTTTATCAAATGAAGTATGTCCCGTCTATTTGGTAAAACGGTACATCTTTACATCACGTCGACTGACGTCTCCGTGTGTTTTTCGCCTTATGTCGGTGTTCGCAAGCGCACACCGCCGCAAGGCTCAGTTTTCTCATCTTAATAGAGCTTAGCACCTGCCGGAATATGGTTGTCAACCATCAGAAGGTGAAGCTTCTCCTCGCCCTCTTCCTCATGGATAGCTGAAAGAAGCATACCGCATGAATCGATTCCCATCATCTTTCTAGGTGGAAGGTTTGTTATTGCAATAAGTGTCTTGCCGACTAACTCCTCTGGCTCATAGAATGCATGGATTCCTGAGAGGATGGTTCTGTCTGTGCCTGTGCCGTCATCCAGTGTGAACTGAAGGAGCTTCTT
>NZ_DBLYVB010000053.1:0-3940 GCF_057604405.1 Hominiventricola sp.
AAAGGAAAGGTTCTGGAAACCTTAAAGACAGACGCTGCCGGTCATGCAGAAAGTAAGCTGTATGAGATTGCCACATTTAAGAACGGCAAATATGATACAGCAATCAAGTATTATCTGGTGGAAACAAAAACACTGGATGGATACACACTGGATCAGACCAAGCATGAAGTGACATTTGCTTATGCGAATGACAGTACACCAGTCGTGGAAGTTACTTTCAATCTGACAAATGAGAAACCGGAAGTTCCAGAAACACCGAACACACCGGATACACCACAGTCCCATGAAGAGACAAAGGTATCAAATGCACCGAAAACAGGTGACAGCACGAATATTTGGCTGCCGATTCTGCTTCTGGTAATCTCCACAGGAGGTATGGCAGGACTTTATATCTGCAGAAAAAGGAAAAGCAAATAAGGAAAAGCAAATAAGGAAACCAACGGTTATGATTGGGAGCTTCTATTTGAGGCTCCCTTTTTCATACAAAAAAATCACAGAAAGGAACAGAAAACTATGATGAAAGCAATGGAAAAAAGACAGGAAGCACGAAAAAACCAGGAGAAAACTTTAAAGAGAATGATGGCTTATCAGAAGAAAGCCGAGCAGATGGTCAGCAGAAAAAGAATGAACCATCACATGATCAGAAAGGGGTAAAAGCGTATGATGAACAGAAAAGAATTTTATGAATATGTCAAAGACAATGTAAAGGAGTATTTGCCAGAGTCTTACAAGGACGCAGAAATTAAACTTCAAGAAGTAGAAAAAAACAATGGACTGAAGCTTACTGGCATTACAATTCCAAATGGGAATCAGAGAATCGTACCGACAGTCTATCTGGATTCTCTCTACCAGGAATATATCAATGGGAAAGATGTAGATTCTTGTGTTGGGGATGTAGCTGATATGCGTATTGAAGCACAGGGAAAAGCAGAATTTTTTGATATGGGAGTTCCGGATATTCTTGATTATGAAAAGATGAAGGACAAATTACAGGTGAGAATTTGCGACAAAGAATGGAATACCGATCGTTTGGCAGACAAAGTAGTCACAGAACACGGAGATTTTGCAGCTTATTATGCAGTAAATCTGGAGGAAAATGGAGAGGGAATCAGCAGTATTCCGGTAACTGTTTCTCTGATGAACGAATGGGGAGTATCTGTCGAACAGATTCAGGCAGATGCGATGATGGCAGATAAGAACAGAGGAGTGCAACTGGTGGATATGACACAGATTGTCGAATCCATGATTTTTGGAGGAACACCAAAGAATCTTTTGAATGAAAAATTGGATATGGAAACTGTGGAGAATCCAATGTTCTGCCTTACCAATGAATCTAAGATGAATGGAGCTTCCCTGTTACTGCAGGAAGATATTCGAAAACAGATTGGGGAATGCCTGGGAAGCGATTACTTTGTCATCCCATCTTCTGTTCATGAAGTGTTGATTCTCCCTGATAACGGAATCTTTCAAGTTCCAGAATTAAATGCGATGGTACAGGAAGTCAATGAGACACAGGTGGAAAGACAGGAACAGCTTTCTGATAAGGTTCAGTTCTGTGATAAAAAGACAGCAGTAATGGAAAATGCTGAGCGCAGGGAAGCACGTCTGGAGAAAGAAAAAGCAGCCGAAAAAGCGGAAGTAAAAGGTGGAATCCATGGAAGATTGGAGAAAGCTAAGGCAGAAATCAAGGCAAAAGAGGCAGACAAAGTGCCGAAGAATAAGTCAAAAGATCTTGCCGCAGCATTATAAAGAGAAGTAACGATGATTTTATGGGGACTGTGCCAAGCAGTCCCTGATTTTATGAAAAGGAGTAGCACATGGCAAATAAATTATATGCAATGGAACAGCTGACGGAAGAGGTGGCAAAAGATGTAGCTGCCAGTCCGCAGGAATGGATGCGGTTCCTAAACACGGCATCCAGACTGTACAAATACACTTTTCCAGAACAGCTTTTAATTTATGCACAGCGGCCGGAAGCAACTGCCGTAGCATCCATGGAAATCTGGAATCAGAAGATGTACCGCTGGATCAAAAAGGGATCTAAGGGGATTGCCTTGATTGACAATACTTCCGGACCGAAAACAAAACTTCGTTATGTATTTGATGTGCAGGACACTTATAAAGTGCGGAATCTTGGAAAGGATCCTCAGTTATGGAATCTTCCGGTGGAAGGAGAACAGCTGGTGGCAGATTATCTGCAGGAGCAGTTATCACTGGAAGATATAGAAGGAGGACTTGCTGAAAGTCTGCATCAGGCAGCGAAGGAGAGTATGCAGGAATGGCTTCCAGATGCATTGGAAGAACTGAGACTGGATGTAACAGGGACATTTTTGGAAGAACTGGACGAACAGAATCAGGAAGTAGAATTCCGGGAACTGATGACCAATAGTGTCTGGTATGTATTACTAAACCGATGTGGACTGGATGTACAGGAATATCTGGATGCAGAGGATTTTCGGCATATAACGGACTTCAATCAGCTGAAAATATTAGGACATCTGGGAAGTGCAGTCAACGAGATCAGCAGACCAGTCCTGATGCAGATTGGACGATATGTTCTGAATGATCTGGAAAATGACCTGAAAACGGTTGCAAAAGAAAAAGAAGTAGTCTATAATGAATTTAACACGTTAATTCGTGAAAGTAATACGGAGAACACAGAAGATAGAGAAGAAAAAAAGGAGGAAACAGACTATGAGAGAGATCAGTTACAGCCAGAACGGAGAGTATCAGATTCCAGATATCAGCCTGGAAGAGACGAGAGGAACCATCGGGAAGTATGGAATGATGAGGAAAGAGTATCTGAGAAACCACAAGGTAGCCAGGTTCAACATTCTGACACTGCAGAACCGTCTGGACAGTCATCTGATGGAGATCGACAGCCAGGCAAGGCAGAGAGTAGACAACCTGATGAACGAACTTCTGGAGAAAGATCCGGCACCGGACAAGATGGCAGACACAATGGCATGGACCAGACACATGAACCAGATCAAAGCACAGGCAGAGGAAATGGTAATTCAGGAGATTATTTACAATTAAGCCTGTTCCCA
The DNA here is from genome assembly GCF_057604405.1 of Hominiventricola sp. NCBI lineage: Bacteria > Bacillati > Bacillota > Clostridia > Lachnospirales > Lachnospiraceae > Hominiventricola > Hominiventricola sp. The sequence goes on from NZ_DBLYVB010000053.1 coordinate 3,051, forward strand.
ATACAAGAGGAACAGTTAGGAGAAATAAGGAAAGCGGCAGCTGCATTAGAACAGCCAGCCGCTTTTCTTATTTCTGATGAAGTGGTAGATGATATTCTCCGAACAGGAAGCGGACAGAAAAATACACTGTTTCACATTACTGCAAGATTGATCGAAGGTTTGGATAATGAAGAAATGCAAAGCTTCCTGAAAGATGAATATGGCACCGGAGGAAAAGGATTTACCATAGATGGGCAGAAAATCAGTATCTGGTACGACAATGATGGTATTCGTATCCGGAGAGGTGACTCTGCAAGAAGAAACTTTGACCGTATCATTACGTGGGAAGAAGCTGCTGACAGGATTCGGGATATGTATGAGGAGGGAAATTACGCTGATAATCTTATCTCCAATAATGCTATCGAGCAGGAACAGAAGGAAATGACAGATCTTCTGGCACTTCATTTCCGTGATACGAGCAGAAACAGAGAAGAACGGTTGTCTTATTCTGACTGGCAGGACGTAGTGGGGGCGGCTTGGACAGATCCGGAAGAAGCAGCTGCGACTGCCTATCGTTTTGAATGGCTTCAGGAAGATATGGAAAAGAATCCAGAAGATTACCATCGTTGGGAAATCCAGCATAATCCGGAATATTTCCAACGTTATAAAGATCTCCAGAGGGAGCGTTCCTGGGTGGATCAGCAATTCAAGGTAGAGCGACCGGCACTATCCTTTATCACACAGGATGAAATTGATGCAGTATTAAGAAGAGGCGGCATTACTGCTGGAGGACGTAACCGGATTTACGAATATTTCATGGAGCACCATGATATGAAAGATGCAGCTGAGTTCCTGAAAAATGAGTATGGAACAGGTGGTTCTTCACCCGGAATACCAGGAGCAGGTGCTTC
>NZ_DBLYVB010000054.1:0-3818 GCF_057604405.1 Hominiventricola sp.
TGGGCAGCGCAGTTAGCGATAGAGTGCTCTTGGCAGATGGAGTTTTACCGCAGAGATGATGGCATGGCATTTTCAGGTGGTCTTGCAGACCGTGAGTTTGGTCAGTGGATGAAGACCATTAAACCGGGCGAATCTTTCACCACACCAGAGGCGCTTCTTACCGTTTGCTGCAGCGATGAGCGCGCAGGAAGCACAGTAGATTATGCATGCCAACGACTGACTCAGTATGCGCAGAAGTATGTAAATAAGGCACCAGAGAGCGAGCAGCATCTTCCGATTCTGTTTAATGAATATTGTACCACATGGGGATTGCCATCCCATGAAAATATTAAGGGAATCCTTGAAGCTGTTAAAGGAAAGGGTCTTGAATATTTTGTTGTTGACTGTGGTTGGTTTGTTGAGGAAGGTGTACACTGGAGCCGCAGCATGGGAGACTATGTTCCTTCAGATCGCTTGTTTCCAGAAGGTCTTGGTGCAGTAAGTGAGGATATCCGTAAGGCAGGTATGAAACCAGGTATTTGGTTTGAAATTGATAACGCAGGCTCAAAATCCCACGTTTATTCCGAGCGTGAGGATCTGATGCTTCACCGTGACGGAAAGGTGCTTACGACAAAGGAACGCCGTTTCTTTGATATGAGTAATCCAGACGCGATTGCATACTTAACAGATAAGGTAATTGGTCAGCTGAAAAAATACAACTTTGACTACATGAAGATGGATTATAACGATACAATTGGCCTTGGCTGTGATGGTGCAGAGTCACTTGGAGAGGGTCTTCGCCGCGACCGTGAGGCATCCGTTAATTTTGTGCGTAAAGTAAAGGAAGAGATTCCGGGTATCATTTTGGAAAATTGTGCATCTGGCGGTCATAAGTTAGAGCCTCTGATGATGAGTGAGTGCAGCATGGCATCTTTCTCTGATGCGCACGAGTGCGAGGAAATTCCAGTCATTGCGGCATCCCTTCACAGAAGTATTTTGCCGAGACAGAGCCAGATTTGGGCCGTTATCAGAAAGACTGATTCTGTGAAGCGTATCGGCTACACCGTTGCGAGTACGTTTCTTGGCCGCATGTGCTTCTCTGGTGATGTGACTGAACTGAGCGCAGAGCAGTGGAAGGCAATCGAAGATGGAATGGCATTCTATAAAAAGGCAGCACCAGCAATTCGCGATGGTTATAGTTATATTTACAGCCATAAGGGAAGCAGTGATCGCCATCTGACTGGCTGGCAGGCAGTGATCCGCGTGCAGAGTGAGGAAGGAAAGCTCTATGAAGGAAAGCATGAAAGTGCATTTGTTACTGCCCATGTCTTCCATGGCGAAGTTCCAGAAAAGCTTGTGATTGATTTGCCAGAGGGCTGCCCAAACACGATCGCAGAAGTTTATGCACCAACCGCTATTACCGCAAAGGTAGAGGGCAGACAGCTAATCATCACGCCATCAGAGGAGATGGAAGCGATTAGTGTGCTGTTAAAATAATTTCAACTATTGATTTGCAAAAGCTGAAAATGATGTGTATAATAAGCTGTAGTAAACAATAGGAGGATAAGAGATCATGAAAGATCAGAATTGCGCATACTGCATGGAAGGTGAGCTGGTTGCCGCTTTCGGAATTAAAATTTGTGAGTTAGAGACTTCAAAGGTATATCTGTTCAAGGAGCAGAGTCATCCGGGAAGAGTCATCGTGGCACATAAAAAGCATGTGAGCGAGATTGTTGAACTGACACCAGAGGAGCGTGCTGCTTACATGGAAGATATTGCAAAGGTGGCACAGGCAATGCATGAGCTGTTCCATCCAGACAAGGTAAATTATGGTGCATACGGTGATACAGGTCATCATCTGCATTTCCATCTTGTTCCAAAATATAAGGATCAGTACGAGTGGGGCGGCGTATTTGCTATGAACCCGGGCGAGAAGAAGCTGACTGATGAAGAGTATGATGAGATGGTAAAGCGCTATCAGGAAAAGCTTGTAGGCGGAGTTAACAATTGATGATGGATGCATTTGAAATGCTGCAGGAGCTTCTGGCACAGGGTCAGTTTGAACTGATTCTGCCAGAAGCTTTTGAAACAGCAAAATTAATGGATAAGCTTCGTCTTGTATATCTGATGAATGATGCAGTGGAAAGTTTTCTTGTCTTTCATCAGGTTAAAATGACTGGAAGCTATCAAAGTGATTATGAGGGTGAATTGGACGCATCCTTGCAGAAAGACGGTGATGGATATGTATTATCCGTATGGCAGGGAGAATGTGTTGTCACGCTCTTTTTTAAACGGCTTGAACTAGAAGTTCATCTGTATGAATATAGTGGAATCGGTCATTTCTGGATGAAAGGCGATGAGGATCTTCGTGTATTAGAATACCAGATTGCAATCCTGCGTGATAAGTACCATTATCTAGGTGAGGAGTACTGTACTGAAAAAGAAAGGCAGCTCGCCAGTCTTGCTGATTTTCCACCGCTGAATGCGTGCAGCTATCCGGCAGTGCCGAAGCAGTATCGTGTGGGATCAGAAGATCTAAAAGAAGTTGCGCCAGAGGCGATAAAGCTGATGGAAGCTTTTGCTGTGCAGGCCAAAGATCGCGAATTGATTCAGCTGCTTAGGCTATATGAAGGCTTTCCAAAGCCAGTGATTGCAAAGCAGATTGCGAAGCTCTTAAAAAAGAAAAAGCATGAAAAAATCACGCAGCTGATTTCTGAATGTCTAAAGGAAGAAAATAAAAAATATCCGCGCCGAACTTTTTCTAAGGAAGCAGATAAAAATCTGAATCAGCTGCTTAAAAAGGCAGAGGCAAAGAGACTTGAATTTAAGAAAAAAGGCATCCGCGCAGAGGTGTTTCGTGAGGAACCGTTTACCATGGCGCAGGATGACCTTGATTTTCATGTATATTTATTGATTTGGCAAAATGGATGGCACAAAAAACGAGTGACAGTAGAGGAAATCAAATAGGCTTAATAGTAAAGACTTACTAATTTTTGCCTGCATTGTTTTTGGTCGCATTCTTCTCGTTGGCAAAAAATTGATGCCATTCAGGAATTGGCTCACTTTTTTTGATGGCATCTTCCACAGCGGCATAATAGCGCACTTTTTCACGGATATGAACAAGATCATTTTGAAGTTCATCAATTTGATTTAAAATATCTTGCTCGTGGTCAATCATCATCTGGCTGATGTCGTGTGCATGATCTTCTATATGCTCTTCATAGAGGTAAAACTGGCGGATTTTAGCAATTGAAAGGCCAGTTCGCTTAAAACACATAATTCCGCCCAAACGGTCAATATGCGACTGATTGTAAATGCGAGCACCAGAAGCGGTGTGGACAACATCTGTCAGAAGACCAAGATCTTCGTAGTAACGAAGCGTTGAAGCAGGAAGTTTGTATAGATTTGAAATCTGTCGGATTGTATAAGTTGGCTGGTCAGTCTTTTTTGCCTCATTTATTATATCATTTGAATTTGATGAATGCGTCATAAAATGCCTCCTGAGTAATTTGTAAAAACACTTGACTTCAAGTTAACTTGAAGTGATAAAGTAAGTGTATCAGAAGATTCAAAAAGAATCAATGCAGAAAGGGAGAAGAATTATGTATATTGCAGAAAAAACAAGATATGAAAACATGAAGTATAATCGCTGTGGAGCAAGTGGTTTAAAGCTTCCGGCAGTGTCACTTGGCTTATGGCACAATTTTGGTACAAATGGAAATTTTGATACCATGATGGCTATGTGTGAGACTGCATTTGATAATGGTATCACACATTTTGATCTGGCAAATAATTATGGCCCAGTTCCAGGAGCAGCAGAGGAAAATTTCGGACGTATT
>NZ_DBLYVB010000055.1:0-3768 GCF_057604405.1 Hominiventricola sp.
TTTTTTCTCATAACTTGCGCTCCTTTCTTCGGTTTTAGGTTGTGTGTTCTAAGAGACTTCCCAACTGCTTGATTAAGAAGTCTTTTAGAGCATACAACACCCGCAGCCAGCTTAAATTTGGCATATTGGCGGACAGCAAAGTGATTCGGCTTCTTCTTTTTCAGAGCTTCAAACATCTGATCTACTGGATTCTGAAAGGTTTCATCATCCTCGCGTACTTCCATCGCATTCAGAAATTCAATCAGCGTTGCAAAGTTCTGTTCTTCCAGCGGTGCCTCATAGTGGATATAACCGATCAGGGAACAATACAGCAGAGTCTCCGCCTTCGTCCAGAATTCGTCACCGGCCTTGCCGTCTCCTTTGGTGTTGGCAATGAGGGTTGTGGTCAACTTCAAAATATCCTTTTCGCTGTGAATATACGCGAAGGGATTATAATGCATCGACTTTCTGAAATTGATAGTATTGAAAATCCGGATGCTGTATCCGTTCTTCAAAAGGGCTTGGCCGCAGTCGATTACGATATCGCCTTTCGGGTCAGTGACCACGTAGGAGCTATGGCATTGTAAAAGGTTGGGTTTAAGCCAAAACCGGGTCTTACCGCTGCCGGAACCACCCACCACCAGCACGTTTTTGTTTCGGGCATTTGCTGGATTCTTCGGGCGATTGCCCATCATCAGCCGCTCTGTCCGGGTCAGAATCACATTGTTTGCAAACACCGGATCTTCAAACGGTTCGATGTCTTTCTGCGTACCCCAACGAGCAGAGCCGTACTCCATGCCATGACGATATTTCTTGGCATTTTTTCCTTTCAGGTACACGGCAAGCCGCAGACCTGCTCCGCAGCACACACCAATCAGCAAATCCATCGGATGCAGACTTGGCATCGGATTGGAAAAAGCTACACCCAGGGCAGAAAGAAAGCCGAGGACCTTTTCAGACATGTCTGCGCCCTCGGCAATTCTCCACGCTTCTCCCAGATTGGTACATACAAGACCGGCAATGAAGTACGGCAGGTTCAGGATCAGCAGCTTCTTGGTCTTATTATTCATAGATCACGCTCCTGACTTTTGTGACGAACCTTATCCGGCAGAATTGCAGCAACCAACTCTTTGAGCTTGTTAAGCTGCTCCAGAACACTCGGTTTTTCCTTTGCTTTCAGCTTGCGGTTGGTGAATTCCTCAAAAGCGGAAGTCAGTGCATCCGCATCCTTCGCCTTAAAGAACACCGTGTATTTGGGTGGAACCACATTTTGGTCTTTCGTAATGGCATAATCCACGCCGTATTTCCGCGCTACCTGTTCAAAGCCTTTCAAATCCGTTTTCTCAATGGGGATACTGCTGACTCCCTGATTCTGACCGATCAGTTCTTTGATGCTCTGCTTTCCAACCGGAAGCTGTGCTGTTTTCTGAGCCACTTTCGACTGATGGTGCCGTTTCCACGCATTATAGCCATTCACAATGGTGCGAAAGGTCAGTTTCGTGGTACTGATTGCCAGATTGACGGTACGATTTTCAACTTCTTCCTGCATGAATCTCCGCCTCCTTCCTTACAAACTGTCCCGGTCCGGTGCCGGTTTACTCTTTTCCTGGGGCTTTGCAGCCTTTTCCTCCATCTTCTTCACCATGTCATCCGGAACCGGAATCGCCATGATGCTGCGCCCCATGCGAACGAACATCTGGGGCTGATGGAACTGCTCCTCAAATTTCTGCATCTGCTCCGAGGTCAGAGAACCAAAATCATCCTCTGTCAGCCCAACCACCAGAAAATCACCGGCATAAATGTCCTGCATATCTCCGTCTTCGGTGTAAATTGCACGGTTCAGCGGCAGTCCATTGATTTTACCGGATTCATTCAGAATAATGGCTACTTCATCCTCAAATGGGTAGGTTACTTCAATATCGCCGCCAACCATTGCCTGCAAATCTTCCAGCTCCGTGCCAACACTGATTTTCTTCGGGTAAGCATTGGGCTGTACCAGCAGCACATCCATTGTCCTGGTCTCTGCCAGTTCATGTTCTCCCACGGTCTTGAAGTCCACACCGGTGAAATCGCCGGAATCCAGAACATAATCCTGATTATTCCACGCCTGCGTCACCATGCGTTCCGCGTCTTCCTGTGAGGCAGCTTCCACAGAAACCTTTCTCTGGAGAGTCTCTGTAATCTCCACATCAAATTTCTTCATAGGCACCTCCTTAGATCAGGCGCAGTGCCGGAACCAACTCGCCGCCAATGGAAACCACCGTCAGGTTTTCGTTCACATAGTCGATGGTGCGTTCCAGCGTAAACAGATTGATGCTGCATTCGTTGCCGTTCTGGTCGATTTCCGAAACTTCCGCAGCTCCCAGCAGATAGCGGGTTCTGTCAGTCTCGATCACATCGCTCTTATCATAATGGAGAAGCAGTTCCCCATCTGCCACCAGATCAGCCTCCATCTCATCGTAAACATCCTCAAAGATGTCTCGACTGCCATCCTCGGTCAGAAGTTCGCCGCCAGCCCCCGGCAGGATCACCATCACAATGCGCTCCTTCGGGTGATCTTCACGGATTGCTTCCAGCATCAGCCAGTTATGAAGCATCGCAATGGACTTCTCAAACATGGGATCATCCATCGGATTCGGCTGCGATGCACCGTGCGGGCAGTTCTTGCAATCCATGCTGCACACTGCGTTGTTCTGATTCTTCTTAAAGTTCATCATCATAAAAATCTCCTTCTTATCGTTCCATATCTCGTTGTTTACTTCGCTGCCACTTTTCCAGCAGCCGGATAATCGTGTCCTGCATCTGCTTCGGCGTATAGGATTTCGGGAAATACTTCCGAAGAACCTCGTTTTTAATCGTCACATGGTCAAGCTCATCCTTTTTGATTTCATTCATCACTTCACACATGGCATCCAAGGTACAGCCGCCCTCCTGCGAGAGCTTTTTCAATCGCTGTGCCTGCGACAGGGATGGGGATGCCTGTGCATAGTCCATTGCCTCCAGAAATTCTTTCTGTTCGGACGGTTTCAGGTAAGACAGCTCTACCGCCGGATTAAAGGCGATTTTCTTCTCATCCACCATGTCCAGAATTTCTGGAATCAGGTTGGTAAGGCGGATAAAACGTTGAATCTGCCTTTGACTTTCTCCCATCTCCTCAGACATTACTGCCACCGATGTTTGTAACTTCTCGCCAAGTTGGCGAGAAGTTGTCTCAGGCTGTAAATCTGACCTTTCTCCCTGATGCTTCATCGCCTCCAACTTCATCTTGTAGGAAAACGCTCTCTCGCTGGGAAGAATATTCTCCCGCTGCAAGTTGCTGTCCACCATAAAGATGATTGCTGCATCATCGTCCATTTCCTTAACGATGACCGGCACAGTCTCCAAACCTGCCAGCTGCGCCGCATGAAGTCTGCGGTGTCCTGAAAGAATTTCAAATCCGCCTTCCGGGTCAGGTCGGACAATCAGTGGTGATACCACACCGATCTGCTTGATGCTCTCTACGGTCTGTTCCATCAGCTCGTCATCCAGCACCTTAAAGGGATGCCCTTCAAAAGGATGCAGGTCAGAAAGCGGCATCTCCGTCCTCTTCTCCTTAGCCGCAGCGTCGGCAGCTGAGCCACTGCGGTTTTCTGTTGTAATACTGGTTTTTGCTTTTGCCATTCAGCTTCTTAACCTCCTTCCAGCGGTGATAGATGTCATTCTTACCTGCGAAAAACGCCTTTTTTGCCTTGCACTTCATAGATCAAGTACCTCCTTAACGACCTGCTGTTTTTCTTTTCCAATGCTCTT
>NZ_DBLYVB010000056.1:0-3659 GCF_057604405.1 Hominiventricola sp.
TCCTCTGCCATCATCCTGGTCTGTGTTCTTAGCTGTAACTGTTCTGTAAAGGAATTTGGATTTTTCGGCTTATGCTGTTTCAGCCACTTAGCTTCAATGTAAGCGTCAAATAAAACAGTGTATAGAAAAATAACCGTCAGCCTTTTATACTAAAAGGTCAACGGTTATCGACAGAATTCTTTTACAAGAGGATTCCAAGGCAGATAATCATCCAGATATTCAGGATGTTCAAGAAAAGCACTCCCCGGCATGTCGGACAGGATATATTTTATATATTTCATCGGGGCAAGCCCATTCGCTTTCGCTGTCTCTACCAGTGTATAGATTCCTGCACTGGCTTCCGCCCCTTTCGGACTGCCGGAGAACAGCCAGTTCTTTCTGCCGATCACAAATGGACGGATACAGTTTTCCGCAAGCGAATTACTGATGGAACAATTCCCGTCTTCCAGATAATTCCAAAAACCTTCACGGTTATTTAAGGCGTAATGAAAAGCTTTTGAAAGTTTGGATTTCGGCAGCTCTCCGATGGCACTTTTTTCTGCCCATGACCAAAAAGCCTCGAGAAGCGGTTTCTCGCGGATAAGACGTTCTTTTTTCTTCTGATCAGGAGGGAGCGCCTCCAACTCTGACTCTATGTTAAAGAATTGATTCAGACGGAGGATTGCTTCCGCAGGTTTTGATGCTTCCGAATTATGGATGTCTTTTGGGAGCGCATCCACGAAAGCCCGGCGCAGATGCGTATAGCAAAGACATCTTTTTACTCCTGAAACTGCATTGTATCCAGAGTAAGCGTCTGTATGGATATAACCTTCATATTCCCTCAGAAACGCTTCCGGATATTTCCCGCTTCGTCCCGGCTGGTACTCGAAGTAGCGGATGGGATTTACAGCATCTCTGATGCTGCAGTAAACCCACATATAGGAATCGGACGTATTTTTCCGTCCCGGTTCTTTCAGCACCTGTACATGTGTTTCATCGATATGAAGGTATCTCTGTTTCAGAAGTTCCAGCTTCAGACGGTGGACGATGTGTACAAGCCAGTCCCGATAGACAACCAGAAGCCAGTTTGACATAGTCGCTCTGCTTAAACGTAATCCCAAAGCCTCCCATTCTTTTTCCTGTCTGTACAGCGGGATGCTTAATTCAAACTTCTGGTGGATGAGCCAGGTGATGGTAGATGCAGATGCCAGAGAATGCAGGACGGGAGGATATGGCACCGGAGCCTTCTCCATATAAGGAGTTCCGTTTTTCCGGCACGACCTGCATTCATACGTTTCCCGGTAATGGTCAATCACCTTGAGTTTTGCAGGGATAAACTGTACTTCCGTGCGGACGAATTCTTCCCCTACTTTCACCATCGTACTCCCGCAGTTATCGCATATCTGTTCCCTTTCATCTATGGTATGGAGTACTTTGCTGTGAGGGAGATTTTTTACCAGTTCTTCCCGCTGACCGGTGTACTTCCTTTTACGTAGGTGCTTCTCTATCTCAACAAGCTCCGGTTCGTGTGCATCAGGATCCGCACAGGTTTCGATTTCATTAAAAAGAGACATCTGCCCCTCGATTTCGAGAGTAGATGTCTTCTCGGATTTTGTTCCATAAAGTTTACGGGTCAGGAAATCAACCTGCTCTTTCAGGAGCCGGACCTGCTGTTCCAGTTCTTTGATATGATTTTTATACTCCTGTTCCGTAGCTGACATAACCTGAAAACCCTTTCGCTTCGATAGGATTATTATACCATAGAATCGTCAGATTTCCCAGCATTTCTAAGGATTTTCAGTATTTTCAGACTTATGCGGGAGCCATTTCTGAACCGCCTTTGGCTGCTCCGGGTTCAAACCTTCCAGAAGCCAGCGCAGCTGCTGATCAGAAATCTGTTTTGCTTCTTCGCCGGTCCGCGGCCATTGGAGACGTCCGTTTTCGTACCGTTTGTATAAAAGGCAGAAACCGTCTCCCTCGTAATGGACTGCTTTGATCCGGTCAGCCCTCTTTCCACAGAACAGGAATAAGGAATTGCTGTAAGGATCCAGTTTGAAGTTGTACTGGATGATATCCAGCAAGCCATTGAGCTGCTTCCTCATATCGGTGTAGCCGCATCGGATATAGATTTTCTCCACATGGGAAAGCTCTCCTAACATGACTGCACGGCTTTCAGAATGTTTTCCAGCATCTGGGCAGATGTGCCTTCATAAAGTTCCACTGTTATGGATCCGATATGAAGTATGGCTGCAGGAGTGGAACGGGAAATGTTTCTGTCCGGAAGTGAAAGCTCCGCAAACTCAGCCGGGGATTCCGTTAAAGCAGTTGACTGTTGGTCTGTACACATGTGGATGCCGTTTTTCTTGCGGGGCAGTTCTTCCAGGGCAAGCTTTCGAATTTTGGAAAGCCAGTAATAATAACTTTTCAAAGAGATATCGTGTTGTTCACACCAGATCTGATTTGTCAGTCCGGAGGCCCTGCATTGCCGTATTACATCCAGCCAGTATTGAAGTTTCACCTGTTTGTCTGGAGTCAAAGAAGAAAGATCCATAAGCCTGCTCCTTAGATTAGATTTAGAGTTTTTAGAGTCAACTCCCAAAACTCTAATCAATAGTTTACATGCAACAGCCAGAAATTTCGATACACCCTCTTATTGGACGCTTACTAAAGAAAAAGGGGAGATCCAAATGACGGCGGAATACAAGAACTGGCAAGAAGAGTTTGTGGACATAAATTTTACTGACCAGCGTTTGAAGTCACGTTTCTTCAAGATCATAGACGCTTTTGCAGCATCGCCCGGAAAATCTACTTGGGCAGCTACCGGCTCCAGAAGTTCTGCCAAAGCGGCATACCGTTTCTTTAGTAATAGCGAGATATCCAAAGATGAATTACTTGACAGCATATCCAGAGCAACTGTAGAAAAAATAAAATGTGCAGATGCAGAGTGGATTTTAGCTGTTCAGGATACTACCGCTGTTGGATTTGGAGACCGGAAAGCGATCCAGGGAATGGGATACGATTGCAGTACGGAGCAAAGGGGAATGCTGGTCCATTCTTGCATCGCCGTGACAGACCAGGGGATCCCTTTGGGTATTATCTACCAGGAGACAAATACACGGGAAAAGCCGAAGGACGATTCCCAGACAAAAGAGCAAAAACGTTCCAGACCAATAGAGGAAAAAGAAAATTTCCGATGGCTGGACAGCATGTGTGAGACACTGCTGAGAATGCCAGCGGATATCCCAATATTAACAGTATGTGACCGGGAAGGTGATTTCTATGAATTTTTCTCAGAAGCAGCGGATCTGAAAGCAAATTTTCTGATCCGGATCGTACAAAATCGTATGGTAGATGATGGGAAAAAGATCTTTCATGAATTACGTAGTTCCCCAGTGGCAGGAAGCATGGTTGCCCGGATGAGCCGGAATCCCAAAGAGCATATCCCATCAAGAAATATAAAAATGGATTACCATTGCAAAAAGGTTACAATCTACCGTCCTCAAAGGAGAAAGGAAAAGCATTTACGGGAAAAGCTGGAGCTGACAGCGATCTATGTGCATGAATCCGGGAAAAAGGGGACAGAATGGTTTCTGCTGACAACGGTAACGGTAAAGAGCGAAAAAGAAATAGAAAAGCTGGTACAGTGTTATGCACACAGATGGAAGATAGAACGGTTTCAT
>NZ_DBLYVB010000057.1:0-3650 GCF_057604405.1 Hominiventricola sp.
GTACCTTTTGTAGCTGTTCCTACTGTCTGTTCACTTCGCTTCGCTTTGGCATAATCCCGTTTGATCTGTTGCTTCTGAATCTGTTTTTTCAGTTTCTTCTGTTCCTGACGGGCTGCCGCCTGTGTCTGTTTCTCTTCCTGTCTTTCAAGTCTGCTTCTTTTTCTGAATGCCCTCTGTTTCCTGCGTCTGGCACTTCTCTGTTCCAGCCGGTAAACACCTTCGCCGCTTTCTTCTAACTTATGGGCACCTTCTACCGCCGCATTATCGTCTTCATTTTTGCTGATCTCACGGTGCAATGCTGCGGAAGCTGCACTTCCTGCTTTCTTGACAACAGAAGTTTTTTCTGTTTTCACAGATTCCCCTTCGCCAAACTTCAAGCGGGATTTCTTCTTTCCAGGAGCTTCTCCATCATTTGCCTGATAGACCTGTGCCTTCTTGGAATGCTGCTTTGCTTCCTTCTTCTTTTTTGCTTCCTCATAAGAAAACTTTTTGGCTTTTTCCTTCTGTTTCTGATGTCGGAAATTGACTCCATCCGTATCCATCTGGTTCAATTTCTCCATATCTTTATCATTTTTCACAGAAGCACCAGTTTCCTCATAAGCAAACTTCAAACGCTGTTTTTGTTTTGGCTTTTTGCTACCACCGGTCTGATTTCTCCGGCTGTCTCCTCTGTTTTCTGATAGATCCGCACGTTTTTCTTTCAGTCTCCCTGACTGTCCGGCTTCGGATTTTTCTGCAAGTCTGGATTCTTTTCCGACTTCAGCACGGATTCTTTTTCTATTTTGCTGTTTTCTACTCTGTCCAAGATCCTCACTTTGCTTCTCTGCCCGTATCAGTTCCGGTGCATCTCTGGATTTTTGCACAGAGGGACGAATATTTTTCCCACTCCGTTCAGACTGGCGGGAAGACTTATCCACAAGGCTTACTTCTTTTTCCCCCTGTTTTCCTCCCATCTGCACATCACTGGCACGGTTACTGACACGAACAGAAGATTTATCCATCAGGTTTTCTTCCACCAGACCATCCTTGGTCATTTTCTGGACTTTCTTATCCCTGACTTTCATTCTCTGTTCTGCCACTGATTACTCCTCCTTCTTCGGATACCCTTTCCCTGCCTGTAATAAACAGAGAATAGCGATGCCAAATACAGCACCGCCACAAAATGTCAATCCATATGAAATTACCTGTAACATTGTTTTACTCCTCCTGTATTACCCTGCTTCGGCTGTTTCCTCCGGGCGGGTTGTCATAATCTTATAAAGGGAATTCTTCGGGAATCTGTCTACAAACGGAATAATCACATTTCCATAGAACAGAAGTCCTTCACCCTCATTACTGTTGGTTACATAAGACAGCTGGGTTGGTGAAATATTCAACTGTTTAGCCAGAATCTGCCTGTCACCGGATGCCTGGTTGAGCATATAGATAAAATCAGAGTTTTCAAAAATATTCTCGATTTCCCTGGAAGCTAAAAGATCCTTAATGTTCTGGGTAATTCCTGTCGGAATACCGCCCCATTTACGGAATCGCTTCCAGATTTCCACGCTGTAGGCTGCTGTCTGTTCTTCTTTTAAGAGAAGATGGAATTCATCCACATAGTAACGGGTGGATTTATGAGCGGAACGGTTGATCGTCACTCGGTTCCATACCTGGTCCTGCACAATCAGCATCCCGATCTTCTTCAGCTGTTTTCCAAGCTCCTTGATATCAAAACATACGATACGGTTGTTGATGTCCACATTTGTGCGATGATTAAATACATTTAGGGAACCTGTAACGTAAATCTCCAATGAAGTTGCCAGACGCTGTGCTTCCGGCTCTTCCTGTTTCCGCAACAGATTATATAAATCCTCCAGTATCGGCATCTTCTCTGGCACCGGATCAGCGAGATATTCCTGATAGACCAGCCGCACACAACGGTCAATGATCGTCTTTTCTACCGGTTCCAGTCCATTCTTTCCACCGACAATCAGTTCACACAGGGACAGAATAAAATCTGCCTTTAAGGACAGCGGATTATCTTCCTCTGAATAATTCAGGTTCAGATCCATCGGATTGATATACTGGTCTGATACCGGTGAAATCCGGATGACCTGTCCGTGCAGTGCCTGCACCAGTGGATAATACTCGGCTTCTGGATCACAAATAATAATATCGTCCTCCGTAATCAGGAAACAGTTCGTAATTTCTCTTTTTGCTGAGAAGGATTTACCGGAACCAGGTGTACCAAGAATCAGTCCATTCGGGTTCTTCAGACGTTTCCGGTCAACCATAATCATGTTGTTGGATAATGCATTCAATCCATAATAAAGAGCTTCCCCTTCCTGGAACAGTTCCTGTGTCGTAAATGGCACAAAGATCGCTGTTGCCGATGTGGTAAGCCCTCTCTGAATCTCAATTCGATTGACTCCCAGTGGAATACAGGACATCAATGCTGCTTCCTGCTGATAGTCCAGCTGTTTTAAGGAACAGTTGTATTTTTGTGCGATACCCTGTACCTGGAAGATATTGTTATCCAGCTTCTGACGCTTCTTTGCGGTATTCATCACCAACACTGTCACAAGAAACATACGCTCATTTCTGGACTGTAAATCTTCCAGCAGATTCTTTGCTTCTTCCCCGTAGGTCACAAGATCCGATGGAAGCACATCCATGTCATACCCGGAACGTACCGCCCGCTTCTGCTCTTCAATCTTCATCTTATCCAAATCTGAAATCTTGCTCTTGATCATCTTGATCGCAGAACTCTGGTCAATGGACTGGATATGAATATTGACATTGATGCTGTCATCCACATCCAGGAAATCTGCAAGCATCCGGTCTGTAAGCTCCGGTGCCAGGATCTGCAGATAACTCACGCTTCCCATGGTCTTTCCCATCAGAAATGTCTGATTCTTGGAAAAGTTAAAGGAAGTTGGTGCAATAAAGTCTTTGGTCTTTAATCCTGTTTCCGGCAGCATCTTGTACTGGAACTTAAATGGTTCAATCCGATCCTGGTTGAACACATGATACAGAATCTCCAGTCGCTCCAGACCATTTAAGGAATGTGCCTGTGCTCCCAGAACTTTAAAGTTGTTCAGGATATCGGCTTCAATCCTTTCAAGCCTTGGTCTTGCCACCTTCAGGCTTTCTGCTTCGATTCCAAAAGTGATATACTTGGTTTTCACCAGACCATTGTTTCCCTTGGAAAGCTGATTTTTTAACATGGTCCGGTACTCCTCACGAATGGCATTGAAGTCATCGTTCTGATCCGGAATATCAATACTTTTCTCAAATTCAGCCACATCCACCTGCTGATTGATAAAGGACAGCTGCACACTGATGGAAGAATCAAAGTAATTTAAAAAATCACAGTAATTCTCAAATATCGTGGTCTTATCCTCATTTAAAGCCAGCTGATAATTGATGTCATAAAACTGAATTGTCTTAGAGAAAAAGGTCTTTGTCACCTGGCAGATACCATCCTGCAGCATCCGAATATACGGAATACTCTGCTGTGCAGTTGTAGGAATGTTTTTCTGTTTCCTACGATCCCGTTCCTGCTTCTTCCTACGCTTTTCCTGTTCTCTTTCTTTTCTGCTTTTTTTGTTTCTTCTTTCCTGACGGTTTCTTTTTTCCGCCAGGGACAGACGCTCCTGCTGAGCCTCCTG
>NZ_DBLYVB010000058.1:0-3594 GCF_057604405.1 Hominiventricola sp.
GCTCCCGGAAGTTCTTTTCCGGCGATATCCTGTTTGGAGATTTTCACCTTCGTTACATCATCCTTCATCTCAACTTTCTGCACATCGGCAGTATCTTTGATCGTGAACTTCACGCTTTCAGCTGTCACGTAACCATCAGCAGGTTTTGTTTCAACCAGTGTGTATTCTTTTCCGACAGTCAGCTCACGGATCACATGTGCTTCTTTACCGGAAGTCCATTCATCCACGATATTTCCATCAGCATCTACCACTTTCAGCTTACATCCTGGAAGTTCTTTTCCGGTTGTCAGACTGGATTTGGTAAATTCAACGACGGTTGGCTGATTATCAAAGGTAAAATCATAAGTGACTGTCGGCTGATCCTCACCTGCATACTCAAAGGTAAATTCCTTTACTTCATCGTTGGTTACGAATCCGTCCGGTGCATAGAGCTCTTTTACATAGTAAGTTGCTCCTATTGGAAGATCTGCAACAAATGTGATCTTTCCTTCTTCATCCGTAGATTTCAGTTCAATGATCTCATCGGCTTCAATCAGGACTTTACCTGTTGTCTCAGACTTAATGTCTTCTTTGGCAAATAATCCAAAGATAGCGCCTTCCAATGTACGGTCAGAATCTTTTTCTTTCTTAAGTACACTGACTTCTACTCTCTGGCGGTTGTTCTGCCAGTCTTTGTCATAGACTACAACTGGTGTATTCTGATCCACGTAAGTCAGATCTACATGACGGATCTCACCATCCAGTACATGACCATAAGCAGTTCCTGTTTCTTTCACATAGTATTTACCAAGTGGAAGATTTTCCAGTTTTGCAATACCGGTTTCATCTGTCTTGATCGTTGCGATCAGTTCATCCTTTTTATAGTGATCGTCACTGACGCCATCTGCAGCCTTGATGTCTTCCTCAGCATAGACTTCAAAAGTAACATCTGTCAGCTTTCCGGTTACATAGTTGAAAATGTGTTCCACCACACCTTTGACCTTATCGGCCAGTGTAACAGAATCCAGGAATTCTCCCTTTTTGTTGATGATCAGTTCACCAACCGGTACCTCGTCCTTCATTTCCACTTTCTGAACCTCTCCGGTATCTTTGACTGTGAATGTCACATCATTGGCTATCAGATAACCATGCGGTGCAAACTCTTCATGTAGGGTATAAGTCTCACCCACCTTCAGATATTTGATCACATGCGGTGCATCTTTTGAAGATGTCCAGCTATCTACTACATTTCCATCTTTATCCGTTACTTTCAGATAAGCTCCATCCAGTTCTACACCGGTTGTTGCATCTGATTTTGTGATCTCAACAGTTGTCGGCTGGTTCTTCTTTACGGATTTTAATGTTACTGTCTGTACATCCTGCCCCTGATAAGAAGCATCAAATCTCAGTACTTCATCCGAAGATACGAATCCATCTGGTGCTTTCAGTTCTTTTACATAATAGCTTCCAAGTGGAAGATCCAGTGTACATGCTGCCTGACCTTTTTCATCAGAAATCATTTCCTGTAAAAGAGTATCTGCTTTGACGATCACTTTTCCATCTTTCGTCTGAATGTCTTTTGCATTGTAAATACCGAACACTGCTCCGGCTACTGTATTGCCTGTCTCAGCATCCTGTTTTTCGACAGTAATCGACACTTTCTGTCGTTCATCTGTGACAGAGATTTCTTTCTCGATTACTGCAGTATCCTGATCCGCATAAGCAAATTCGACATTTTCCGGCACAGTATTTAACACATAAGTGTCCGGTGCATTCTTCTCTTTGACATAGTATCTGCCAAGTGGAAGATTCTTTACAGTTGCATAACCATCTGCATCCGTTGTGACGGTTGCTACCAGTGCATCCTTTGCAAAATACAGAGTTCTCTGTCCATCTGCATCTACCTGATGATCGGCAGTATAGATATCCTCTGCCGCATAGACTTCAAATTCAGCACCTGCAAGTCCAGCCATTTCATACTGGAAGTCCTTATCAAATCCCTTTAACACTTCACCCTGTTTATAGATCTTTAACTGACCTTTGACCGGGGCATTGGTATATTCCACATCAATGACTGCATCTCCTGTGACAGGATCGGTCAGATAAGCAGTATCTGTATCAACTGCAACTGTCACATAGTTTTTGGATATCATGTACCCATCGGGTGCCGTCACTTCCTCAATCCGGTAGTTACCAGGTTTCAGATTCTTTGGCAGTACCAGGTATCCTTCCTCGTTTGTGAAATAAGATTTGTGTACTGTTGGCTTCGGATAGGATGTTGTCTGTTCCACATATTTCTGGTTATCCAGGTCGTATACCTTGAACTCAGTATTGGCCAGGAGTACAGATTTCTGTGTTTCTGCATCCTTTTTGATGATCTTTAATTTTGCTTTGAATTCTTTATCCAGCAGCACTCGCCATGTCTGCGGTGTATCCGGATGATTCTCTGTGATCTTCACTACAAAATCATCAACCGGTGCATAGTTGTGTTTGCTTGTGGTTTCTCTTACCACATAAGTTCCATATGGAAGCGGAATCGATCTTGCATAACCTTTTTCATCGGTAAACATTTCTGTCTGGCCATCTGCAGTCAGTACAACTGGTCTGGCTGAATCAAAATCATAACTTCCATCTGCTTTTACTTTCAGATCACTGACAAGCCATGCTGAAAAACCAACTCCCTGCAGAAGATCTGCATCGGTCTTTCCATTGTTTGCTGCCTTGATGATCTGGAACGGCTGCTTGATGACTGTTTCTTTACATACAGAAGTTCTTTCTACTGTCGGAACAGTAGCACCTTCGTAAGTACAGTCCACCTCATGTTCTGTCGGATCCAGTACATATCCCACCGGAGCACTAAGCTCTTTCAGATAATACTTTCCGAGATAGAGGTCTGATACAGAGGCTTCGCCATTCTTATCCGTTGTCAGGGATGTGATCAGGCTGTCTTTCTTATGGATCGTTCCGGTTCTTCCATCCGGATGAACAATATCTTCCCTTGCATAAAGGCCATATACTGCACCTTCCAGCGTTGCATCACCCTGTGCTGCATTCCCTGTCTCAGCATCCTGTTTTGCAATGTTGATCTTTGCATTTACACGTTTGTCTGTTACATTTTTGGTCGTTGTCTTTCCGATAGCAAGAGTCACATTATAAGACTTTGTATCGATCTGATACCCTGTTGGAACAGAGATTTCTTTCAGATAAACAACTTCCTGTGTTTTCTCCATTGTGAGCTGTGAAGCACCATTCTGATCAGTTGCAGGCATCTCTGCGATCAGCTTTGTATATGCAGCATCGGAATAGATCCCGTACACTGCACCAGCCAGTGCATTTCCTGTATCCTGATCTTTCTTTACAATGGATACTTTGCATTCTTTTGTCCAGGTTACTTTAAAATCCACATATTTCTCATTTCCGACACCTTCACCGAAAACAAGAGCCAGGTCCTGTGTTCCGGATCCTGTTACAATCTTGTAAGCAGAGTATTCTTTATCAATGCTTCCCTTCATCCGAGAAGAAAATGTAGCACTGACGCTCTCTGCCTGATCAAGTGGTGCTGTCAGATAAAACTGTGTACCTCCACTGATTTCTACACTTGCTCCTGCAGCACTT
>NZ_DBLYVB010000059.1:0-3215 GCF_057604405.1 Hominiventricola sp.
GTTACAGCCTACTTGCCTGCGCGTTCGGTGTAAAGCTCAGGGATGTATTCCCTGCGGTAAGGGGGGACCCAGCTTGCTGGGGGGATTCCTTATCGCCCGGTTTATGTTTGTTCCATAAGCCGTGGCAGGGGGGACCCAGCTTGCTGGGGGGATTCCTTATCGCCCGGTTTATGTTTGTTCCATAAGCCGTGGCAGGGGGAACCCAGCTTGCTGGGGGGATTCCTTATCGCCCGGCTTATGGTTTTTCCATAAATCCATCTGTGCTTTCCGTGTGCCTCTCATCTACCGGCTGCTTTCTGTTCGTTCCACACATTGGTACTTGTTCCCATCTTCGCTTGTATTCTATAATTATATTATTATAGAAAGACAATCACAGTTTGTCAAACAATTTTTACTTGACTTCTTTGGCTTCTGCCGGAACCCAGATTCCATCTTTTCCCCATGGCTGGATCATAGACAAAAACCGCTTCTGTCCATCCTGTAAAAATGTAATCTGTATACCGACCTGTGTTTTATCTGCAGATTCAGATTCTTTTTCCACGGAAACAAGCTTTTTATCCGACGATAAATTCAAAAGCTGCCGGGCTGCATCTGTCGGCTCAAGCAATGCACCAATTGGAACCATATTCTTATTCAGCACTTCACCCATACCGTTTATACAGTAGTCCATCTGCGTATCGCTGATTCCCTGCGCATATGCTGTATCAAACTCATCTGCCGATGCAATTCCATCCGTTTTAGCATCCGGACCGTCAGCAAACTGATTGATTTTTTCCTGTGTAATCTGAAATTGACCATTTTCCTGTGCATAATGGATATTCTCTATCCACACGCTCACATGCGGATCTGATGACTCCACATAATACAAAATCTCTGCAGTCTGTTCTTCCGTATTGATTTCATGCAGCCAGTAGCCATCCATTTCTTCTCCGGTTCCACCAAAGAAACTGCCAAAGGCTCCCCATGGCCATGGACTCGACCAGCCAAATGACGGTGTATCTCCATCCATCCACAAAATATGTATTTTCTCTAAATTCGACTGTACCTCTTTGGATGTCATCTGCACAATTTTTTCTGTATCCCGGTCGCAAAATGCCTGTGCCCATTCCCTGATATTCTGCTCTATTATCGCAGCTCCTGCATTTTCCTGCACTGGCTGCTGTGTACTATCCACTTTCTCGGTTGTATGCTCTGTTTTTGTCTCCGACGGTTTCTGGTTTGTCAGACAACTTACTGCCACAAGTGCAACCAAAACGGTTGCAATCGCAGCCACCCAGGTATGTGGTTTTTTAAAATTCAACACGTTCTTAATTCTCCTTCCTGCATCTGCCTCTCCAAACGCAACCGGGGCAAATGAATACGGATGCCGCTCCATCGCAAAAGCAAGTAAGGATGCGCTGTATCCTTTTTTAATCTGATTTCCAAACTGCGCAAGTACGGCCTCATCACAACTCATCTCCATGTCTCTTGTCATATAGAAAAAGGCAATCCATGCCAATGGATTCCACCAGTATACAGCCAAAAGTACGAATGCAATCAGCTTCCATAAAGAATCATGTCTGCGAATGTGCCAGCTCTCATGCGCAAGGATGTACTGCTGTTCCTCCTCTTTCATCCGAAACGGAATATAAATCTGCGGGCAGAAAATTCCCAGTACAAACGGTGATGGAATACAGTCACATTCCCAGATCTTTATGGTCCGCCGGACGTTTCCAGATGTTTCATTTACGGTTAAACGTACTGCTGTCCGTACCATACTGCGGCATTTGATATAGGAATACATTCCATATCCTAAAAATAAAAATATCCCGATCAGCCAGACAAAAAACAACACCGCACAAATTTTCTGTGAGGTCGTCATAGCTCCTGTCAAACCAGCTTCAGAAGCTGCATCCCCTGTCACACGTGAACCGGCAGATATCTGCGTCACATTCTGTACTGCCGTTTGCACATGCACTCCAGATACTCCTGTGTAGTGTGCAATCTCACTCATTTGTGATCTGCTTTTTACCAGACGAAACAGATTAAACAAACTCCATCCTGATGCAATGGGCAAATCAAATAACATACGGATTCCAACAATTGCCCACAATGCATAGGAATATTTTTTGGGACATTTCCGCAAAAGCGCGCGCACTGCAAACACCGCGAGAATTACAACCGCCACCATGCCATTCCGCTGCAGAAATGCCAGAAAAATTACACTTGCCTTCTCCATTCTCTGCCCCTACCCTTCTTTATGCTCGTCGATCATTTTCTTGAGCAGCTTTGCTTCTTTTTTGGAAATTTTCTTTCCTCCAAGAAATGCTGTGATAAACCCTGGCAGTGATCCGTCAAATGTGCGATCCACAAAATACCGGGATTCCTCTGCCTGCACCTGTTCCTTTGGAATTAAAACAGAAACCGTTGCATCCTCATTGGCAATGTATCCTTTTTCACACATTTTCCGTACAACCGTATAAGTCGTGGATTTTTTCCAGCCAAGCTGTTCCTGACATAACTTTACAAGTTCCCCGGAGTTGACGGGGGCATGCTCCCATACGACACACATAAACCGGTAATCACTGTCACATAATTTTATATATTCCATCTTTTTCTCCTTCACAGGTTTATAGCTATCAACCTGTTTTCAGTTTATTCTTATAAACCTCAAATGTCAAGGTCTATTTTTATAAACTGCGAGAAATGTCAGAAAAATACGATGGAAAATGTTTGAACTCACCTTTTTAAAAAGTTATAATAAACGCAAAAGGCGATTGTGAAATCGCCCAAAATAAATAACTCAAAAGGAGGACATGTTATCGTGGAAAAAGTACGTTACATGATTTCCGATGCCGCCGCACTGGCCGGTGTGGAAACCCATGTGTTACGTTACTGGGAAGAAGAACTCGACCTGACCATCCCGCGAAACGAGATGGGACATCGATACTATACACGAGAAAACATACAGGAATTTCAAAAAATCAAAGAACTAAAAGAAAAAGGATATCAGCTAAAAGCAATCCGCATGATATTACATAATAAAAAACCGGAAGCTTCCGGTATTTCCTTGCCGGATTCTGTTGCCACTGATCCGTTGCCCACATGTAACCGGGAACATCATCCCACAGCTGCAGCCAAACCGGATCGACAGAACGCAGATAAAACCAACCTGCCTGTAAATACCCTTTCCGCAGAAGAACGCATGGCACAATTTCGGGAGTTGATGAGTGACA
>NZ_DBLYVB010000060.1:0-3098 GCF_057604405.1 Hominiventricola sp.
AATTCCTGCTAAATGCTTGTTGGTGACATATCCCCAAACCCCTGAGATCATTGCCGGTGGCAATGGCTGCGCGTTCCGTTGGAACGCTGAAAACGAAAAGCAGACAACCTTATTGACGAGATTTTTCTGTGCTGCGCTGCGGTTGTGGCGGGGAAGAAATCTCTAATAGATATTCCACATTGGCCCGAACATTGTGAAGTTCTTTCATATCATTTCTGGCCTGCTTATAGGCAGAATAGGCTTTCCGTTTTTGTTCCAGAAGATCGGTATATTCCTCCCGGAGAGATTTGACAGAGGGGAGCTTTTTGATTCCCAACTCGTCAAAATGATTCTTTGCCGCCTGGTGCAACAAAATTTCAGCCTCATGTGCTGTTCGGAATTTTTTGCTGTACCCGGCTTTGCGATATTCTACATAGACAGCCCGCGTTTTCGCATAGTTTACGATCTGTTTTTGCAGCTCGGCATTGGCGTTCATTTTTGACTCCAGATCTTTGATCTGAACGGATAAGGTATTGAAATTAGTGGTAGTGGCGTTGGCTTTTTCCAGAAGATCCTCATAACCCATATCGCCATGTTCTTTTAAGTAGAGCACTGCCTGAGAAAGCTGCTTTAGGTTGAACACTTTTGCCCAGCGCTCATAACCAGGGCCCTTGCCGGAACGGATTGCAGCTTCAATATCAACCAGCAATCCAACTTTGGAAACCGTTTTTTTAGAAAAGGCATGGCGGGGTTTTACTGTCCGTGTACCGGCAATCCGTTCTTTGATGGCCTGTTCTGTATAATCGCCTTTGAGCGTATCGCATCGGGTATAATTTTCTTGTCCCGGAACTCGGAACCGAAGATGTTTTCTTTCACGGTTGACTTCCAGCCCAGCAGTTTCCAGCTTCTGTAGAAGTTCCTCAAAATCTTTTGGCTTTTCCTCTAATGCAGCATCAATAGCAATGCGTATCTGCTCCTGAAAGGAAAGCTGCTTTTTATTTCCCAGCCATGTGCCATAATGCTCCCGGCTGGGTTTCGGATTTTCTACAATCGAAAGTCCATGCTCCAAACACAGCTTGTCATTCATTCGCCGGATTGCCCAGGTAGAACCCCAGAAGTTGCGAAATTTTTTCTGACAGTCCAGTGTAGTAGAGTTGATAATGATGTGATTATGGACATGGTGCTTATCCACATGGGTGCAGACAACAAAGGCATGGTTTCCTTTTGTGAGCTTCAGTGCCAGCTCCCTGCCGATCTGATTAGCTTCTTCTGGCGTAACTTCGCCGGGCTTAAATGCCTGACGGAGATGGTAGGCGATCACATCATCTGCACCCTGATTTCTGCCGGTCAGATTTGCATACTGTCGTTTGGACAGAAGAAACTCTGCATCAGCAAGCCGGGTATCACACTCATAGCCATAAATGAATTTTCCAAAATCGGTTTTCTGCGGATTTTCTACATAATCAATAATATCTGAGATCGCAGTAGAGATATTCCGACCTTTTCCTACATGCAGAGGCATCAGTCTTGTGGTCGCTATTTTCGTCACCTCCTTAACTTAATTCCAATCAGAGAAGTTATAATTGCAGAAAAAGAGCGGGGCTGCCTATGCGCCCCGCCAAATCTGCTTAACCAAATATAAAATCCTTTAAGGCACTGTTTGCCCCGCCAATGATCCCTACCAGCCATGCAGCCGCCAGAGGCAGACCGTATGGACTGATAAGAAAGGCGATCATAAGCCATGCAAGACCCGGCAAAAATCCTGCGACAAAGAACAGCACCAATGCCGCCAGAAAGATGATCCCAGAAAGAATCCCAAGTACCGCACCGGAAAGAACCACTAAAAATTTACATACCAGATAAAGAATCCCCGTAACCAGCATAAAGGGAAGTGCCAGTAATTTACCTATCAAACGCATACGCTTTGCCTCCTTTCAGAAGGGCATCTGCCCTTATAAAAATTTTACCGTGACGGCAAAAAGAAAGCAACGGCTTTCCGGCTGTTTATGAAATGTTTGCAAATCCCCGGATCAGTTTGTCCATGCCATCCCAAAGGCTGTCCAGACGGGTGCGGATGTCATCTATATCTGCGGCATAAATATTGCCGGTCTCATTGGCTCGTCTGGTATATTGGTTTAAGTTATTGGAACAAATGCGGAGAAGCCGGATCATTTCCTGAATATCTCCCATATCAAGGTGAATGATGTAACCGTCTACGGCCATCTTTCGCAGATATGCCGACAGGTTGGTAATGCCAAGTTCCGCCATGCGTTCTTTTACCAGTTCGGCCTCCGGTTCGGACATGACAAATTCGACGCGGACGGATTTTTTGTTATGCCCGCCCTTCATCGTTCCAACCCTCTTTTATGAGATGAGACCTCCTGTGTTGAAACCACCGTCTTTGCTCTTTTGAGTTTTTCCCGCAGGGTGGTCTTTTCCAGCTTATCAAGATATTCCTCCAGATTTCCGGCTGTCGCATGATAGCTGCGTTTGAAGCGTTCCCGTTTTAGAATCATCATCAGCTCCGGCTCATTTTCCGGCAGATAAGTCATTGTTTTAGGGGCTCCATGCTCTGGCATAAACCGGTTCATAAGCTGTCTCCGTTCCTGATAGGGAATCGTGATAACATTTCCATCCGCAAATGCAACGGCTACATTTCCGATTGGACAGGTCAGCTTTTTCATCCGTTCCACATGTTCTCTATAATTTAGCGGATAGAGATTGCCAAATATTTTTCCGTCCCTGACTTCTTTCAAAGAGATGGCATAAGCCAAAACGGGATCATTTGTCTGTTCCTGGTAAAACCGCCACACTTTATTTTCATGGCTTCCATCCAGATAAACTTCCCGTTCGCGCAGGGTATAGGTTCCGCAAGGGCGTGACATCCAAAGAAGCTGTTTATCCTCTGAACGGTCTGACACAGCCAGTTTTGAAATCAGTCCCTTATCCAGGTCAAAGTCCTCTTTATAATGTTGGGTATGAAGATCTACGATACGGGAAAGAGCACCCAAAAGATCTACATCCTCAAATCTTACCCCGGCCATCAGCGTTCCCTTTCCGGCACAGGAGGGATCATCTGCCTTGCTTCATGCTCCGGTTTGTCTGCTTTCAAACGGTCC
>NZ_DBLYVB010000061.1:0-2907 GCF_057604405.1 Hominiventricola sp.
GATCTCATCACCATTTTCATTGACACTCTTATCATAGATGCGTACATCTTTCAGATTCAGGGTATCTTCCAGAATCTTATAGGCATTTGCTCTCTCAGTTCCATACGTTGCATAGGCAAACGCATTTCTCGGACTGTCGGCATTCTTTCCAGTAATCCTCCACTCACCATTTACCTCTGAGAATTTTACCTGTATTTCCTTCTGTGCAAGATACCACGGCGTATGAAGCAGTTCCACCATAAAATCCTGATAATCCGAAGGTTCAATCCATGTGGCTCCAACACGCACCTCAATCTCGGATGCTTCCAGATCTCTCGGCTGAACCGCCTCCAATGCACGGACATTCGGTGTAAATTCCGGATGACTCTCGGCAAAGGTTCTCGCAGTATTTAATTTATCTCTGACATTTCCGGACAGATATTCATCTCCACTTTCCCACTGGTCTGTCAGTGGATTCTTAAAGATAACTCCGACCAGTTCTTCTGTGATCTTCTCTTCGGTCTTTCCTGTCAGCTCTGCCATATAAGGAAGGTCTACCTTTGCCCTTTCGTTAAGAGACAATGCCAATGCTTCTGTTGCTGTCTCCACGCTTGTCACAGCGACCGCCTTTTTGATGGTTCGTTTGGTGAACATGTCCGCTTTCCGCTTCAATGTTCCATCTTCATTCAAGTCTTCCAGGGAACACAGCAGACAATAAGAAGAGTCATCAGAAAATGCCCGTTTGTTGGCATTACTTCCAATGACTCCATACTTTACCGTGTAGGTATCATATACCTGATTCAGTTTTTCCTGCTGTTTCTGGATTTCTTCATCTGTGACGTTTTCCTCCATCTGCAAAGCGATCAGCTCTCGGACAGTATCACGGATTGCAACCATCCCTTTTACACGTTCTGCAGTAGCGGCAGGCATTTTCACCTGATTCATCAAAGAGTTGACACGGTAATATACCTGATCATCTACCACCGTATAACTGTAATTTCGCACATTTGGATCTGCTGGAATACTCTCTGGCATCTCATCCAGTTCTGTCTCCACATCTACTACCGGTGCCATGCTTCCCTTGATGTGTTTCACTGCTTCTGCTAACTGTAATTCTAAATCAGCTCCTTCCATTGGAGCACAGGTTGTTTCCATACCATACGGACCGGACACTTCTTTCATCTCACCCAGAATCATTTCCGGATGCTGAACAAAATACTGATTGACTGTAATGCCATTGACATCACTATCCAGATTTATCCATTCCGGCATTTCTTTCGTAAGGCTTTCCCTCTTCTGGAAAAACAGGATATCAGCACTGACTTCTGTTCCTGCATTTGCCTTAAAAGCTGTGTTCGGCAGTCGGATTGCGCCCAGCAGGTCTGCACGCTCTGCCAGATATTTCCGAACTTCCGGTGATGCTTTATCCATGGTTCCCTTTGTTGTGATCAGCGCAGCCACGCCGCCTGGACGTAACTGATCTATAGTCTTGGCAAGAAAGTAATCATGAATCATGAAATTGTAGCGATCATACTGACGGTCATTGACCTTGTATGCACCAAATGGCACATTTCCAATCGCCACATCAAAAAAATCATTAGGATAATCTGTCTTCTCAAAACCTTTAATCTGAATATTGGCATCTGGATAGAGCAACTTTGCAATTCTACCACTGATGCTGTCCAGTTCCACACCATAGAGTTTGGACTGGTTTAGATTCTCCGGAAGCATTCCAAAGAAGTTACCAACTCCCATAGACGGCTCCAGAATATTTCCTTTTGTAAATCCCAGATTCTCCAACACCTGATACATACTTTCAATCACAATCGGCTGTGTATAATGAGCATTTAAGGTGGAAGCTCTGGCTGCAGCATATTCCTCTGGTGTAAGAACCGTCTTTAATTCCAAATATTCTGTCTCCCATGCAGCTTTTGTCTCATCAAATGCATCTGCAAGACCTCCCCAGCCAACGTACCTGGATAAGATTTTCTGTTCCTCTGATGTCGCATTGCGGTTCTCATCCTCACATTTCTTTAACAACTGGATAGCCATGATATTGGCTCGGAATTTCTCCTTCGGTGTTCCCTGTCCAAGTTCATCATCTGTGATGCGGAAGTTCGTTGCTTGAATCGGTTCTGCTATTCCGTTAATCTCTTCCAAAGATTCTTTTTCTTCCGATACCTCAGCTTCTCCCGATAATTCTTTTTCTTTTTTATCATAATCTGTCCACACACGTTGAGAAATAGCAGTAAAATACGAGGACTCTTCCTCCATAATTTCTTCCCTGATTTCCCGTAATTCATCTAAGGTATCCGCATTTACAGTTTTGTTGTGATAATGATAATAAAGTACTTCTTGTCCGAGTTTTACATCCAGACGTTCCAATTCTTGTGTTGACATTCGATTCCAAATATCATCTTTTTCCGTATGAATCGTGAAACCTTCTCCATCATCATGATATTCTAATGTGTATTGAAGTCGATTCGCTTCTCCCTTAACTTTACAATCAAAATCATGAATTGTTGTTCTGGTACCAGACATATATTCTGAATCAACTAATCGCAAATCAGTTATATCTTCAGCAGTCAAAGTATCCTGCTCCAGCTGTTCTCCTAACATCTGCTGTGCTTCTTCCAAATCTGCCAGTCTTTGTGCTTCCTGTCGTTCTTCGTACTTTTCCATTTCTTCCGGTGACAAATAATCATCTGTGCGGATTAACTGGCGGACACGTTCTGCAACTTTGTTCCACTTTAATAAAACTTCTACCTCTGGACTGCCAATTTTCCCTTTTGCAAGTTTTAATCCTTTTGCATCATGGGATGCGTCGGAAGCACCTGCTCCTGGTATTCCGGGTGAAGAACCACCTGTTCCATACTCATTTTTCAGGAACTCAGCTGCATCTTTCATATCATGGTGCTCCATGAAATA
>NZ_DBLYVB010000062.1:0-2831 GCF_057604405.1 Hominiventricola sp.
TACTCATACTGTACCGTTACCTGATAGGTGTAGGTGTGTCCGGTTCCGGTGATCGGATTGTAACTATAACCCACACGGGTTTCTTTCCTTGTCCGGATTTCTACCTTTTCCTCCAACTTCAGCTCATACTGCGCTTCAAAGATACTCTGGAGCCGCGCCTGTACCTGGCTTCTCGTATAGTTTTCAAACTCTACGGTCAGCAGAGATGCAAGCTCATAGGGATTGTGACCGATCTCTGCCAAATTGTAGCGATACTCGTCATAGCCCGGATGGTCGGTTTCAATACGGTCAATTTGTTTACGAAGTTTATCCTCCAGCTTGGTATAATCCGTCTCCACGCCTTTCAAATCTTCATCTTCTGCCGTGTAGGAAGTTCCCAGCACCACATTGCCGCCGCCATTGATCAAGACAGAGCAGGACGATACTGACCCGGCAATCACCAAAACAAGCAGTCCCACGGCTGCGATGCCAATGATGATATGCGAGTGGCTCTGCACAAACTGAAATGCCTTTTCCGTCATACTGGCAGTCCCCTGCGCAGCTTTGGCTGTGCCAGCTGCTGTGTTCTCCGCAGCGGCCGCACCTGCCTTAGCAGCGGCATACTCTTTTTTGATGGCCTGCTTCTGCCGCCATCGGGAAAAGAGATTGGAACCAGCCTGCGGATCAGACTTCATGCGTTCCGCAAAGATGGAATCTGCGGCATCTTTATTTGCCTTTTTCTCCAACCGCTCCAGCTTTTTGTACTGCAGCAGCTTTCGACCATATTGGAACCGGGAACCAGCACGGGCTGCACCTTCCGCTGAGCCTTCGGTAAAATGCGCTGCCTCCACACCAGAATTATTATCCTGGTCGGCATTGCGCACACTCTGATGTGCCTTGGCTGAAAGTGCATCTGCCGCAAGATTTCCCGGCTTCTTTGGCTTTCCGCCTTTTTTCCCGGAAGCTGCTGCATTCTTTTTCGCTTTTACTTCCTGCTCTGATTTCAGCTTCTTACTGCGCATCTTAGCAAGATCGGCCTCGTGACGAATCTGCCTTCGGTGTTCCGCTTTTTTCTTGCCGCCGTCTCCCGTACTGCTATCTGCGGTTTTGCTTCTGGAATCGCGAAGGGTGTTCTCCGCACCCTCGCGCTCCTGCCGCAGCTTGTCTCCGAGATTCGGATTTTTCTTGCCAGCCATTGCTTACGCCTCCTTTGCTTCCTGAACTTCGGTTAATTTTGTCGTCATAATCCGGTACAGTTCCAGATCGGTCGGGAAACGATCAACGAACGGCAAAATCACATTTCCGTAGAACAGCAGTCCTTCGCCTTCGCCGGAGTGAGTCACATAGGACAGCTGGTGCGGGCTGATATTCAGCTGATCCGCCAGAATCTGACGGTCACCGGCTGCCTGATTCAGCATATAAATGAAGTCACTGTTCTCAAAAATGTTCGTCACTTCGCGGGAAGAAAGCAGATCTTTTACGTTCTGGGTGATGCCGGTGGGAATACCACCCCATTTACGGAATCGCTTCCAGATTTCCACGCTGTAAGCCGCTGTCTGCTCTTCTTTCAAAAGCAGATGGAACTCGTCCATATAGTAGCGGGTGGCTTTACCGGCATTGCGGTTGGCGGTTACACGCCCCCAGACCTGATCCTGCACCACCAGCATACCGATCTTTTTCAGCTGCTTGCCCAGCTCCTTGATGTCATAGCAGACCAGCCGGTTATTGATATCTACGTTGGTGCGGTGGTTAAACAGGTTCAGCGAACCGGTCACATAGATTTCCAGTGCCGTTGCCACATGGTGTGCTTCCTTTTCATCCTGCCGGAGCAGTGCCTCGTACAAGTCCTGCAACACCGGCATGTTCTCCGGCACCGGATTTTCAAAATAGGTCTGGTAAATCTGATGAACACATCGGTCGATGACCGTCTTTTCTACCGGCTGCAAGCCTTCTTTTCCGCCCACGATCAGCTCACACAGGGACAGGATGAAATCTGCTTTCAGGGCAATCGGATTATCCTCTTCCGAATAGTTCGCATTGATGTCCATCGGGTTGATATACTGCGTGCTGGAAGGGCTGATTTTAATGACCTGCCCCTCAAATTTCTTCACCAGTGCCGTGTACTCGGCTTCAGGATCACACACAATTACATCGTCATCCGTCACCAGGAACGCATTGGCGATTTCTCTCTTGGCAGAGAAGGATTTACCGGAACCGGGAGTACCCAGAATCAGCCCGTTGGGGTTTTTGAGCTTTTTCCGGTCAACCATAATCAGGTTGTTGGACAGAGCATTCAGCCCATAGTACAGAGCCTCTTTCCCGGTCTGAAACAGTTCCTGGGTGGTAAACGGAACGAAAATTGCCGTGCTGCTGGTAGTCATGCTGCGCTGAATCTCAATCAGGTTCTGTGCCAGCGGCAGACAGCTCATCAGCCCCTGCTCCTGCTGAAAGTCCAGACGGCGCAGGTTGCAGTTGTACTTCTGCGCGATACTGGAAGCTTGAAACACATTGGTTTCCAGCTCCTGCTCCGTCTCGCCGGTGTTCATCACCAGAAAGGTCAGCAGGAACATACGCTCATTCTGGCTCTGCAATTCCTTCAGCAGTGCCTTTGCGTCCTTGCCGTAAGTTGCCAAATCTGACGGAATGATGTCCATATCGTATCCGGAACGGACAGCTTTCTTCTGTTCCTCAATCTTGGAACGATCCAGCTCCGTAATGGTGTGCTTGATGGATTTGATTGCTTTATTCTGGTCTACCGACTGAATGTGCATAGTCACGATCTGGCTGGATTCCATATCCAGAAAATCCTTCAGCAGCTGATCCGACAGGTCGGAAGCCGTGATCTGGAGATA
>NZ_DBLYVB010000063.1:0-2822 GCF_057604405.1 Hominiventricola sp.
GCGGATTTCAGCAATCTTCAGATTGGTTGTGATAATGACCGGAAGTCCGGACTTGTACCGCTCATCAATAACGGCGTAGACCTGCTCCAGCGCATATTCGGTGCTGCGCTCAATTCCCAGATCATCCAGAATCAGCAAAGAATAGTTGGAAAATGAAGCGATATACCGGTATCGCTCTTCCGAATATATGGCACCCATCTGGTTCAAAATTTTGGAGAAATTCGTCATCAAAACCGGAATGCCCTGTTCCAGCAGCGCATTGGCAATACAGGCCGCCACAAAGGACTTTCCGGTGCCGACATCTCCCCATAACAAAAGGCCAAGGTTTTCAGCCTTGACCTTTTTCCACTGCTCCACATAGCGTTTTGCCATCTGGATATCCTTATTGTCCTCTGCAACGGCAAAATTCCATTCCAGAAGATGCTTTTCCTGAATCCCAGTTGCTTTCAGCTGCCTGATTTTACGCTGCCGCTCCAGCAGCTCATCCTGGCGTTTCTTCTCCGCCATCGCTTCCTGCTGGCATCTGCAAAGGCATGGAACAATCTTGTCTCTGCCCCAGAGCTTTACCCTGCACTGCACCGGCGTATGGCAGTTTCTGCAATACAACAGTCCGTCATCGCCCTGGTATTCCAGCTCTCCGGGTTCTTTCGGCGTAAAGAGCGAATCCAACGCCGCATTCAAAACTTCAGGCACCATGTCGCTCATAGGCTGTCTCCTTCCTCAAATGTGTAGTCTGCCGGGTTGTACTTCGGCTTTTCTCTCTTTGCCCAGCTCCGGATTGTTGCAAGGTGGTTTTTGTAGCTCCTGCCGGTGGAGGCCATATACTCAGAGAGCCGTTCCACTCGCATCTGATAATCTCCTGGGAACTCCTGCCGGAGCTTGCCGTATTCCGTGTCAGAAAGAAGGACATTTTCGTATGAGCCATACCGGTGTTGGATTTCCTTCTTCTCTCTTTTATTGATTGTTTTAGTACTTGTTCTATTAGTACTTAATTGCGCGGGATTTTCCGTAACCGGTGTGTCCGTATCCGGATTTACCGCATACGGCTTTTCCGTACACGGTGATTCCGAACACGGCTTTTTCCTTGGCATCTCATAAATCACATACTCCGCTCTGCCCATCCGACCGTTACTCTCACGCTGCTGGTTCCTTTCCAGATACCCAAGACGCTCCAGCTCCTTCAGAGCCGTAAGCACTCCATCTACGCCATCCGGCGTAATCGAAGATAACCCCCGTACCGAATAGTTCCATGTGTCTGGCAAACTGAGCAGCATGGAGAGAAGTCCTTTCCCTTTCAGGCTGAGACCCTGATCCCGCAGGTGGTAATTGCACATTGTTGTGTAATTGCTGTTCTTCTCAACCCTGAATACCGGCATGGTGCTCACCATCCTTTTTCGCAGGCTCCGCTTTTTTCTTCGGACATTTGCGCGGACGATCTTCGCTGTCCTCTCGGCGATGGTATTTGCCGGTATCCTGCATCATGCGTTCAAACGCCTGAAGGCGTCCCTCTGTAAAAAGCGTCATTCGATCACACCCCATTTCTTAAACAACTTGAAGAGATGATTCTTTCCCTTGCAGGTCACTCTCGTCTGCTGCACCAGTTTTCCGCTTCTGCCGTAGCAATCCCGGACAATAAAATAGCCCCTTGCAGATTTATCTGCAAAAGGCATCAGCCAGCCACTCGGACTGCGGTACAGATAGCGATGATCCAGTAAGAGAGCCACTGCCGTCTTCTCCGGGATTCCGATTTCCTTACAGAAATTCCTGATGCAGGTACAATCCTCCGAGTTCACAAAGGTGTCGAAGTAGTCTGCCTTGGGCTGTGCCGCATCCAGCTGTTTGCGGATACCCTCAAGCTGCTCCCTCTCGGCTACAAGCTCCTGTGCCAGGGTGTAGATGACCTCCGGATGCTGAATCACCTGATCCAAAATGGAATCGCTCATATACACTCCATGCTTGCGGATAGAAGGGAGAACTTCATCAAACACCCAGTGTTCAAATCGTTCTGCCGATGGCAGTTTGCTGTGAACGATCAGCCGGTAAACATCGCCTTCTGTGATAAAGGAGATTTCAACGACCTGCTCTCCAGCATTCCCATACTGGTTCACCTTCTGAACGACCCCCTCGCGTTTCGTTAGGGGGCCTCTGCAATGGCGTTTCACTGCGGCGTAGGGATTCACATACCCCAACGCTTTCGCCACGTCGCTTGCACAGAAGAAGGTCTTGCCTGCCTCCTGTAACAACCGGATCGAACCAAACTCCTGGTTCTCAAACACTTCCATCATCTGCCTCGACTGTCCGCCATGACTACCCACATCGGTATCATGGGTCTTCTGATTGAAATCCGTCATACCTGTTACCTCCTACTCAAATTTGTCTCGCCGGATTTCAGGCGAAAAAAAATAGAGCCTCGACCCATTCTCGTTTTCAAAGAATGAGCCAAGGCTCTATGTAAATCAGTCAAGTATGTGTTCGTCCGTCGATGGCAAAATTGGACTTCATTTGCTCCTATTGTCCACCAGTAATTTAACCCATAAGAGGTCAAAATGGGCTTGTCCACCAGTAATTTGACCACTATAAACCCATAAATTTCCGTTCAAATTCCATCAAAACCGAACAGTCCAGTCAGAATTTTGGGTATAGAAAAAGCCCGGAAAATAGCGTATTTCCGGGCTTTTTTAGCATTTTTAAGCTGTAGATTATCGCTTGCTGAACTGCGGAGCGCGACGAGCTGCTTTGAGGCCGTATTTCTTTCTTTCCTTCATACGAGGATCACGTGTCAGGAAGCCAGCTTTCTTCAGAACAGGTCTGAAGTCTGCATC
>NZ_DBLYVB010000064.1:0-2788 GCF_057604405.1 Hominiventricola sp.
ATCCAGCACAAGAACCATGACGGGCGTATCTCTCAGGACAATAAAGCCTGGGCAAAAACCATTCCCATGCCGGAGGACAGCGATGCTTCCCGCCACTGTGCTTATCTGGTTGTGGATGGGGTCAATCCCGGTCTGACCGATCTGTTCACCAGACAGTTCCGAAAAGTTGCTCAAGAACAGCAGAAAAGTTCTGTCCTGCAAAAGCTCAAACAGGAGCTGCCCGCCCATAAGTCTGCCGCCCCGAAAAAACGGGAGCCGGAGAGATAACCATGGCAAAGCGCAAGCGGGATGTTCCGGTTTTGTTTTGGGTGTCCGCAGAAGAACTGGAGCTGATCCATCAAAAGATGCAGCAATACGGGACAGAGAATTTGAGCGCTTATCTGCGGAAAATGGCACTGGATGGGTATGTGGTCAAACTGGATCTGCCGGAGCTGAAGGAGTTGGTTTCCCTGATGCGCCGAAGCAGCAACAACTTGAATCAGCTGACTCGCAAAGTGCATGAGACCGGGCGGATTTATGATGCTGACTTGGAGGATATATCCCAGCGGCAGGAACAACTGTGGGAGGGTGTGAAGGAAATCCTTACCCAACTCTCCAAACTTTCATAACAGGGATAGATACTCCATTTGCGGAGGGAGGAACGGCGTTTCTTCGCCGCACCTTCCTCCGCTTTTTCTTTTTGCCGGTATCCTTGTCTTTTGCCTGTTTGTACCGGATAATATGAGTAGAATAAGAAGTAAAACAAAGGAGTGAAAACAGATGCTGACCTTTGAAAAAGTGCTGGAGATTTTTGCGGACTACCTGGCCGCAGACGAGACCATCGAAGTTTATATCAGCCGTCATGGATGTGTAAGGGTTGAATTTGACCAGGACTTTCACTATTGCACTGGCGAGGTGTGCCATACTCCCAGGGAACTGTTCGACCTTTTAGCTGATGATTACCGGACTTATCTGGAGATTGAACTGACCAAAGGCCGACGGGAGCTTACGGAAGATGATGAGAGAGAAGCGGACGCCCTATGCAAACGGCATCTGGAGCGTTGGAAGGAGGAACTGGAATGAAGATTTTGAAATGCCTGCTGATGATTGTAACTGCACCGGTCATTTTGGTGTTGACACTTTTTGTCTGGCTCTGCATGGGGCTGATCTACATATCCGGTCTGGTGCTTGGTCTGCTCAGCACGGTAATTGCTCTGCTTGGCGTGGCTGTGCTGCTTACCTATTCCCCGCAGAATGGCGCGATTTTGCTGGTTATGGCATTTTTGATTAGCCCGATGGGGCTGCCGCTGGCTGCAATCTGGCTGCTGGGCAAGGTGCAGAGTTTGAAATTTGCCATTCAGGATTGGGTTTATGGATAAAAAATACGCAAAGCCACAAAATGCCAAACACCGTCTGTTAAATTTGGGAAGAGGAACTATATATCCACGATTTTACTTTTGAACTAATATCGCGTATAATATTAGTGCGAAAGGAAGTGATATGATGGGACAATTTGAACAGCTGGATCAGATGCTAACAGCACAAGAAGGAATGCTACGAACATCACAGGTCGTATCTTCTGGAATTTCAAAGCCGGTATTTTATGATTATGTGCGTTCACGAGATTTGGATAGAGTCGCACATGGGATTTATCTGGCCAAAGATTCCTGGGTGGATGCCATGTATCTGCTTCATTTGCGATTTGAACAAGCAGTATTTTCACATGAAACAGCTTTATTTTTTCACGATCTGACAGACCGTGAACCAATAGAATATACAGTTACGGTCAAAACTGGATGCAATCCAAGCAAAATGAAAGCAGAAGGCATTCAAGTTTTTACGATTAAAGCAGACTTACATGATGTAGGACTTACAACAGCGAAAACTCCGTTCGGGCATACTGTGCCGGTTTATGATATGGAGCGGACGATCTGTGATTTGCTCAGAAGCCGCAGCAGAATTGAAATTCAGACCTTTCAGGGAGCGCTAAAATCTTATGCCCGTAGAAAAGATAAGAACCTGCGAGCTTTAATGCAATATGCTGGGATGTTCAAGGTGGAAAAAATTTTACGACAGTATTTGGAGGTACTTTTATGATAAAAACAGCAAGGCAGCTTAAAGATTTAATACGAAACCTTTCCAGAGAAAAATCCGCAGATGCTCAGATTTTAATGAGGAACTACATGATGGAGCGTTTTTTGGAGCGTATTTCTCTTTCTGAGTATCGTGATAAGTTTATCTTAAAGGGTGGTATGTTGGTAGCGGCTATGGTTGGATTGGATGCCCGCTCTACGATGGATTTGGATGCAACCATAAAAGGAGCTAATGTTAATGTGGAGGATATTGAGAATCTAATTTCATCAATCGTAACTGTTCCGATTGATGATGGTGTTAAATTTCAGCTGAAAAGTATTTCGGAGATTATGGATGAAGCAGAGTATCCGGGGATTCGTGTCAGCATGAGTACAACATTCGATGGTGTAGTGACCCCTTTGAAAATTGATATTTCTACGGGAGATGCAATCACTCCAAGAGAGGTTCGGTATTCATTCAAACTTATGCTGGAAGATCGCTCCATTGATATTTGGGCTTATAATTTAGAAACTGTGCTGGCAGAAAAACTGGAAACCATTATTACCAGAACCACAACCAATACCCGCATGAGAGATTTCTACGATATTTACATTTTAGAACAGCTGCATGGAACCACGCTGAACCCGAAAATTTTACATGATGCGCTTCTGGCAACTGCTCATAAACGGGGATCGGAGAAGTATCTTAACCAGGCTGAAGAAGTTTTTGACGAAGT
>NZ_DBLYVB010000065.1:0-2690 GCF_057604405.1 Hominiventricola sp.
TCGGTGATTTGCCTTTCGGCAGTACATATGTTAACTCTTTTTCCCACAGATAGCAACTGTGAGATGTGTAGAATGTTTCGGCTGTCATTTGTGAGAATCAGACAGATGCGATCCGTTCTTCTGCTTTTTTGCAATAGACCGGATTCAGTTCAATTCCGATACACTGCCGATGCAGTCGCTTGGCAACTGCACCAGTAGTTCCGCTTCCGAAGAACGGATCAAGAACCACACCATCTTCTGGACAGCCTGCCAAAATACAGGGTTCTACCAATTGCTCCGGAAACATAGCGAAATGTTCTCCCATGCGGTAAGAGTTGGTGCTGATATTCCAGACATCTCGCTTGTTTCGCATGGTTTTTCCCTGCATTCGTTCGTTGTAATCTGTCCCATTGATGCCCTGTTCCGAAAATCTGCCATACTTGTTTCGACCAGAGCGACCACGAGCGTATCGTTTTAGGCTGCTTTCCGCTGCGGGTTCCATAATTGCTGCTGCATTGTAGTAATACCGGCTAGATTTTGCAAACAAGAACAAATGTTCATAAGACTTTGTGGGACGATCTTTTACACTTTCTGGCAGACAGTTGATCTTGTTCCAGATAATGTCCGAACGGAGATACCAACCATCTGCACGAAGGGCAAACGCCAACATCCATGGAATTCCAATCATATCTTTTGGTTTGATAGCATTCCATGTAGTTGGCATAGCAGCCGCAGCACTGTCCGCTGGAATTTGATATGAATGCTTACAATGTGTAGGCTTTCGACCGATTCCTTTTCCGCTTCCGGCATAGCTATCGGCGATGTTCAGCCACAAAGTTCCGTCTGGTCGAAGCACTCGCCGTACTTCTCGAAATACAGCAATCAGCTTTTGTATATACTGTTCTGGAGAATCTTCGATTCCAATTTGACCAGCATTGCCGTAATCCCGCAAGCCATAATAAGGTGGGCTTGTGACACACATGGAAACGCTGTCATTTGAAAGTGTTAGCAATCCTTCCAAGGCATCTGCACAGAGAATTTTAATCATCGGGAAGTTCCACTTCCTTCACCAGTTCAGAATATGCGATCTGCTTTCCGTCACGGATAACATACACACCATCGGCATTTCCCGTATCTTCCACATATCGGCGAAGAATCACCGAGGCATATTTTTCATCCAGTTCCATGGTGTAACAGATGCGGTTCATCTGCTCACATGCCATCAAGGTAGAACCGCTGCCGCCAAAGGTGTCCATTATCACGCCATTTTCCTGCGTGGAATTGCCGATGGGATAGCCAAGCAAGTCCAGCGGTTTGGAGGTGGGGTGATTGGCATTTCGTTTCGGCTTGTCAAAATGCCAGATGGTCGTCTGCTTACGGTCGGAATACCAGTGATGCTTGCCATTCTGCATAAAGCCATACAGCACAGGTTCATGCTGCCACTGATAATCCGAGCGTCCCAGCACAAGACTGTCTTTTACCCAGATGCAGCAGCCTGCAAGATGAAATCCGGCATCAATGAAAGCCTTTCTGAAATTCAGCCCTTCGGTGTCTGCATGGAATACATAGGCAGAACCGCCTTTTTCCAGATGCTCCGCCATTCGCTGAAAGGAGGA
Organism: Hominiventricola sp.; assembly: GCF_057604405.1. Taxonomy (NCBI): domain Bacteria; kingdom Bacillati; phylum Bacillota; class Clostridia; order Lachnospirales; family Lachnospiraceae; genus Hominiventricola; species Hominiventricola sp. The sequence continues at coordinate 1,596 of NZ_DBLYVB010000065.1, forward strand.
CAGCAGGAATGTATAAAACTCTTCGTTCTTCATGCTGTCGTTTTGTATGGTCAGACCGCTGGCACTCTTGAAAGAAACTCCATATGGGGGATCGGTCAGAATGAGATTTGCTTTCGTATCTCCCATAAGAGCAGATACATCCTCCGCAGATGTTGCATCACCGCACATCAGCTTGTGTCTGCCAACGGTCCATACATCGCCACGCTGTACAAAAGCTGCCTTTTCCAAGGCAGCAGAAAGGTCAAAATCATCCTCTTTTGCCTCGCTGCCTGCATCTACGCCCAGCAGGTCTGTCAGTTCCTTTTCATCAAATCCGGTCATGGAAAGGTCGAAGCCGAGCTCCTGCAATTCCTGCATTTCTACAGACAGCAGTTCTTCGTCCCAGCCTGCATCCAATGCCATCCGGTTGTCAGCAAGGATATATGCTTTCTTCTGTGCTTCTGTCAGATGGTCAACAAATACACAAGGGACTTCTGCAATACCTTCTTCCTTTGCTGCCATGATGCGTCCATGTCCAGCCAGCACATTGTATTCCCGGTCGATAATGACCGGATTCACAAAGCCAAACTCACGCAGAGAAGAGCGAAGCTTCAGGATCTGTTCTTTGTTGTGCGTTCTGGCGTTATTGGCATAGGGTACTAACTTGTTGATGTCAACAAGCTGAAATTCTGTAGTTGTGGTCATGCTCCATTCCTCCGCTTCAAAACTTTCTGTAAGCCTTTTCTGGCGTCCAGCACTTTTCCGCTGACCGCCTGTCCCTTAATGGTTCTGTATTGCTGTTTGGTCATCTTCTGGCGATTGGCTTTCAGATCACGCCAGAACTGGGTATCTGCTTTCATGCTGCCTCACTTTCTGCTGCTCAGAAGCTGTTCCATCAAATCATCCTGCGGTGTGCCGTCAAATTTGGTCGTGCAGTTCTGTTTCACAATATCGAAAATCTCATACCAGAGCAAATTTGCCTGTTTCTGAAATGTCTGGCTCATCTGCACAAACGGGGAAGCAATAACGCCGCCCGTGGTCGGGTGCTTTCCCAGCAGTCCATAGGTACTGAGGGCTTCTTCACACTGTACAAATCGGGCGAATGCCTGTGAGTAG
>NZ_DBLYVB010000066.1:0-2658 GCF_057604405.1 Hominiventricola sp.
GGTGACCGGCCCTACACCGTGGCAGTACAGAACAAAAATCAGGAAATGGCCGCCTACTTAAAAGCTCTGGAGCCGGAGGAATGGCATAACGAACAGGAAAAGGCGCGTCAACTCATGCCTTACAAGCTGCCTGCCAAGCTGGTGGAATACTTAAAGACCGGCCCCTTGCGTCTGGAATTTCCAGAGCGGGAACTGGTGAAATGGGCGGAACTGTACCCCTACATGGATTTACAGGAGATGACCTGGAAACGGAAAAAGTTGCTCTCCCTTATGGCGAAAATGGACAATTACAGCGACTATTTGCTGCTGTGGAGTCCCAGAGATAAGAAACTCTGGTATCTGGACATTGAGCATAAGGAGTTTCATCCGTTAGCCAAATGGGAGGAATTTATTGCTGATCCCGGAAAATATCTTAATGGAATGATTGAGGGCGAGTTTGAGGAATAAGGAGAGAACACAAATGACAAAAGATCAACTCTTATCTTTATGGAATGCGGATAACTGGGAGGTAATGAGTTGCGGGGTCTACTTTACGGCTCACCGGGCAGATAAGGAACTGCATATCAACTGCAATGATTATACCGAGGCAGAGATTCTGGCAATGCCCTTCTGGGAGCGATTAGCTCAGGAACTGGATGAGCTGGACCGGCAGGCCCACGAGATCTTACAGAAAGAATTCCCTGATGATGAGGACATCCCCGATCTGCCCCTGACCGACATCACGATAGACAAGTCCGGCTGCTACGGGACATTTTCCCTCTGCTACGATACTGGGGACTCTCCGGCTGGGGAACTCTATCTCAATGTGTCCTTTGACGAGCAGTTCGTGCCAAGTCCGAAGGTTGGCTACGACACCTTTTAATACAGGGAGGCTCCCCTATGGCATTAAAAATGAACTTTCGTGAAGTCACCCCGGAAGATACCGAAATTCTTCGTATGATAGCGTTGAGAAACGGGAAAGCAGAAGATTACCTCTGCTGCGATGTTACCAATGAGGATGGTGTAACGCAGACTACCTGGTATAGTAAGGCGGATGTGGCCCTCTGGGGGGAGGATTATATCCGGGCGCACACCACAATGAAGTACAGCGATTATAGCGGATGGATCATCATTCTGGATATGGAGCCGTGGAACGATACACAGGCATCACCACGAAAAAAGAAGAAACGGGATTCCTTTCCCCAAATCCCTACCTGGCTGGAGGGCCATGTCAAAGAACGAAAACAAAAGCGCCTGCCCACCGTGACCCTCTGCTCCTCTGCCGGAAATGAACTGCTGGAAGTGTGGTATTACGGAGAATTGCTCACAGTGAAGGGAGAGTCCCAATCCTATATCATAGATAGAGGCGAGACCCCCGGACTGGTGGCAGCCCGCGACCCAGAGAGCGGCGAGGAGTTCGTCATCTTCGACGGTGGGCAGCATGGTTATGATAATATGTTCTGCGATGAACACAATCCAGCCCAGCTGGCGCATCGCCCCCTCCAGCGGTATGAGATCCCTGCCTCCAAGTTGGTGCTGGAACTGGGCTACAATATCGACTATGAGGATGAAAAAGAGAGCTTCGAGGTAGACGAGGCTGATACCGTGGAACTGGTTAACGGTGAGCGGATGCCCTGGGAGCAGGTCAAACGGGACGGCATTGACTACATTGCACTTTACTATGTGAATGATAAAGGAAAACAGTTGCAGATTCTGGATGCGGAACTGGCATGAGTACAATAGGACTGTTTTGGTAAGAATTTGATGATTACTGGTGTTGATGATGTAAGCCGAGAAAAGAAGTAAGGTGTGTGATCAATGATTACTGGAAAGTATTTGGAGAATCCAGCATTATATAGTCCCGATGAACTCGAACGATTGGACAACCATATCGAAAAATATTTTGGAAAAGCCACAACAGTGGTTCATGAGTTTTTCAGCGAAGATATTCATGTTGATGTCTCCATCATTCCGCCCCATGAGGAACATAACTATTATACTTTGGTAACCACAGGCATGGGTGCGTTTTCGATGAAGATCCCAAGTGAATACCAAGAGGATGGCCTTCCCTCTCGGATAGAACTGATGATGTGCCTTCCGCCTGAGTGGAACCCTGAAAGTAAGGAAAGCCAAGAAAATTGGCCAGTAGAGTTGCTTCGCTATTTAGCGAGGTTTCCAATCATAGAAAGCACTTGGCTGGGCTATGGGCATTCTATTCAAAACGGAACACCATACGCAGACAATACATTGCTGGCAGGGTGTGTTCTTTTAGGCGTACAGGATGCGCCGGAGGGTGCTGCCGTCTGTAAGCTCTCAGATGGAAGTTGGGTCGGTTTTTATCAGGTGATTCCTCTGACAGAGAATGAACTGGAATACAAGATTCAGCATAGTACAGATGAAATGCTGGAATACATGGAAGATGTAGACCATGTTGTATATTTCCAAAGACCGGATACTAATTTTGAATCACATTAGCAGAATAAGGAGAGAAGCAAAATGGAACAGGCATACTGCACCGCAGTTTTCTGGCGCGGCGGAGAAAAGATTGATCTGAATGGACTAAAACCAGATGCGGTACGGTGTCTGTCTGTGACGGGAGAGCGGAAGGTGAATCTGTCCTTCCTGCGAGATTATCCCAATCTGGAGGAACTGACCCTAATGGAAAAATGTGAGGGTGTA
>NZ_DBLYVB010000067.1:0-2599 GCF_057604405.1 Hominiventricola sp.
GGCAGATTGAACATGCCGTCCTGTATATTGAGATCCTTGTGAAAGAACATCTGTCTCTTTCCGGGCGGATTGTACCAGATATATTCTTCCTGTCCTTTTCTCGGATTGCAGGCCAGCATGTTTTCGGGGACTCTGCCTGCCGGTATCCCGCTCATTTCCTCCGTATAGGATTCCAGCAGGGTATTCATGAATTCGTATGTGACAGGGATACCTGCCCCCATCTGTCCGCTTTTCCCGATGGGACGCAATTCTATGAAGTACCTGGTGTCAGAATTTCTTCTGTCTTCATATTTGTAGGCTATGATAGCAGCTTTCGGCACCATCATTTTCTGTATGTTTTGGGTCAGTTCATTCATGATGTTTATAAATTATAGGTAACATGTTCTACAAATTTCTCAAACCATTTTGAAAACTGTTCCGGATAATTCTCTGGTCTGAACAGTTTTTCAGTTTCCGGTGTGATGAAGGTAAATGATACGGGAGTCTGGTTATATGTCTCCTGACAGTCAGTACTGAAACAGCTTTCCATGTCTTTGGTAACCGTATCCGTAATGGAATATGTAAGCAGAATCTGATATTCGAGCGGTGGCGGTTCGAAATCCCTTTCCTTTTCGCTTGCATAGTCATAGTCATAATTCAAGATATGAGGACTGTCTTTTGCAATCAGGGACATCCCTTCAGTAATCAGTTCCAAAAGTCTTTTTTCCTTATTGCTGGAAGGATTACAGTTGCTGATATGTTCTTCCAGATTCCTACAGAAAGCTCTGGAGTGCATCCGGCACAGCTTCCTGTGGATTTTCCCTTTCTCATATGACCTGAAAAGCTTTTCCTTTCTGTACAAATCCTTTTTCTCTTCCTCATCAATCTGTTCAAAGTCCACATAATCGATACAGACTTCCGACATCTCAAAATAAGGGGTATCGGTTATATCCATCATCCTGTGATACTTGATGAACCTTCTGATGAACTCCAGTGTAATCTTTTTAATTTCACCGTGCAGCCTTTCCGTAAAGTCTATCGGTATAAAGAAAAGCGTATAATCCGGCCATTCATGGAAATGGTAGATGCAGAACTGGAGCCTGTCACCAATAAGTTCCAGATTTACATGATGAGATACTATGGAATCTAGCGCATTATATAGCAGGCATATTTTTTCTCTTATGGAAGTCCTGCCTGTAGGATGGTATGGCAGCTCCACATCCAGGAGCTGCGCATACTTCATGGCTGAACGGTACAGGAAATCAAGATTCTCTTTGGTGGTGACATTTACCGTTACATCCCTGTCATTCTCCACATACAGGTCAGGAGCGATGGAAGGTATTCTCGTGTTCAGAAAACCATGAGGCTTTCTGCTGGAGGGAGTTTTCTTTTCTTCCTGCTTCTGATGCCCCGGCTTATGTCCGTATTTTCGAGTTCCGATATGATAAGTCTGGCTAAATTTTCCAAAGCCCGTTCCGTAAGTTGTGTACATGGTTTCTTGTCTTTACGTTGTCCTTTTTTCATGTCCTTACCCTTTCACTCCGATGGTTGTCTTGAATTCATATACCGCCCGGTCGTCTTCGATTTCCGGTCCGTGTATGGTTGCGGTGGTCAGTTCCGGATAGTTCATTGAATAGAAGTCCATCACTTCAGCCGGAGACATGTTTACGTTCGGATCGTCCAGTACGATCTCCTGACTGTTCTTCTTCATCTTGAATACTCTTTTCATTCCTTTAATTTCCAGTGCCATATTGTTTATTGTTTATTGGTTTTATAAGTCATTTATTTTTATATATCAGCAGTATACCATTTCTACCTGTGCCTCGTCCTTCATCCGGTATTCAGCCGGAAAATCAGGATATTCCGCATACGGGTCCTCTCTTAGAAGCTCCCTGTCATTTTCGTCTTCCGGATCGAAGCAGAATGTCTCATGGGTAGCCGGTGCAGTCTGGTATTCCCGTCCGTTTCCGTTTTGTACCTGTGCCGTTCCGTTCGGTATATGGCCGTTTGTCGGCTGCCGTACCTGTTGTTGTGGATAAGGAGCCGCCTCAGGCTGGTAAGCCGGCTGCTGCGGATAGGGCTGCATTGTAGTTCCTTGTGGCATACCTGTTCCTTGCATTACGGGGCGGTTTGGAGCAGGTTGGATATATGCTCCGTTCGTTCCATATACCGGTTGAGGCATTTCCTGTGGAATCTGCTGTGGAGCAGGCTGCATGACAGGTTCAGGATTCATAGTATGTGTCTGTTGCTCCGGGAATATGCTTGTTTGCATACCTGGTTGTGACTGACCGTTCATATTGCCTTGTGGTTGGGGAATTACCGGCGCCGGTTCCTCTACCATACCGAACAGGCTTCCTGCACTGGCCTGTTTCTGTACTTCCTGCATCTTTTCGTCAATATCCTTCTGTTTTTCTGTAGGAGCCAGCACCCGTGCCTGTTTCAGCCATGTCATTGCTTCGGAGAACCTTTTTGCGGCAGTTGCATCATCAGCCTTCTTGAGGAGCTTTTCCATCTTTTCACGTTTTTCCCTGGCTTCCTTTGATTCAGCCGGTACTGTTGGAGTTTTGGATGATTTGGCCTGTGATGTAGCCTTTTCTGCCTGTTTCTCGAAATTTTCCGC
>NZ_DBLYVB010000068.1:0-2582 GCF_057604405.1 Hominiventricola sp.
TGCAGACCGCTTTTGCTATTCTATAAAATCGTCCTCGATGTCCTCTAACCGCTTCGGAGGAAACCTCATCTCGTATTGTTCTTTTGCCAGTGCACGAACTTCCGGGCGCTTATCTTTCATTCGGTTTTTCAGCCAGGAAATCTGCTCCTTTGATAACCGCCAAGGGAGATTCAGTAAGCGGTTTACTGTCATTTGCTCCGCTTGTTTCTCCGGCGATAAAGAAGCACAGGATTTACAGATGTGCGCCGCATGACCTTTGCCGGAAAATTTTTCGTTAGCCTTATATTCTCCGCAGACTTTACAATAATGTCCATGCTTCTTCATAGGCTCGATTCCTTTTCACTGAGCGCATATAAACTGCGAACCGCCCCCATGATGATGTTCCACTCCAGATCTGCCGCATAGGAAAATTTTTTACGGTACGATTCCCAAAGTTTCTGCATCACCGGACTATTTTCCACTTCTTCAAAAACTTCGGCAGCTTCTGCAAGATGTTGTTCTGTCCCGCGTTTGTGGGCAGTGGCCCGCAGCGCATCATGGAGCGTCTGCCGGTTCAATGTGTTCCCGTGGAGCTGATCCAGAATATAAATGTCATAGAAATCTCTCATGCGGGTGTTGGTGGTGGTTCTGGTGATGATTGTTTCCAGCTTTTCAGCCAGAACGGTTTCCAGATTGTATGCCCAAATGTCAATGGAGCGATCTTCCAGCATCAGCTTGAAAGAGTAGCGTACCTCCCTTGGGGTAATGGCATCCCCTGTGGAAATGTCAATCTTCAAAGGTGTCACCACACCGTCAAAGGTTGTAGTCATGCTGACCCGAATCCCAGGATACTCCGCTTCATCCATAATCTCTGAAATGCTTTTCAGCTGAAATTTGACGCCATCATCAATCGGCACACTCACAATAGCAGAAATCAGGTTCTCGATGTCCTCTACATTAACATTGGCTCCTTTTACAGTAGCGTCCAAGTCCATCGTGGAACGGGCATCCAGTCCAACCATTGCCGCTACCAGCATCCCGCCTTTCAGAATAAATTTATCACGATATTCAGAAAGGGAAATACGCTCCAGAAAACGCTCCATCATATAGTTTCGCATTAAAAGCTGTGCATCCGCAGATTTTTCTCTGGAAAGATTGCGAATCAAATCTTTTAGCTGCCTTGCTGTTTTTATCATAAAAGCACCTCCAAATACTGCCGTAAAATTTTTTCAACCCGGAACATACCGGCATACCGCATCAAAGTCCGCAGATCCTTGTCCTTTCTTCTGGCATACATTTTTAGCGCTCCTTGAAAAGTCTGTGTCTCCATGTTGTTCCGGCTGCGGAGCAGATCGCAGATGGTGCGCTCCATATCATAGATAGGAACCGTATGCCCAAAAGGTGTTTGGCCAGTTGTCAACCCTACCTCATATAGTTCTGGTTTGATGGTGTAAACAGAAAGCCCCTCTGCCTTTAAGCGAGTGGTGCTGTACCCTCTGCGCACCGTGATAGCGTATGGAGATGGTTCCCGGTCTGTCAGGTCATGGAAAAATAGCGCCGATTCATGGGAAAATACTGCCTGACCACATCGCAGATGTAACAGAAACATCGCATCAATCCAGGTGTCCTCGGAGACATAAATTCCGTGAGCAACCTGCTGAAGATTTTTCTCTTTGACATATTCATAAAAAATGGGTTTTACAATTCCGCTGGCGATTACCTGTGCGGTTTGCAGCATCCCATCATGCTCGGTCAGAAGTCTGTCTAACTGCTCAAACCGTTCTGATTTGGTCACATTCATCACTTCCTTTCGTGCTACTATTATACACGAATGTGGCACGGAAGTAAATATAGCAATTTAACAGACACTGTCTGGCATTTTTTGTGACCGCGCATTTTATCCATAAACCAAATCCTGAATGGCAAACTTCAAGTCCTGCACCTTGCCCAGCAGCCAGATGGCAGCCATCGGCAGACCATAGGGACTAATAAGGAATGCCATCACCAGCAGGATAATGCCGTTTTGCAGGGAACAGATCAGCAGAACCGCCACACCCAACAGTGCAACCATCATGCTGATAAGCCCCAGCACCAGACCGGAGACATAGACGATCCCCACACAAATCCAAACGAACAGGGTCAGCGCCAGAATCACCGGAACCATCACGATCTTCAACAGCAGTTTCAACAAAAATACCAATGCCCTCATTGTTATGCCTCCTCTCAAAATCACAGTTCCCGTTCCTGATTCCATTATCCCTGTCTCACAGCCAAAAGGCAAGGATACGGGCAAAAAGAAAAAGCGGAGGAAGGCGCGGCGAAGAAACGCCGTTCCTCCCTCCGCAAATGGGGTATTTGTCCCGGTTACGAAAGTTTGGAGAGTTGCGTCAGTATCTCTTTAACTCCGTCCCATAACTGTTCCTGCCGCTGGGATATATCCTCCAAATCGACATCATAAATCCGCCCGGTCTCATGCACCTTGCGGGTCAGCTGGTTTAAGTTGTTGCTGCTCCGGCGCAGCAGGGATACCAGTTCTTTCAGTTCCGGCAAATCCAGCTGCACCACATAGCCGTCCACAGCCATTTTCCGCAGATAGGCGCTCA
>NZ_DBLYVB010000069.1:0-2511 GCF_057604405.1 Hominiventricola sp.
GGGCTGGTCACATTAAAAGAACTTTTTATTGACGGTACAAAGATAGAGGCAAATGCGAACCGTTATACTTTTGTATGGCGCGGAAGCATCAATTACCATCTGGCAGGACTTCTGGACTCTATCGACCAGCTTTTTGAAAAATATAATTCTTTTTTGCAGGAGAATGATTATGGAACAAAGTACGAGCTGGGAAATGCACAGATGTTTGTGATCGAAGGGATGGATAAAGTCCGGGAAGTGATCGAAAAGAACAGAAAACGAAAGCTTGTAAAACATAAAAAGCTTTCAAATAACCGTATTATAGAGATCGATAACTGTTCACCGCTTGAAATACGGAAACTCCAGAACAATCTCACGATGATCGCAGACAACGAGGGAATCGAATTCGTTTACGGAAAAGGAAAAAGAAAACCTGCACTTCAACAGCTGCATGAGGAACTGGAACAATGCGGAAAACGACTGATGGAATATAAAGAATGCTTTGAGATCATGGGAAAAGACAGAAACAGTTATTCCAAAACAGATCTGGAAGCGACTTTTATGCGTATGAAAGAAGATCACATGCTGAACGGACAGTTAAAGCCAGCATATAATGTTCAGATCGCGGTAGAGAATTATTTTATCGTACATGGATATGTAAGCAGCGACCGCACCGATTATAATACCCTGATCCCGGTCCTTGAAAAACATAAGAATGCTTTCGGGAGTATTCTGGAAGAAGTAACTGCGGACAGCGGGTACTGTAGTGAAAAAAATCTGCTTTATTTAAAACGGAATGAAATATCCAGTTATATAAAACTGCAGGATCATGAAAAGCGAAAAACACACGCTTATTCAGAAGATATCAGTAAATATTACAACATGCGGACAGGGATCTTTGAAGATGAACAGTTCTATATCTGCCATGACGGACGTGAACTGCGGCATCTCAGGACAGAGAGCAAAGAGCAGGATGGATATACACAGACCTTTGAGGTATATGGTTGTGCAGACTGCAGCGGATGTGAACATAAAGCGCGCTGTCTGTATAAGTATGATGCGGAAAAAGATGCCGAAAAGAACAAAGTCATGAAGATCAATGAACAATGGGAGGAACTGAAAGAAAGATCGCATGCCAATATCCAGAGTGAACGCGGGATCCTGAAACGCCAGACACGTTCCATTCAGACGGAAGGACATTTTGGAGATATCAAGGAAAATGAGAACTTCCGGCGTTTTAATTACCGTTCGGCAGATAAGGTATATAAAGAATTCATGCTGTATGCTATTGGAAGAAATATAAATAAATATCATCGTTTTTTATACGAAAAACTGAGAAAATTTGAAGGAAAAACTGCCTAGAAAAAAATGCGGCTGAAAAAATCCAAACAAGGATTTTTTGCGGCCAAAAACAGAAAGTATTTATCAAAATAAAAATATCCTGAACAAGTTGCAGAGCCAGAAAGCTCTGTAACTGTCAGGATATTTTTGTTTGGTGCTGTCAGCTCTAAAAAACGTTATTTACCGACAGCTCCCTGTTTTGTTTTAATGATATTTATGCATCCGTACATAATAGCTGATGCATAAGATCACAGTGGCTCCGCTCCATGCTGCAATCTCTGCAAAGAAAATACCGTCCTGTCCGATAAAATGGGGAAGGATTAGTGCAGCACTGATACGCATGACAAATTCAGCCATACCACTTACCATAGGCATTAAGGTATCTCCCAGCCCCTGAAGTGCAGATCTGTACACGTACAGGAAGTACAAAACCCAGAGCATGGCAGCCATAATAGAAAGGTATTTAAAAGCAATTGCCAGTACCTCCTGTGTCTGCTGCGGTTCACCTGAGATGAAAAGTGAGAGAATATTTTTTCCAAATAAAAACATGGCAGCAGAAATGATCAGTGAGGTAAGCAGGGAAAGCAGCATACTGCTGCGGACGCCTTTTCTGATCCTGTCAATCTTTCTGGCTCCCAGATTCTGACCCACATAGGTAACGATGGCATATCCATAGGAAATAGCAGCCATTTCCAGCAGACCATAAAGCTTGTTTGTAGCTGTAAATCCTGCTACAAAAAGGAAACCGTAGCCATTGATCACATACTGGACTACCAGACCGCCCACACCGATGATGATATTCTGAAATACAACAGGAATACCAAGCTTCATCAGGCGGGCATTCATGCCGGAGGCAGGCATAAAATCTGCTCTGGTCAGATGAACGATATCAATTCTGCGTAAAATCAGGAAACAGTAAACAGCGGAGAAGCTCTGTGCGATCACAGTTGCGATTGCTGCTCCTGCCACACCCCATCCGAAGCCTGCCACAAAAAGGATGTCCAGTGAGACATTCAGCACAGATGCGATGATCATTGCGGTCAGCGGTGTTTTACTGTTTCCCATAGCCCTTAGAGCAGAGGCAAACATATTATAGGCTGCTGTGGCGGGGATTCCATAGAAAATGATGCGCAGATATAACAGAGACATTCCGATAATATTGGAAGGTGTATGCAGCCCTGTTAATACCAG
>NZ_DBLYVB010000070.1:0-2238 GCF_057604405.1 Hominiventricola sp.
ATGATATGGAGTCTGTCTGCCATACTGATTTCGGTATTCATTGTTCCTGTCACTTCTTTCCCACATACGACTACCATCCGGCATCTCCGCAAAAGGATATGGGACATTCTTCCATATCCCTGCATATCTTCTGCATCGGATTCTTCCAAAAATGGTGAGAATACAAATCTCGGACAGATTGGTACATACCCAAGTTCATAGATTTTTCTGCAATATTTCTGCACTTTTACCCGACTTTCTTCTGCTGAACAGCACACATAAGCCAGCGCCTGTTCCATACGCTCCATCTCCTTCCTGCATCCAGTTGGATGCCAAGTATTTTCTCTATAAAAAACAAGATGTCCAATTGGACATCCCGGCTACTTTTCATCCTCTTTCTGCTCTGCTTCTAATGCAATTCTCACTCTGTCACTTCCCAGTTTGTAGTAGGCATCTGTTACCTCAATTCCTACTGCACGATAGCCTGTCATAACCGCTGCAAGGACAGTCGTTCCTGCTCCGGCAAACGGGTCCAGGATCAGACCTCCCGGTTCGCAAATCTGGATGACATCTTTCATAAGCTGCAACGGCTTCTCTGTCACATGAATCCGGTTCTGCGGATTTCCATATCGGAAGACTCCCGGCAGACAAGATACCGGACGGTTGATTGGCATCGGTCCATTACTGCCCCACACAATGTATTCAGCCTGCTGGCGGAAACGGCCTTTCTGTGGACGGGAGTTTCCCTTATCCCACACCGCTGTTCCTCGCCAAATCCATCCTGCCCACTGCAATGCATCGGTAATTGATGGATACTGACGCCAGTCAATGAACAGACAGATCGGAGCTCCTTTCTTGCAGGCTTTCCGCACATCGTAAAGCCACTCAGCCATCCAGTGTGTCCATGATCTCTGATCTTTATTGTCCCCATCAAAATCCGGAAGTGCATTTGCAGCACTCATACTGCTGTATTTCTGGTTTGTAGTACGATTTCTTTCATTCTGCTTTGTTCCACCGGACGCATACGGTGGATCGGTAATGACTGCATCAAAGATTCCCGGCTGGAATGCTTTGACCAGTTTTAATGTATCTCCATGTAATATTTTCCAGTTTTCCCCTTCAGCATATTCCTCTGGGTATGTTCCCTCTTTCATAAGTTCTTCCAAACTCAGGCCATTTGTCATAGGCATCATCCTTTCTTTTCTCAGCGTTCCGGCTGATTTTTCTTCTTTGTTTGTCTTTTCTGGTAGGACTGTGGCGGTTTCAGTTTCTCAGGAACAGAAAAAGCACTCCACTTTCCATTTTCATATAAGAACATATCTTTTGTGTGGTTATTAAATATATCCCAAGGGAAAATATCCCCTTTGATATAGATATTTCCTCTTACTTCTCCATACACATGGCTTTCTCCACCGATAACAGGTGCATTTACTCCTACCGTATCAATAAATGCTTTTCCACTGATTACCGCATTTTCCTTTATCTCACCGCCACAGATATAACAGTCTCTCTTCGCAACTGCTCTGTCATAAAAAGTAGTATCTCCGGTAACAACAGCATAACCTCTGACCAGACTGCCATCATAAAGTGCAGCCTCTTCCTTTACCTCACCGTTTTCACAACAGATTGCATCATCATAAATCCAGCAAGTCCCTTCCTGTGACAGATTGTTTTCATTCTCTATAAAACCGCCCAGTGTTCCTTTTGGTACTTTCTCATTCACATCTGACACCGCCTGTATTCGATGGAGCCATGGATATTTCGGATGTTCAATCTCTGTAATCTTATACTTACTCACGTTCTCTCCTTTCACCGTTCCGGCTGCTGTTTCTTCTTTGCCTTCCTATTTTCTTTTGGTGGTGGACTCAACTCAGTTTCCACATATTCGCTGATAATCAAAAGTGCTTTGTAATAGTCCCCACTTTCCAATACCCTTTTACACATTTCTTTTGCTTCTGCTGTCTGTTTATTCTTTTTCAAAAGAGTTGAGGCATCGCCCATAATGGAAAAAATATTCCCATCATGTCCAAGGAACTGTAACTTGGGACGTTGTTTCTCAGGCTTTGTCGGAATCTGCTCTGTTTTCTTTTCATACATTTTCGGCTGTTCCATATCTGGATGCCAAAAATGCACATTCAGCGTTCCACCATCCACCTTTATATCCCTCTGCTCAAATCCTTCACCCCAACCGTCACTGTACTGTCCTGTAATGTATTCGGTGAATTCCTGTAGTTCTTCCTGACTTAAAAATTCATTTAA
>NZ_DBLYVB010000071.1:0-2157 GCF_057604405.1 Hominiventricola sp.
CCTGTTCATACTATGATATATAGAACAGGATCTTTATTTACTTTATTTCGCCAGGAAATTGCTCTGAATCTCCATCGGCATATGATAAGCCTGGCCTCGTTTTGTCAGGCTGTATAATTTAAAGCTCATTAGTTCCGGAGTCGCATTCAATGAACTGCAGAGTCCGAAATAATCCAGGTCCTCGTTCTGAACCATATCTTCGATTTTCTCATCTTCAATCAGCAGATCGGCAGCAAACAGATTGGCCTGGTATTCTGTATTATCCGTCATATTGTAGAGTGTATCATCTTGCATCGGAGCCATTTTCAGCTGGGAACGATGCAGGATGATGTGCCCTAATTCATGGGCGGCAACGATCATCTTCTCTTCTTCTGAAAGGAAACTGCTGATCATGACATAGATCGTCTTACAGCTCATAAAACAGTATCCTTTTTCTCAATAGGAATAAGTCCGTGATGCACTGGTGGATTTCATTTTCTATAGCACGTGACTGACTGCCACCGCTGTTAAAATGCTTGGCGATCTGATTTAGATTCGATCCGATCTTTCCATATTCACTGACCAGTTTTCTGAGATCATTCATGTCTGCAACAACTACCTTGACAATCAGCGATACCTTCATCGGCTAATGCCGGAACGATTTCACCGGGGGCCATGCTGGCATATTCTGGTCTGTTACAGATGTTTATGATCTCACGGCGTATCTCTGCGGGTATCTTATTAGCGGGATTTGAATGATCTGCGTGGGGACGTCCATCTTCATAGGAATCAGTATCCGCTTTTCGCTGTTTCCAACGGTAGAAAGTCCGTTCTGTGATTCCGAGGCGTTCACATGCCTTTTTACAAGACGCTCCTGATTTAATGGCTTCATTGATCAGCAGTACAGCATTTTCGCGATCTGAGGCGCTGATCATTCGTCCTCTGAATCCCCCCAGATCGCATTTGCTTTTTTTGACAGTACAAGTAAGGCAGCTGCTTCTGCAAGAGCCTTTTCCTTACGCTGTAATTCTTTTTCAAGTTTTCTGCGTTCTTTCTCAGAATCCTTAAGTTCGCGGTTAAGCCGGGAAGCTTCTTTAGCGATGCCACCATTGGCATTCATGCAGGCATCTTTCCAGGCTTTGATCTGCTCGATATAAAGACCTTTTTTACGGGCATACTCGGCAAGTTCCGTTTCATTCATACTTGCTGTTTCAACAACAACTAAAAATTTATCCTGTGTACTCCAGTCATCAGGAACCGCATCCGTACCAGGAGCAGCATAGCCTTCCTTTCTGGCTTTATCCCGCCAGTTACGAAGTGTCTGTTCAGAGATTCCTTCTTCTCTGGATATCTTGGTAATAGATTCATTGTTTGGTGGAAGCATCCTCCTGAGGAGTGCATCCTTTAATTCTGGACTATAGTTCATAGCGAAAGCTCCCTTCCTGTGATAGCTACATACTACCGCAAAAGTAATTATCTTTCACTGACAACTATCCTAACACACAGGGATATTGTCAATGTCAACTGCACCAGTGATCTCACCCTTATTAATGATTATAAGAATATTTGTTCCGTCGTCGTCGACAGCAAAGCACAGTTCATCAAATTCTTTATCAGGATTATTCTCGTGAAGAGAATCTGTCATTGTCCATAAATCGAAACATGCTCTTATAAGAAGTTTTACCAAATGGAGGCAGGACATCCTGTTATCTTTTGGTTACGATCCCTTGTATTGTCCTCATTGCAAAAAAGAAATGCTTTTCGTAGAAATCTATCACAATCATAAACGAGTTCCTCTTCAAGAACTTTACGAAAGGGCCATGGCAAAAGCTAAATGCCGCTCTGCTTGATTTTTCTGCCTGTCTGTATCATACTGAACTTATTAACAGACAGGGAGGAATTTAAACCATGGATGCAAAGCTTATAGAGGAACTCAGACAAAAATACAGCAAGAATCCTCCAGAGGGAATGACATCCAATCTGGTCAAAAACATGACAGACTCTGACCTTTTGGATATGCACTATTTTCTTACCGATGATGATGACCTCGATGACGATGAATTTGAAGAAGGTTTTTACATCGACTTCTTTTAATCTATCGTCTGTTTTCTATGCCCGCTTTTGTGCGGGCTCTTTTTATCAAGAGTTCGACGAATGTCGAACTTTCCTATTATATAA
>NZ_DBLYVB010000072.1:0-2051 GCF_057604405.1 Hominiventricola sp.
CTTTCAGTGGTTCTCCTGACGATTTATCTGTCTTATTGAGAATCACTTTTCCCTTGGCAGTATCATCTTTCATAGCCACTTTCTGGACTTCTCCAGTATCCGTTACTTCAAAAGTAACATCCGATGTCAGAAGATATCCTTTCGGCGCCTGCTCTTCACGTAAGGTATATTTACCGATTGGCAGTTTTTCGATATAGTGTGTTTCCTCTGTGGAAGTCCAGCTCTCTACTACCTGATCATCCTTATCGAGAATCGTCAGTTTTGCACCCGGAATCTCAGTTTCTCCTGTGATATCCGTCTTACTGATCTCAACTTTTGTCACATCATCTTTCATCTCTACTTTCTGAATCTCTGCTGTATTTTCTACTGTAAAGGTAATACTTTCTGCAGTGACATATCCATCTGCCGGTTTTGTCTCTGTCATGGTGTATTCCTTACCAACCACCAGTTCTTTGATCACATGGATTTCTTCCGTAGAAGTCCATTCATCTACGGTGTTGCCATCTGAATCCGTCACTTTCAGGTGTGCACCTGGAAGTTCTTCACCTGTTGTCAGGTCTGTTTTGGTCAGCTCCACTGTGGTTGGCTGATTCTCAAAAGTAAAGTCGTAGCTTACTTCTGCCTGGTCTTCTCCGGCATATTCAAAGGTAAATTCCTGTACTTCATCTGTTGTAACAAATCCGTCCGGCGCAAAGACCTCTTTCACATAGTATTTTCCGTCTACCGGAAGATCTGCCGTAAAAGTAATCTGTCCTTTTTCATCCGTTACTCGCTGCTCGATCAGACTGTCTTTCTCAAGAAGTACCTCGCCCTTTGCATTTTTGATATCTTCACTGGTATAAAGACCGAAGACACCACCTGCAAGGACACGTTCTGTATCTTTTTCTTTCTTCAGAACCGTAACCTTTACTTTCTGACGGGCATTCTGCCATTTCTCATCATAAGTGATGACTGGTGTGTCCTGATCACGGTAGGAAAGGTCAACATATCTCGGCTCTTTGTCCAGCACATAACCATGGGCTGTTTTTACTTCCTTCACATAGTATTTTCCAGCCGGAAGATCTCCCATCTGTGCAATACCATTGGAATCTGTGGTAATGGTTCCCACTTTTTCATCTGCTTTGAAATAATCTTCACTGACACCATCTGCCGCTTTGATATCTTCCGCAGCAAATACATCGAAAGTTACATCTGTAAGACTTCCAGTTACATATTCAAAGAGATGCTCCACAGTACCTTTTACATGGTCCAGAAGTGTCACTTTATCCAAAAACTCTCCATTTTTATTGATGATCAGAAGTCCTGTCGGTACTTCATCTTTCATCTCTACTTTCTGAATCTCTGCGGTATCTTCCAGCGTGAACTTCACATCCGTTGCTTTCAGATAACCATAAGGTGCCATTTCCTCACGAAGGGTGTATTCCTCTCCAACTGTCAGTCGTTTGATCACATGTGGCTGATCTTTTACAGAAATCCACTGATCCACAACATTTCCTTCTTTATCAAGAACGGTGAGTTTTGCCCCATCCAGTTCCACACCTGTTGTTACATCAGATTTTGTGATTTCAACTGTTGTTGGCTGGTTCTTTTTCACAGTTTTCAGTTTTACTGCCTTCACATCCTGTCCCTGGTAAGAAGCATTCAGATTCAGAACTTCATCAGAGGATACAAATCCAGCCGGTGCTTTTAACTCTTTCACATAATACTGTCCAAGTGGCAGATCCAGCGTACATACTGCAAGACCATCATTATCAGAAGTCATTTCCTGTAAAAGTGTCTCTGCTTTCACGATTACTTTTCCATCTGCCTTGATATCTTCTTTGTTATAGATACCAAAGACAGCGCCTGCTACGGTTGCACCATTTTCTGCATCCTGTTTTTCTACCTGAATTGCAACTTTCTGGCGATCATCTCCAACCGTCACTTCCTCTTCGATCACAGGTGTATCCCGATTGGCATAGACAAATGCGACTTCTGATCTGTCATGGTTCAGGACGAATCCTTCCGGTGCAGTCTTTTCTACCACATAGTAAGAACCAAGCGGCAGGTTA
>NZ_DBLYVB010000073.1:0-1975 GCF_057604405.1 Hominiventricola sp.
AGATCCAGAGGAAAATATTGTAAGTCTCAAATTCATGGAAATTATTTTTCTGTGTTACCATCGTGATCAATTCATAGCAAAGGACAAAGGTGATGATCAGTCCCGCAATGGGGACAATCACTGTTTGGGATAAATTCTGAATCAGATTAAAAATCCCTGCATTCCATCCCTGCGGTGTCTGTCCCACCTGCCCGGCTATGGTTCCCACCTGCTCATTGACAGACGTGAACATGTTATCCAAACTTGACTTAATAAGCCCGATCAGGATATCCTTTATCGCTTCCGTAATTCTCTCAATGATGGTGTTCATCTACCACTCCTCTTAAGAGAACAATGTTGCCAGCTGTGGAATCAGGGTAGTTCCCAGCAGCATGATTCCGGCACCAGCCATCAGCTGTTTGATGCCCTGGCTCTTAGCGCCGGGATTGTCATTCCCATATCCTTCCAGAAGGTTTACGACACCCCACACGCCAAGACCTGCACCGATTGCGACTACAAGAGTTTTTAAAGTTGTAATTGCACTGCTAAAAAACGCCATATACATTCACCAAAACTGACTTTTTTCAGGTGTTTACGGGAATGAAAAAACACCGACTAAAAAGCCGGCGCACCTAATGTCAGTTATTCCTTTCCTCATTATTTTTCGTTCATTCCCAAGGTTACTCCGACAGTTCT
Source organism: Hominiventricola sp. (assembly GCF_057604405.1). Lineage (NCBI taxonomy): Bacteria > Bacillati > Bacillota > Clostridia > Lachnospirales > Lachnospiraceae > Hominiventricola > Hominiventricola sp. The sequence continues at coordinate 676 of NZ_DBLYVB010000073.1, forward strand.
ACATGAATTACTTCCACCTCTTCTTCAGATTTCGGTGTGTACTGCGGATTTAACTCTTTCTCAACTTTGTATCGGTTCTTCTCGTTTTCATCTGCAAGAAGCCGATAGTTTTTGTGTTTCGTGATATCATATTTGTCCGAGAAAAATGGTCTGGCACCACGGATCTGCAGGATACATTTTCCTCCATCCATGACTGCAATCTCATCTTCTGTCATCAGCTGTTTGCCTGTTTTCTGGTAATTCAATCCAAAAGACTTCTGATTACTCCTCGTCTCCGAAGTGTTATACAGGTCAATGGTTTCCTTACCCAGAAGCTCACTCATTTCCTTTAATGTGGTCTTCTCTTTCCCACCAAGGAATAAAGTCGTATCACAGTTGCCCAGAATGGTATCTGCACTATCCTTATACATTGCCTTTAACTGACTCTGTGACTGCAAAATAATAGAAGCAGAGATTTCCCTGCTTCGGATAGTTGCGATCAGCTTGTCAAACTGAGGAATTTGTCCGATGTTGGCAAACTCATCAGCGATGACACGCACATGCACCGGAAGTCTTCCACCATATTCATCATCTGCCTTATCGCAAAGCAGATTGAAAAGCTGTGACTGCAACATCGCAATCACAAAGTTGAATGTGGTATCCGTATCGGACATAATCAGAAACAAGGCTGTTTTCCTGTCTCCGATCTTATCCAGCTCCATTTCATCGTAAGACATGATCTCACGAAGCTCTGCGATATCAAATGGGGCAAGTCTGGCACCACAGGAAATCAAAATCGACTTCGCCGTTTTGCCGGCGGCCATTTTGTATTTTTTATACTGTCTGACCGCAAAGTGCTGCGGATCTCTTTCTTCCAGTTCCTGGAACATCATATCCACTGGATTCTGGTAAGTTTCATCCTCTTCACGGGTTTCGCTTTCATTCAAAAGATCCAGAAGAGTATTCAGATTCTTTTCCTCTTCATCACCTTCATACCAGATAAAAGCAATCAGTGCTGTATACAGCAATTTCTCTGCTTTCACCCAAAAATCTTCGGAAGCTTTTTCCCCTTCGCCTTTGGTATTTACAATGATTGTTGTCACCAGCTTCAGGATATCTTTTTCAGACCGTATATAAGCAAATGGATTGTAATGAAGGGATTTAGAAAAATTGATCGTATTCAAAACCTTAATCACATAAGGCTCATATACCACTTTCCTGGATTTATCTTTGATGACATTTCCATCTTTATCCCTCTTCGGCGGTCCCTTTGCTAACATCTTCCCGCACTCCTCGATCAGAGTGCCTTTGGGATCTGTAA
>NZ_DBLYVB010000074.1:0-1963 GCF_057604405.1 Hominiventricola sp.
GACAGGGAGAAAGAACGCAATAACAAATAAACTTGATGAGATTGAGTTTGCATTGACATAAATTCCAGTTTGGCGAACTGATAAAATCCCTTTAGGAACTAGTCCTGCTAATAAAAATCAAGCAGTAAATTGAAATTCTTTCTCAGAAGAAAATGAGCGCAGTAAAACAGAGGCTCGGCGGTACGGGCCTCTGAAATTTTGGAAAACGGAAATCAGGCAGCTTTGACTGAAGCAGAAAAATATGCTGTCCGGTGTTCTTCCGGGGTAATCAGAACGAATGGACGTTCATCCCGCAGAACGGCAAAGATGATATTGCAGACTTTGTGCATAACAGCACCCAGAGCCGTCATCTTGGACTTGCTTTTACACTTTTCTTCATAGAAGGATCTCAGTACCGGATTCTTCGCAGTGCCGTCCACACGGAGGCTGACAGATTGTATCGCCAGAACATAGATGCAACGTCGGGCGTATGGGGAGCCTCGCTTGGACATCTTCAGGTCGGCACCGCTGAAATTTCCGGATTGCCTGACGGCTGGATCAAGACCAAAGTATGCGAAAAGCTGCTTGGGCCGTTTGAATGCAGAGAAGTCTCCTATTTCGCAGACCAGCGTGACAGCAGAAAGAAAGCCAATTCCCGGTATGCTTTGGAGCAAGCGAACCTGTTTTGCCATCTGAGAGTTTTTCTGTTCCTTCAGAAGGACTTTTACCTGCGTCAGAATCTGCTTCGTCTGGGCGTCCAAAAGACGGATCATTTCTATGTAGTGCCGGATCAAATAAAAAACGCCGGTATTCCCATGGCCGAAATTCTGAGCGTCCCGAGCTGCTTCTACCAGTGCCTCTGCTTTCTTTCGGATGTGGAGAGGGCCTTTGGAGATGACTGTTTTCATGAACCGCTCCAGTTCATCTGCCCCAGCCGCCAGGATGGAGTCCGGAGTCAGATACTCGTACAGAACTGCCATGGCTGCAACACCGTTGACCTTGGAAAACACAGGAATAAATTGCGGAAAAACCTGCCGAAGCTGGTCTTTTAACCGGCAGATGTACATGGAAGTTTCCTTTTTCATTGCATAATATTCCCGAAGAATCGCTTTCATGGCTGCCACATCATCGCTAGGCACAATGGATGTTTTCAAATCCGGACGCAGACCCAGCAGTGCAATCTTCTGTGCATCAAATTTGTCGTTGTGGATATTACGGACGTTAATATCCTTGCTGGCGTGAGTAACCAGTGGATTCAGGACGTAGGCATCCAGCCCAGCCTCTCTCATCTTGTGGTATACAGGAAAATGGTAAATGCCTGTAGATTCCATGAAGATACGGGCAGGCAGATCGTATTGTTCCATAACAGAATAGATGCGGTCAATGGCACCATCCAGAGAGCGCTTGCTGTTATGGAAAATCCGGTAAGACTTTCCTAGCAGTTCCTGAGAGGGCAGCGCAATCGCCATCAGGCTGAAGTCTGCACCAACATCAATTCCGACGGAGAGATATTTGCGATTATCATTTTTCACAGTAACCCTTCTTTCCTATGGTTATTACAGGATGTCCTTCTCAATCGGTACGACACAGCCTAGCGCGTAATATAGGTATAGCAAAAAAGCTCCCAACCAGCCAAATCATGAAACGCAGCCGAAAGGATAAACAGACTATACATCAGGTATGGGGCAGCAGGAATTGCCGCCCTCCCAAGGGCGCACCCGTTCATGCTCCTGTTTGGTTACGATTATAAAGCTATTTCATGAAATGGATGTTGCGTTGGGAGCCTGATTGATAGGAATAGGAACTGATTTTGCAAATCTTTCAGGAGAGCGTTCCTATTCCCTTAGTTATTATACTAAGGGCGCACTTCTATACTCTCCTATCGGGAGTATGTGCGTCCTGCGGAGCTTCACTCCCGGTCGGCAGAAGAAAACTGCCCGACCGTGAATGTTTCGTCACTTCGTTCCGTCAAGGGAGCTACACT
>NZ_DBLYVB010000075.1:0-1944 GCF_057604405.1 Hominiventricola sp.
CCATCATGTCCAACCTGTGAATTTCTCCCATTAGTTACATAGGGTACAATGGCTATTTTTTTTATCATTAACTTGTCCTCCTTTTCCACTTCTTATAACTTCAAATTTGTCATAATCATTCTACCATATCGTTATGTTTTTTGCCGGGGACAGGCACTTTTTTTATGACCGCTTCCACATACTGTTTAATTAAATCCTGCATAATCTTTGGCATACATCATCACCTCATTTTCTGCTGATAATACTATAAATTTCTTGATTTTATTATAACCAGTTTACCCTCGTTTCTCAATCAATATTTTCCATGTAACAATGTTACTGCTTTCTTCGACGAATTTTGTTCACCGTTATGGTATACATCTTGTTCTATATTTTTACTGAAATCAAAAAAAGCAGAGCCTGCTCCACTCAGACTCTGCCTCTCACTTTTTTCTTTTTATACTGCCGCTATTCTTCTACTTCTCTCTCATAAACGATCTCACCGCCAAGAACTGTCATATCCACTTTCGTGGCCTTGATCTCATCCGGGTCGATCTCATAGATATTCTTCTCGAGAATTACGAAGTCCGCATTTTTTCCCACTTCGATGGTTCCGTTCTCGTCTTCTGTATAGGAAGCGTAAGCTGCGTTTTTTGTAAAAAGCTTCACCGCTTCGTCTACGGATATTTTTTCGGATGGGATCCAGCCTTCCTGTGGCTGACCGCTGATATTTTTGCGGGTAACTGCAAAATAAATATTCTCCATTGCATCAAAGCTTACCACAGGAGCATCCGAGCCGCCGGACGTATGGATTCCCATATCTAGCATACTCTTCCATGCATACACCTTATCCATACGTTGTGCGCCGATGGCAGGTTCCACTGTGTTCATATCCAGATCGATAAATACCGGCTGGATATATGCCAGCAGATCCTGGTCTTTCATCCCCTGCAAAATACGCGGATTGGTGATCTGGCAATGCACGATACCATGTCTGCCCTTTTTGTTATCCTTCCGGTAAGGAGATTTCGCAGCTGCCTCAATGACCATATCCATGGCACGATCGCCTATACAGTGTACCGCCGCCTGCATCTGATGCCGATCAAAAAAAGCAAACAGATCGTCAAGCTCATCCTGATTGAATGTGATGATCCCGGTATTTTCCGGCGAATCCTCGTAAGGCTCATTCATGGCCGCTGTTCTTGCACCAAGGGAACCATCCTGGATCAGCTTCATCGGTCCAACAGTAAAGTGATCTCCCCTCTGCCCGGTACGATATCCTTCCTCGATAAAAGCCTTCGCATCCTCCGCCCGCTCAAAAAGGCACTGCTCATAATGGCGGATACTCAGCTCTCCTCTAGCATCCAGTGCCTTGTAGGAGGCCATGATCCGACGCCAGTTTTTTCCCGGAAGGGAGGCAAGATCATCGGACTGTACACCTGTAAATCCACATTCATTCAGCTTCTTCGCACTGTATCTGATGTAGCCTTCCACTTCTTCCTGGGATGGTGCTTCCAATACGGAAGAATAAAACTGTACTGCATTCTCCTTCAGAAGTCCGGTATCCAGATCAACCTCCTTCTCAATCTCCGGAAACTCCGGGATTTTTTTCAGAAGCTCCAGACCACAGCTGTTGCACACAGCCACATGCCCGCAGACACGCACCATAATGATGGGGATTTCCGTTGAGAGTGCATCCAGCTCATCCTTATGCGGATAGCGCGGCTTATCAAAATGCTCCTCATTCCAGCCTCTGCAGTAGAGCCAGGTCAGCTTCTGACCTTTACTCTCCTCCAGTCTTTTTTTTGCTGCAGCAAGCATTTCCTCAACACTTGTGCAGTCAAACAGTTTCACAGATCTTTCCACAAATGCATAATGCAGCATATGCATATGTGTATCCACAAAACCGGGCAGCATCAGCCTTCCCTTAAGGTCAATCCGTTTTTTGCAGGAAAAAGCTTCCGC
>NZ_DBLYVB010000076.1:0-1921 GCF_057604405.1 Hominiventricola sp.
CGCTATTGGATTACACTTTATGAGGAACCGGTAGAAAGTGGACGCTTGAGTATTCGAGTTGCACAGATTGCAGATGCAAAAAAGTTGCTTGCCATTTATGCTCCGTATGTAAGAGAAACTGCAATTACATTTGAATATGAGGTACCGACAATAGAAGAATTTGCAGTTCGGATCGCGCATACATTGGAGCGGTACCCATATCTTGTAGCAAAGTATAATGGTGAAATTGTAGGATATACATATGCTGGACCGCTTCATGAGCGTCCGGCATATAACTGGGCAGTGGAAACATCTATTTATGTAAAACATGATAAGAAAGGTCAGAAAATTGGAAGAGCATTGTATGATGCACTAGAAGTACAGCTTCACAGACAAAACATTGTAAATGTAAATGCCTGCATCGCAAGCCCTGCCATAGAGGATGCGCACTTGACGAGGGACAGTATTTTATTCCATGAAAAATTAGGGTATCATATGGTGGGTGAATTCCATCAGTGTGGCTATAAATTTGATACCTGGTATAATATGGTCTGGATGGAAAAGATGATTGGGGAGCACATGGTTCCACAGCCGCAAGTAATCTGGTTCTCGCAGCTGCCAGAAGCGTAACTGAATTCGCGAGTAGAACAAGCCTGTGCCTGTTTCCAGCAAAAAAGAAGTGTAGCTTCGGGATTATCTTCGTGGCAGCCTTGTTTTCTCACTTATTACTGGAAAAACTTAGGCAACTCATCGGCTGTCGCTTTTATGACATCATACGAAATATGAATTTCATCATCAGTAACAGTGCGGTCAGAATCGAGAATCGGCCAAGGATTGCAGCCGCCAGAGGCAATGCCTACCTGATCAATTGTAAAGGAATTTCCACAGTTTTGGCATACAAGATACTCACCTTCCTGACGATAATACCCTCTGCCCGAGCTATAGCAAACCTGGCAGGCATTAAATGCGGTGCGCAGATTTCCTTTGGAGTCCTTTAATGCAACAATCTCAACCTCAGTCCCATCAAGATCAGCCTTGTAAAAAGATGCTGTCTGTGATAGATCAGCAATCGGAATGGCAAGATAACCATCTTTTTTGATACTGGTAACACTCTCAGCAGAATCATCCGCTGTGGTAGCTATGTCCGAAGCAGTTGTATTTTCAGAAGATGCTGCTTGCGTATTTGTAGATGCAGAGGTACTCTTTGTGGACTGTGGGGTACTATTGTTGCTGCATCCAGAAATTAAAATCGCCATTGCACCTGTTAGCATACTAATCAAGACAGCATTTGTCATTTTTCTTATCATAATCATTACTCACTTTCTACATAAATTTTTCCGGTAATCATGCCCATCCAACAGCTATAGGTATAGATACCAGTTTTTTTAGGTGTAAACTCAATTGTATTGTCGCCTTCCTCAAAAACACATTCGGTATCAAAATCTGGCAGCAAAATCTTATAGTTGCAGCCATTAATACTGCTTTTTTCAGCGTGAATAGTCCATTTGACAGGGGTTCCTGCTTTAACAGTGATATCTGGATAATGACCAGATTCCAGTGTGCTGGAGACATATTGGATTCCATCTTTTTCCATGTCTGTATCTGAATCATTCCGATCGGATGTCTTTACGGCAGTTTCGCCATTTGCAGAAAAAAGAGTGTTTATTTGGCTGCTCATACCTGACAGGGCAGTACCTTGTGACATCATTGAAAGTCCCATGACAACAACGAGGATGGCACCGCATTTTAATACCTGTTTTGTAAAGTGTTTGCCAAGACCGGCTACAATCGAGCCGAATCCGAGCATCAGCGGAATGGTACCGAGCGCAAAGAAAAACATCGACAGCGCTCCGGTAAATGAATTGGCAGAGGCTAATGCAACGATCTGCATCGACTGCAGAGGACCACAAGGCATCAGGCCATTAAACAAGCCGATGATAAA
>NZ_DBLYVB010000077.1:0-1873 GCF_057604405.1 Hominiventricola sp.
TCCTTTCCGGGCGGCTGTTATACCGCCCTTTTCCTTACCATCGCCCGAATCCATAGAAATGGCTCTGCCAGTATGGAGAGTTGATGGACGTGTACTGAACCGGATGCCCACAATGGATCATCTGACCATTGCCCACATAGATTCCAATATGCGTTACTGGTTCTCCTGCATCGTAGGTTCCGGTAAAGAAGATCAGATCTCCTGGCTGTGCTTCTGACTGGGATACTGGCGTACAAATGTTGTACAGTCCCTGTGCAGTCAGCCTTCCCGTATTTCTTACCCCGGAATGAACCAGACAGTAGCTGACAAATCCGGAACAATCGAATCCACTTGGGGAATATCCGCCCCACACATACGGTGTTCCAAGATATTTTGCAGCCTCTTCCAGTAAACGTTGCGCTGCTTCACTGGTATATTCATTACCACCAAAGCCTGTCCCTTCTCCTGTTTCCAGATAAAAGATCGGGTTTAACCGCTCTCCATTTTTCAAAAGTTCAATGTGAAGATGGCTTCCTGTAGAATTTCCGGTATTTCCTACAAGACCGATCTCATCACCTTTCGTGACGGATGCACCTGCAGATACACTCCGGCTGCTTAAATGTGCATACCGCAGTTCATAGCCTTTACTGTCCTTGATTACAACATAATTGCCATAGCTGTCGTTATAAGCAGAAGTTGTAACCGTTCCGGTCAGCCCTGCCATTACTTTTGTCCCTTCCGGTGCTCCGATATCCATACCATTGTGTAACTGATTTGCTCCTGATATTGGATGAATCCGATATCCATAATAGCTGGTCACACTGGAATACCAGTTAAAATCAACCGGTGTTGCAAACATCTGCAGGTTGCCTTTGGTATCGTTGTAGGCACTGAACAGTTCTTTCTGGAAAAATCCCAACCTGTCCTGACAGATTGACATCAGGTTTCCACTGGTCAATGTTACATTCAGCGTGTCCACATCTCTGATTCTGGTCACTTCGACTTCATTGCTTCCGTTATCATCTGCAAGATAACATTCCCAGGTCTGATGTCCATGTGCAGATGCTGCCGCATGACTGTCATAATAGACATCAAATTGTACACCGTATCTTGCGAAAGCTCCGGTATCTTCTACGGTATATTCGACACCATTCATAACTACCTTTGTTCCCATTGGAACAAACGGATTGGAAGCATCTACCGCTAAGGTATGATTGGCAGTTGGATATGCTCCACTGGCAGTCGGTCCTCCGCTCCAAATACCACAACAGATTGGACAGTTACAATATCCACTGGTCACAACCTGTCCCAAAGATTCTCCAACTCTTACTGTTGCTGTCTCCGTTACAGTCTCATTGACTGCTTCAGTAGTTAAATGATATTGCTCTGCAAACAAGGCGTCCAGCTCCGGCTTGACCTGTTCAAAAGTAAATTCTTCATACTTTGCAGACAGATAACTAATCAGGATAAACGGATCATGCTCAATAGGTCCGATGTTATATCGGTATTCCTCATGTCCTGGTTCTTCAGATTCCATATTGTTGATCCGCTCCTGCAGATTAGCTTCCAGCTGTGTGTAATACAGTTCCGCTTCCCGGATTGCCTGATCCGATGACAGATAACTGGTTCCGGTGTAAGTGATCACATTTTGTAAAAACACTGCAGAGCATGACGTGACATTCGTTATGATCAGAAACATCAATCCGATCAGAACTGCTACACTGATATACACCTTCCGGTTTTCTTTAAAAAAGTTGGTGACTTTGCCGCCAATCTTCTTGATATAATCAATCGTACCTTTTGTAGCTGTTCCTACTGTCTGTTCACTTCGCTTCGCTTTGGCATAATCCCGTTTGATCTGTTGCTTCTGAATCTGTTTTTTCAGTTTCTTCTG
>NZ_DBLYVB010000078.1:0-1842 GCF_057604405.1 Hominiventricola sp.
GAATATATTCCTGTGAAGAAGGTTGGATAACTTTCTCACGTACCGTCCCGATGATGACCTGTCCCTTTGTCTGGCTGTTCCCGAAATCCATCCAGTATATGGGAGCCGAATGGTCACTGAAGTTTTCTTTGCGGACTTTCTTCAGGAACTTCCAAAGCGTAAGACGTGAGCGTATATTGTCCGTACAGGTTATGATGATATTTGCTGTGCTGTCTTCAGAAAAATTCCTTGTAGGAAAACATTGCGGTTCGGCAGTCCATGCGTATCCGAAGAAACGGTTGATGCGTGTGACAAGTGATACGGCCTTGTTCAGTCCCAGTTCCGTCTCACTGAAAAGCTGGCGTCCTATATTGGCCTGGCTTACCGTATCGGGATCGAATACGGTGACATGTAGTCCGGGATGGCCCAATGCCTGAAGTGCCATGCTCATACGTGCCAGATTGGTTATCACTTGTGAGCCGGTACCTCCGGCTCCGATGACGAATACCGTTACCGGATGACGCGGATTGAGCAGGTAGCGGTCGGTAAAATGTATCTTTTTCATAGAAGTATGTCTTTAAGTTTTTTATTCATGGGCTTGAGTTCGTTCATGTCGAACGGATTGTTTCTTATGCTCTCGGTGACGATGACAAGATTTGAAACGGTAGGATTGACATTTCCTCCAAGATGGGAGAATTCAGTCAGCCAGAACCGTTTTTCCCAGTATTCCAGCAGGGAAAGGAAAGTCGGGTTCTGTGGCTTTTCCAGAGAACTGCTGCCAAGGCAGACACTTGATCCGGTCACGTTGAAGAACGGGGCACGGAACAGCGGAGTCGTCTCCACCGGACGTTTCCCCTTGAAAGCGAATACGTCCATGCTTCCGTTTTTTACATGGTAGACAATTCCCGGCAGATTGAACATGCCGTCCTGTATATTGAGATCCTTGTGAAAGAACATCTGTCTCTTTCCGGGCGGATTGTACCAGATATATTCTTCCTGTCCTTTTCTTGGATTGCAGGCCAGCATGTTTTCGGGGACTCTGCCTGCCGGTATCCCGCTCATTTCCTCCGTATAGGATTCCAGTAGGGTATTTATGAATTCGTATGTGACGGGGAAACCTGCTCCCATCTGTCCGTTTTTTCCGATGGGACGCAATTCTATGAAGTACCTGGTATCAAAATTTCTTCTGTCTTCATATTTGTAGGCTATGATAGCCGCCTTCGGTACCATCATTTTCTGTATGTTTTTTGTTAGTTCATTCATGATGTTTATAAATTATAGGTAACATGTTCTACAAATTTCTCAAACCAACTGGAGAAACGCTCCGGATAGTTGTCCGGTTTGAAAAGTTCCTCTGTTTCCGGTGTGATGAAGGTAAATGATACGGGAGTCTGGTTATATGTCTCCTGACAATCAGTACTGAAACAGCTTTCCATGTCTTTGGTAACCGTATCCGTAATGGAATATGTAAGCAGAATCTGATATTCGAGCGGTGGCGGTTCGAAATCCCTTTCCTTTTCGCTTGCATAGTCATAGTCATAATTCAAGATATGAGGACTGTCTTTTGCAATCAGGGACATCCCTTCAGTAATCAGTTCCAAAAGTCTTTTTTCCTTATTGCTGGAAGGATTACAGTTGCTGATATGTTCTTCCAGATTCCTACAGAAAGCTCTGGAGTGCATCCGGCACAGCTTCCTGTGGATTTTCCCTTTCTCATATGACCTGAAAAGCTTTTCCTTTCTGTACAAATCCTTTTTCTCTTCCTCATCAAGCTGTTCAAAGTCCACATAATCGATACAGACTTCCGACATCTCAAAATAAGGGGTATCGGTTATATCCATCATCCTGTGATACTTGATGAAC
>NZ_DBLYVB010000079.1:0-1808 GCF_057604405.1 Hominiventricola sp.
AGGGTTCCTCTGGGATATTTTTCTAAAAACAGCGTGGGCGATATTCTGACAGGTGTTACCACGGAGCTATCCACACTTGAATTGCAGGGAATGAAGATGGTTGACATCATCATCAACGGATATGCAAAGTTTATTGCAATTCTCCTGTGCTTCCTTTTCCTGAGTCCAGCCGCGGCAGTGGTTTCTGTTGTCGGTGTTGCCTTTTCCGCATTAGCTTTACATGGTATCAGCAGGCACAGTGAAAAGACCGCTGCTATTACGCACCAGGCCATGGAGGATATGTCTGGCTCTGCGATTGAATATATCCGCGGGCTGTCCATCGTTAAGTCGTTTGGACAGGAAGGGGCTTCTATCGAGAGTTTTCGCAAGGCAAATAAAGATTTGAAAAATATTCATATCAAAGTAGAAAAGGGCTATACGCCATTTAACTGCCTGCACCTGTTCTCCTTAAAACTGGCATCTATGGGGATTGTGTTTATCTGTGCATGGCAGACACTTAACGGACAAATGAGCCTTGCTTATTTTCTGATGTTCGTTCTGTTTTCTTTCGTAATCTTTGGAAGTGTGGAAAACATCAACGACGCGGCGCATATGCTGGGCCTTATAGATTCTGCTATGAGTAAGCTGGAATCTTTGGAAAATGCGGAGTATATCGACCAAGACGGAAAAGATATTACACCAGCCTCGTATGACATTACTTTCCAGGATGTATCCTTTGGTTACGATAAACGGACTGTGTTGCATGATGTGAATTTCACAATCCCACAGAATACAACAACAGCGATTGTAGGTCCTTCCGGGAGCGGCAAATCTACCCTGTGCAGCCTGATTGCTCGCTTTTATGATGTTGACGCCGGAAAAATCACTTTTGGAGGAACAAACATTCGTGAATTTACCTGTGACAGCTTACTAAAAAATATCAGTATGGTATTCCAGAATGTATATCTGTTCCGGGATACGATCCGCAACAATATTAAATTCGGTAGCCCGGATGCTTCGGAGGAACAGATGATCGCCGCCGCGAAAAAAGCCCGCTGCCACGATTTTATCATGGCCTTGCCAGATGGATATGATACCGCAATCGGTGAGGGCGGCTCTTCTCTTTCCGGCGGTGAAAAGCAGCGAATTTCGATTGCCAGAGCCATGCTGAAAGACGCGCCGATTGTGATTCTGGACGAGGCCACGGCCAGCATTGACCCGGAGAACGAGCATTTGATTCAAGAGGCTATTTCCGCGCTGACACATGGGAAAACGATCATAACGATTGCCCATAGACTGGCGACGATTGAAAATGCGGATCAGATTCTTGTCATTGATGGCGGAACCGTCGTACAGAAAGGAACTCATAAGGAACTATTGAAACAGAGGGGAACTTATCAGGACTTTATCAGGATTCGGGAACAGGCTGAGGGCTGGAGAATTCAACAATAAGCAGAAAAGAGGTGCTGTATGAAGATTCATGCGTCCGGGGAGGACTATCTGGAGGCTGTGCTGATACTCCAAAAGAAGCAGGGCATGGTCCGCTCCATTGATCTTGCCCGGCACATGGGATTCAGTAAACCGAGTATCAGCCATGCGGTAGGCGTTTTGAAGAATGGCGGTTTTCTGACCGTGGGTGAAGATGGATTCCTCCATTTGACCGCCATAGGCCGGGAGGTTGCCGAGAAAATCTATGAACGCCATTTGTTTTTTATGGAGCAGTTTATTGCTGCTGGCGTCGATCAGGAAACAGCGGAACAAGACGCCTGCCGGATTGAACACGCCATCAGTGATACATCTTTCCGAAAGCTGAAGGAGAAAGTACAAGG
>NZ_DBLYVB010000080.1:0-1804 GCF_057604405.1 Hominiventricola sp.
CCTTGTACTTTCTCCTTCAGCTTTCGGAAAGATGTATCACTGATGGCGTGTTCAATCCGGCAGGCGTCTTGTTCCGCTGTTTCCTGATCGACGCCAGCAGCGATAAACTGCTCCATAAAAAACAAATGGCGTTCATAGATTTTCTCGGCAATCTCCCGACCTATGACGGTCAGATGAAGGAACCCATCATCCACGGTCAGAAAACCTCCATTTTTCAAAACGCCTACCGCATGGCTGATACTCGGTTTGCTAAAGCCCATGTGCCGGGCAAGGTCAATGGAGCGGACCATGCCCATTTTCTTTTGTAGAACAAGGATAGCCTCCAGATAATCCTCCCCAGACGCATGAATCTTCATCAGTTCCTCCTTTATGCTTATTGTTGAATCCTCCAGCCCTCAGCCTGTTCCCGAATCTTAATAAATTCCTGATAGGTTCCCCTTTGAGCCAGCAATTCCTTATGGGTTCCTTTCTGCACGACGGTTCCACCATCAATGACAAGAATTTGATCCGCATTTTCAATCGTCGCCAGTCTATGGGCAATCGTTATGATTGTTTTACCATGTGTCAGTGCGGAAATAGCCTCTTGAATCAAATGCTCATTCTCTGGGTCAATGCTGGCCGTGGCCTCGTCCAAAATGACAATCGGCGCATCTTTCAGCATGGCTCTGGCAATCGAAATCCGCTGCTTTTCACCGCCGGAAAGAGAAGAACCGCCCTCCCCAATGACGGTATCATATCCATCTGGCAAGGCCATAATAAAGTCATGGCAGCGCGCTTCTTTTGCAGCGGCAATCATCTGTTCCTCCGAAGCGTCCGGGCTGCCGAATTTGATATTGTTACGGATTGTATCCCGGAACAGATATACATTCTGGAACACCATACTGATATTTTTTAGTAAGCTGTCACAGGTAAATTCTCGAATATCTGTTTCTCCTAAAGTGATTTTTCCGGCGTCAACATCATAAAAGCGTGCAATCAGGCTGCACAGGGTAGACTTGCCGCTCCCGGAGGGACCTACAATCGCTGTTGTGGTATTCCGCGGAATCGTGAAATTCACATCATGCAATACAGTCCGTTTATCGTAACCAAAGGATACATCCTGAAAAGTAATGTCATACGAGGTCGGTGTAATATCTTTTCCGTCTTGGTCGATATATTCTGCATTTTCCAGAGCTTCCAGCTTATTCATAGCGGAATCTATAAGACCCAGCATATGAGCCGCGTCGTTAATGTTTTCCACACTTCCAAAGATTACGAAAGAAAACAGAACAAACATCAGGAAATAAGCAAGACTCATTTGCCCGTTAAGTGTCTGCCATGCACAGATAAACACAATCCCCATAGATGCCAGTTTTAAGGAGAACAGATGCAAGCAGTTAAATGGCGTATAGCCTTTTTCTACTTTGATATGAATATTTTTCAAATCCGTATTTGCCTTGCGGAAACTTTCGATAGAAGCCCCTTCCTGTCCGAACGATTTAACGATGGACAGCCCGCGGATATATTCAATCGCAGAGCCAGACATATCCTCCATGGCCTGGTGCGTGATAGCAGCGGTCTTTTCACTATGCCTGCTGATACCATGTAAGGCCAATGAGGAAAAGGCAACGCCGACAACAGAAATCACTGCTGCGGCTGGACTCAGGAAAAGGAAACACAGGAGAATTGCAATAAACTTTGCATATCCGTTGATGATGATGTCGACCATCTTCATTCCCTGCAATTCAAGTGTGGATAGCTCCGTGGTAACACCTGTCAGAATATCGCCCACGCTGTTTTTAGAAAAATATCCCAGAGGAACCCT
>NZ_DBLYVB010000081.1:0-1803 GCF_057604405.1 Hominiventricola sp.
TTCAGAAAGTACAGCTTTCTGTTTTTTCAAGATTTTTACTGCTTGTCTAGTATACCATACCGCTGACAGAAATACAACTTTGACTTTTCTTACAATTTGACATACTAGAGGAATGCCCGCAGTTTTGACCATGCCGTCTCATCCCAGTCATGGTCGATCTCGATCTCATCTGACTTAACCTAGGGGCAAGCCCCTAGGGTTCCATTGACGAAGTTCTAGTACCTGCGTACATCTCAAGGACTTTTTCATTAGAGGCAGGACATATCTTATCGATTCTTGGGCCAAATGGTATCGGAAAAACAACTCTTTTAAAATGCATGATCGGTCTTCTTTCATGGAGCAGCGGTCATTCGCTTTTAAACGGTCAGTACATTCAGCAATTAAAGGCTAAGGAAATCTGGAACACGATATCCTATATTCCGCAGACACATGGCTTTTCTTTCTCCTACACCGGCCTGGAAATGGTCATGATGGGCCGAAGCTCACACCTTGGCCTCTTTGAGCAGCCGGGCACAAAGGAGATTGAGATGGCAGAGGCGATGATGGAAAAGACTGGAATCACACATCTTGCCGCGAAGGATTGTAACCGCATGAGCGGCGGTGAATTGCAGATGAGGCATTTATGATGAACAGAAATGGGGACCGATTCTATGGGAAGGCAGCAGATATCTTGAATGAGGAAAATATTTCCAAGTCGTTTGATGTAAATGTCATCGTGGATGAGGTCATGTACAATGACCGTAAGCTGAGAAGCATTATTCCTGTGTCGCTTACTGAATAAAACTCTTGCAAGTTCCAAGACTTATAGGGTACAATAATGAATAGTATAAAATTACGATTATGCTGAATAGCAAATAGAAGGGAGTTCACTTTTATGGCTGGCGCATTTATAATAGAACAGCTGCGTCCAATCAAGGATGGAATGACTATCTCACGCGATGCAAAGATGGGACAGACAACTGCGGTTACATTCTTTTCTCTTGGCAAGGATACGTCCATCAGTCAGGAGCGCTATGATGTAACATCCATTTACATTGGTGCAAAAGGAACTGCTGATTTTCTTATTGGAGATCAGGCAAA
Organism: Hominiventricola sp.; assembly: GCF_057604405.1. NCBI lineage: Bacteria > Bacillati > Bacillota > Clostridia > Lachnospirales > Lachnospiraceae > Hominiventricola > Hominiventricola sp. Next base: position 1,081 of record NZ_DBLYVB010000081.1, read on the forward strand.
AAAGGAGCCGGTATCAGACGGTGACTGTCTTATCATTCCTGGCGGCACCCTCTGCGGAGTGGAAACTGCTACCGGAACAGTTTATACAGAAATTATTATGAAAAAGGAGACAAACATGAACAGTATTGTAAAATCTGGAGAAGTAATGAAGCTGAAGGACTTAATCTCTTATGAGGAGGGAAGTATTGCAAATCTTGACGTTGTAAGCAACAGCACCATGAAGTTTGTGCTGATGGCATTCGATGAGGGAACTGGTCTGACACCACATCGTGCACCAGGCAACGCAATCATCTTCGCACTCGAAGGAAAGGCTACTATCGGTTACGAGGGCAAGGATTACACTCTGTCCGCAGGTGAGAATTTCCGTTTTGATAAGAATGGTCTGCACAGCGTTACTGCTCAGGGCAAGTTTAAGATGGCTCTGCTGCTCGTTCTTGAGTAATCACATTTAAATACAGCTAAAAAACCTCCCGGAAGAAATTTTCTTCCGAGAGGTTTTTTGCTGTTGATACCTTCATAAAACTACCGGGTAGTCACCGTCGATGCCAGCGCTGGCAGCACATACTTCCACTCCATATCGCTTGCCAGATAAAACTTTGTATAGCACGGCTGGTTGTAGCAGTTATTCTGCCATGCCACGCCGACGCGGTACTGAATGTCATGAAGAAGCGTAAACAATTTATGTGCTGACAGATCTGTGTTTGTGTAGATACGCACTGCACT
>NZ_DBLYVB010000082.1:0-1762 GCF_057604405.1 Hominiventricola sp.
CAGATGATGTGGAGGCTATCCTGTATTCCAACGGGGATCTAGAAATATCCGGAAAAGGAAGCGTCCGGAATTTCAAATCAGATTCTGCGCCATGGAAGAAAGATTCTGTTAAACGGCTGACCTGGATTGATCCGGAGGCAGAAGTGGAAAGCATGGACTACTGGTTTACAGGAAATGACGAATACCTGGAAACATTGTGCCGCATTCCGGACACAGTGAGAAGCATGGTGGAAACATTCAAAAATGCCACAGCGATGACCAGTATGCCGGATATGTCTGGTGCGGTCCGGCTGGAAGATATTACATCCTGCGCAGAAGGGTGTATCGCACTGGAAAAGGCCATGGAACTTCCAGGAAATATAAAACAGGCAAAAAAAGCATTTTACGGTGATACGGCACTGATCGAGGGAGCCGATACAACAGCCTGTATGCAGCTGGAGAACATGGATTCCATGTATTACGGCTGTATGGCTCTGGCATCTGTCCAGATTCCGGACAGTGCGAAAGAACTTTCGAATATCTGCAATGGCTGCGTCAACCTGAAAGAAGTACATATCCCATCGTCTGCACAGAAAATGAACAGCAGTTTTTTCGGATGTACCGCACTGGAATCCATAACCGGTGAAATCCCATCTTCCTGTACGGATAGCGGGAACCTGTTTTCCGGCTGTAAGTTCCTGAGTGGAACACTTACCGTTTCCTGTACATCCAAGACAACCCTTTCAAGCTCGTTTTCGGACGCTGCAACGGCTGGAACAGGACTTACGATCATTTTACGGTACGATGCAGAAAAATCGCAGGAAACGGCCAATACGGGCTTCTACGGGGGAACAAAAAGTGCAGATGAAATCCTGAACGCATTAAAGGCATCCATGGAAGCCGCATTCAGCAGCGGAAGCCATATTACAATAACAACAAATGCAAATAAAACAGAGGGGTGATTAGAATGTAATAAAAATGCAATATGAAAAATAGCAAAAGACTCTTGTAATTACGGAATTGGAAAGGTAATATGATAATATGATTCCAAAAAATGAAAAAGGGGGAGAAACCATATGGACATGAAAGAGCTTCGAAAAAATGCAGAAAAAGTAATAGCAGAACGTTTTCCGGACTTCAATTTTTCCACACTGGACTGGGGAGAGCTTGATCCATTCTATCTGGAGCATCCGGAAGAAATACCGATTGAGCATGAGTTTGTTGGCTACCGGCAGGATGGTGATGTAGCGGAAGATTACCAGGGAAATCTGTATCTGATTCTTTGTGATCCAGGAATCCACCCGATCGGAAGTGTATGCATGGAACAGTCCGAACTGGACGACGCCATAAAACTCGGAAAACGGGAAGATTATACCGGGGAACTTCTGGAAGAAATTCCGGAGTAAAAAGTGAAATAACAAAACAAGGAATCCCGTGTCAAACGTTGACATGGAATTCAAACAGAAAAATCGGTGTCAATGTTTGACACGGACGGAGGAAAAAGTATGAGAAAAAGAATCGCAATGGTACTTCTTGGCCTGAGCCTGGCAGTAGGTACACCGGCCGCAACAAATATGTTCCCAACAGTTTCTGCCCAGACAGTACAGGCAGCTGGAAAAACCGGATGGACGCAGGAGTCTGGAACCTGGTATTTTTATAAAGACGGTGTAAAACAGACCGGATGGCAGACCTGGGACGGAAAAAAATATTATCTGAATGCAGACGGAACCATGAAAGCAAATGAGTGGATGATTGATACGGATGGATCGGTTTACTACTTCCG
>NZ_DBLYVB010000083.1:0-1739 GCF_057604405.1 Hominiventricola sp.
GTCACAGTAATTGCATTGATTGCTGCGATGATCGTATTGATTGTTCTTCTTTTCAGCAGTGGAAAAAAGAGCAATAAGCAGATTCCGTATACAGTAGATAAGATACAGGATACGGATACGAAGAAAGAAACACAGAAAGAAACTCAAAAGGAGACAGAAACTGAAGTAGTTGAAATCAAAGACAACAAGGTTACTTCTGGAAGAAATGTCTATGAGCTTTCAAATGATGAGTTAAAGCTTGTTGAGTACAATGATCAGGGACAAGTTGTTCGTATTCCAGCAGAAATCGGCGGATATTCGGTAACTTCAATTGGTTCACATGCATTTAAGAACAATACGTCAGTTCAGTATTTAAAGCTTCCAGATGGAATGAAGAAACTGGATGATTCTGCATTGTCTGATATTGAGCTTTTGAAAGAAGTTGTAGTTCCGGAATCAGTTGAAGAGATTGGAAACCTTGCTTTTTCAAAGGTTCAGAAGGCAATTTGTGTAAAGGGAAGCTTTGCATGGAATTATATGAAGTATATGGCAGATGAGGTAGTTGAGGGAACTTCACTTTCACTTGACAATAATGCGTCCACGCCATCAAGCTCTGCGCAGCAGACAGTTCCAACACAGCCGACGACCGCACAGCAGGCAGCGTCACAGCCGCAGCCGCAGCAGACGCCAGCCCCAGCCCCGTCCCCAGAGCAGACACCGGCCACAGCCCCGTCTTCAGAGCAGCAGCCAGCCACAAATCCATCACCGGATCAGACACCAGCCCCGGCTCCATCTTCAGAGCAGCAGCCAGCCACAAATCCATCACCGGATCAGACACCAGCCCCGGCTCCATCTTCAGATCAGACGCCAGCACCATCACCAGATGAGACACCAGCGCCAGCATCGTCACCAGATGAGACACCAGCACAGTCACCAGATGAGACACCATCACCAGATGAGACGCCGGAAGCACCAACGGAGCGAAATGCAGAAAATATTCTTGCAAAAATTTCTGCAGATTCTGGTGGAAGCGTTGTAGGAAACAGCTATATGTTCTACGATTTTAATGGAAATGGTGTTCAGGAAGCATTTGCACTTGTTGATGTAGGTGGACGAAAGGAAATCTGGTACAATGGAGAGGATTCTACTTCCAATGCAGTTGAGATTTTCCCAATCACTGATGTTGCATCATGCAGTGTTAATGCTATTGCAAACGGCACAACACAGTTTGTTTTGAGCGTCACCACTTCAACAGGAGAATCATATTCCTGCATTTATGGAGCAGATGGTGCAAATGGCTATATGGTAGCAGATTTGCTTCCGGGTGTATTTGTATCAGATGGCGTAAGCTTACAGTTAGACAATGGAATGAATGGAGTTGCATATCTGCTTGCTTCTGACGGAGGCTATAGTGAGTATGCAGCACAGGAACTGGCAAAGAGTCAGTTTGATGCGATGCCGGGTGCACAGGATATCTGGTCACAGGTAAGCGCACTGATTGGTGCAGAACCAACAGACCTTCATTTCTGGAATCGTTCAAGTGCAGTTGGTAATTTGATCCAGATTGCATTTACAGATGCAGCAGGAACACCAAGTTACATCAATGTGTCATGGACTCAGGATGGAATGCAGTTTGAAGATGGTGCACTTAATGTTCATAATGGTGTGGTAAAATCTTCTTATACAGGATTAAATCAGATTCAGCCGCAGGAAGTTCCGCAGGTAGAGACAGAGCCGGCTGATCCAGCTACAGAGATTTC
>NZ_DBLYVB010000084.1:0-1667 GCF_057604405.1 Hominiventricola sp.
TCGGTTATATCCATCATCCTGTGATACTTGATGAACCTTCTGATGAACTCCAGTGTAATCTTTTTAATTTCACCGTGCAGCCTTTCCGTAAAGTCTATCGGCATAAAGAAAAGCGTATAATCCGGCCATTCATGGAAATGATAAATACAGAACTGGAGCTTGTCACCGATAAGTTCCAGATTTACATGATGAGATACTATGGAATCCAGTGCATTATATAGCAGGCATATTTTCTCTCTTGTGGAAGTCCTGCCTGTAGGATGGTATGGCAGCTTCACACCCAGGAGCTGCGCATACTTCATGGCTGAACGGTACAGGAAATCAAAATTCTCTTTGGTGGTGACATTTACCGTTACATCCCTGTCATTCTCAACATACAGATCGGGAGCGATGGAAGGTATTCTCGTGTTCAGAAAACCATGAGGCTTTCTGCGGGAGGGAGTTTTCTTTTCTTTCTGCTCCTGATGCCCCGGTTTATGTCCGTATTTTCGAGTTCCGATATGATAAGTCTGGCTAAATTTTCCAAAGCCCGTTCCGTAAGTTGTGTACATGTTTTTTTATTTTTACGTTGTCCTTTTTTCATGTCCTTACCCTTTCACTCCGATGGTTGTCTTGAATTCATATACTGCCCGGTCGTCTTCGATTTCCGGTCCGTGTACGGTTGCGGTGGTCAGTTCCGGATAGTTCATTGAATAGAAGTCCATCACTTCAGGCGGAGACATGTTTACGTTCGGATCGTCCAGTACGATTTCCTGACTGTTCTTCTTCATCTTGAATACTCTTTTCATTCCTTTAATTTCCAGTGCCATATTGTTTATTGTTTATTGGTTTTACAAATCATTTATTTTTATATATCAGCAGTATACCATTTCTACCTGTGCCTCATCCTTCATCCGGTACTCAGCCGGAAAATCCGGATATTCCGCATACGGGTCCTCTCTTAGAAGTTCCCTGTCATTCTCGTCTTCCGGATCGAAGCAGAATGTATCATGGGTTGTCGGTGCAGTCTGGTATTCCCGTCCGTTTCCGTTCTGTACCTGTGCCGTTCCGTTCGGTATATGGCCGTTTGTCAGCTGTTGTACCTGCTGTTGTGGATAAGGAACCGCCTCAGGCTGGTAAGCCTGCTGCTGCGGATAGGGCTGCATTGTAGCTCCTTGTGGCATACCTGTTCCTTGCATTACGGGGCGGTTTGGAGCAGGTTGGATATATGCTCCGTTCATTCCATATACCGGTTGAGGCATTCCCTGTGGAGCAGGCTGCATGACAGGTTCAGGATTCATAGTATGGGTCTGCTGCTCTGGGAATATGCTTGTTTGCATACCGGGCTGTGACTGACCGTTCATATTGCCTTGTGGTTGGGGAATTACCGGCTTCGGTTCCTCTGCCATACCGAACAGACTTCCTTCGCTGGCCTGTTTCTGTACTTCCTGCATCCTGGCATCAATCTCCTTCTGTTTTTCTGAAGGAGCCAGCACTCGTGCCTGTTTCAGCCATGTCATTGCTTCGGAGAACCTTTTTGCGGCAGTTGCATCATCAGCCTTCTTGAGGAGCTTTTCCATCTTTTCCCGTTTTTCCCTGGCTTCCTTTGATTCAGCCGGTACTGTTGGAGTTTTGGATGATTTGGCCTGTGATGTAGCCTTTTCTGCCTGTTTCTCGAAATTTTCCGC
>NZ_DBLYVB010000085.1:0-1626 GCF_057604405.1 Hominiventricola sp.
ACTTTCTTTGCCATCACACAGTTATTGAAAATTGATAACATCTGGATCTGATTGATTGGTCCATCATTCAGCTGATTTCTGAGTGCTGCAATCTGTTTTGGTTTGATAAATCCTGTGTCGCAGATATATTCGTAAATCCATCCCTGTACTTCCTTATCGATGTAAGAGATATCTACAGCAACCGTGAATTGAAGCTTTTTGTTATCTACCAGATCAAGAAGTTCAGGAATCAATTCTGTCAGGCGAATGTAACGCTGAATCTGTTTAGAACTTTCTCCAACTTGCTCTGCTAATACATCCCTAGATACAGTTCCTATTAAATTCTGGTCATTTTGGCCAGAATTACTTTTTGGTCTTCCTGCTTGTCTTTTCATAGCTGCTAATTTCATCTTATAAGCAAAAGCTTTCTCACTCGGCAACAGTTCCTCTCGCTGAATGTTAGCGTCCACCATCGCCACAATGGCATCATCATCCGATAATTCTCTTACGATTGCCGGAATAGTCGTAAGTCCTGCAAGCTGTGCTGCATGCATTCTTCTGTGACCGGATACCATTTCATATTCTTCATTTTCATCCATGCGAAGCAGTACCGGAGTCAGTACTCCATTGATCTTTACACTTTCAACCAGATCCTGCATCTTTTCATCATCCAGCACCTTGAACGGATGATTCTTAAACGGATGGATCTTACTAATTTCTATCTCCATTGCTGACTCTTCATTTACCACACCAAGCAGTTCATCAATACTTGCCAGTTTAATCTTTTCGCCACTTCTATTTTTCATTACTCAAAACCTCCTGTGTCAATTTCATATATGCCTCGGCAACTTTTCCTTTCGGACAGTGCATGTAAATACTTTTTCCCTCTGCACTGGTCTCAGCTGCTTTTACAGACATCGGGATCACATTTTCAAATACTTCAATCTGGCTTCCGTAGGTTGTATGTACTCTCGATGCAATGTCTCTTGCGTAATTGGTTCTGAAATCTACCATAGTCAGGAGAATGCCCTCAATCGCCAGTTTCCGGTTCAGTCTTTTCTTTACTGTAAGAATGGTCTTGATCAGCTGCTGAAGTCCTTTAACAGGCAGATATGCGGCCTGTACAGGTATCAGCACAGAATCAGAGGAGACCAGTGCATTGATTGTCATCATACCAAGGCTTGGCATACAGTCGATCAGGATATAATCGTATCGGCATCTTATCGCATCGATATATTCCTTCATGATCATTTCTCTGCTCATAACATTTCCCATCGTTACTTCCAGGGCAGAAAGCTCAATATTTGCCGGAAGTAGATCTACATTTTCCTGGTGATGTAAGATACCATCTTCCAGAGAGATTTCTTCTTCGTTGATGACATCCATCATGATCGTTGCCAGTGTGATGCGAAGATCATCCGGTTCCTCATATCCAAGACTTGCTGTTAAACTTCCCTGTGGATCCGCGTCAATCAGCAACACTTTCTTACCTTCTCTTGCCAGTCCAATGCCTACATTTACGGTTGTGGTGGTCTTTCCAACGCCGCCTTTCTGGTTTACTACGGATATAACTTTACACATGATTTCTTCCTCCTTTAACTTTCCCATGATTCTTTTTTCCATAATTTCAACAGTGCCAGTATTTCC
>NZ_DBLYVB010000086.1:0-1587 GCF_057604405.1 Hominiventricola sp.
TTTCTTCTCCGGAAAACGGCAAGCTGATCCTCCTTCATGGAATACAGGTCCTTGTCAGACAAGATCACGCTGCCGCTGGTTGGTGTATCCAGCCCGCCCAGCATATGCAGCAGGGTACTTTTTCCGGAGCCGGATTTTCCGACAATGGCGACAAATTCTCCCTGCCCAATCTGGATATTCACATGATTGACGGCTTTGACCTGATTTTCCCCCGTCCCATAAAATTTGCAAAGCTGATTCGTTTCTAATATCACGCCCACTCCAATGGCCTCCTTTTCTTATTTACCAGCATTGTATCAAAGGAACCTTTCATTTCACTTTCAAAAAGAGAGCAGAAGTCTTACAGATTTGAAAGACTTCTGCTCATCATCTCTACGAAAGTCCATTCTCCGGCAGCTGAATCAAAAAGGTACTTCCTTTTCTGACTTTGCCGGAGGCTACCGTGATTGTCCCACCATGCTGCTCAATAATCTGTCTGGACAGATACAGACCGATGCCAGTTCCGCTCTTTTCGCGGACTTCCGGCGCAGTCCCTCTGTAAAACCGCTGGAATATTTTATGGTATTCACTCTGCGGGATTCCGATTCCCTGATCCTCGATCTCAATTCTCACAAAGCCGGTTCTTTTTTGTAGACGGATCGTGATTTTTGAATGTTCTGGGCTGTATTTGATGGCATTGTCCAAAACGTTAATGATTGCTTCTCCAAGCCAACGTTTATCCTGCATGAGTGCACAATGCTCCAGTGATTCGTCGCAGTCGAAAATAAGTTCTATCCCTTTCTCCGCTGCCTTTGGATACGTTCGGTTTACTGCGGAGATGATCGTATCCATAATGGGAAGTGTTTTCTGATCAAGCTGAATCAAACCTGTCTCCAGTTTGGATATTTCCAGCAGAGACTGCAGCAATGTTTCCAATCCGTCCAATGCACTCCGGCAGCGGATGCGAAATTCCTGTTGCTCCGTCTCACTCAGATTGTTCCGCAGCAATATGCTAAAGCAGGTATCCAAGGCTGCAACCGGGGTTTTCAGCTGATGGGAAATGTCGGATACCATTTCCTTTGTGCTTTCCTTCTCCGCTCTGGCTTCCTCTTGCAGCAGCTGGATATGATGTCCGATTGCTTCAAGCTGAAATTTCAGTCTTTCCTGCCCGACATGATCTTCTGTGTCCGGCACTACCTCAAAGTGATTTTCCCGAAATGCAATCAGGATTTGCTCTAGCTGCTCCAATCGTTTCCGACTTTCTTTCGCCTCAGCTTTCTTCCGGTAAAACAGGAACGTTAGCAAAGACAGACATAGCACTGCACTTGTACAGCCGGTTATCATGATATTCTGCCGGAAGCGCACATAAAACGAAGTCCCTTTGTTTTCCCAGTACCCGTATTGCTCTAATAATTGCTTACCTTGTTCATTGGCTTGATGGTCGTTTCCTTTCAGCCATCCTGCGGCAACATCCATGCCGGTGGTCTCTGCGCCCGCCGCAACTTCTGTCAGGATATCCATTTTACATTGATAATCCTGATAATATAAATAGGTGGTAAAGCAGTTCAATACCGCAAAAAAGAGTAGAACCGGCAGCACCAGTGACAA
>NZ_DBLYVB010000087.1:0-1585 GCF_057604405.1 Hominiventricola sp.
CCTTCCTCGTTTGTTTCGAATACACTGATCTTTTCTTTCTTCGGATACTGAACAACCTGTTCCACATATTTCTTATTTGTCACATCGTAAATCTTATAAGAAGCACCAGCCTTTAAAACAGTATTTCCAGTCTGTGCATCCTTCTTTACAATTTTCAGCAAAAATTCAAACGGGCGGTCATCAAATACTCTCCACTGCATTGGCTCTCTGCTGTCATTTTCCACATTTACAACAAATGGATCAATGGTTTTCAAATTCTCAGGGGTAGTACTTTCCACTACAACATAACTTCCATACGGCAGTTCCGGGCTGACTGCATATCCTTTTGTATCAGTGATCAGTTCTGGTACTGGTACGGCTGTTCCATTCTCGTAAGTAACTGCAACCTGCTCTTTGCTGAAGTCATAATTTTTGAAATCGCTTGCTGTATAGCTTTCTCCATTGGCTGGCTTCAGTTTTCCATTTTTTACCTGTGTCAGGTCGCTGATCAGATATACCTTAAATCCTGCTCCTGCAACCAGGTCTGTTTCTGTCTGCTCTCCATCTTCACTGATTTTGATTAACTGGAATGCCTGTTTCTTTACCTGCTCTTTTACCGTAAGGTCTCTTGTCACTTCGGCAACATCCTGACCTTCATAAGTTACTGATACCTCGTATTTGGTAGTATCCAGTGTATATCCTTCCGGTGGAGTGATCTCTTTTACATACATTTCTCCAAGGTATAATTCTGAAAATTCCAGTGTTCCGTCATCTCCGATGACTCCCTGTGCAATCAGGCTGTCCTGTTTATACAGAACCCCTGTTGTGCCATCCGGATGCACGATGTCCTCTTTTGCATACAGACCATACACAGCACCACGAAGAACACTGTCCCCCTGCGCTTTAAATGCAAGTGTTTCTTTATCGATCTTTGCGATTTTCACCTTTCCGGTGACTCTCTCATCTGTTGCTGTTACAGTCATTGTCTTTCCGGCAGTAACAGCCACTTTATATACTTCTGTATTCAGTTTGTATCCTGTCGGAGCAGTGATCTCTTTCACGTACACTGTTTTCAGTGCAGAATCAAAATAATCGCTGACTGCTTTTCCGTCTGTTCCGGTTGCTGACATTGTCATCAGCAGATTTTCACACTTCTTATCAGTATAAATACCATAAACTGCTCCTGACAGTGGATTCTGTGTATTGACATCTTTCTTCATAAGTTCAATGCGTGTCATATTCAGCCACTGTACACTGAAGCTTACCGGCGCTGCTGTTTCGCTTTCAAATACACCGATATCCTGCTTGGAATCTCCGGTTGTCAACACCAGTGTTCTCCATGTCTTTCCGACAGAACCATATAAGTTGCCGGAAGCATAACTGCCTGTCAGTAATAAATCTGCGGACAGATAGAATGTATCTCCACCATAAATCTGGATTTTTCCATTTGTAACACTTGTTCCTTTGGAAAGATTATGTGCTGTCACATTTTCTGGTACACTCAGTGTCACATAGTTTCTGTGATCTCCAGACAGTGTGATATTTGGTGTTTTCTGGATGTTTCCATCCCGTACTGCATTCAGCTTTGTGCTTGAAAGGCTCAGTT
>NZ_DBLYVB010000088.1:0-1486 GCF_057604405.1 Hominiventricola sp.
TTTTACCTCATATTGATTTGACTGCTATTTTTGCTATTAATAGCCAGAATTGCAGTGCTTTTATATCTGTGTATAGTGAGGTTACTATGTCATTCGGTCAGCCTTGTGATGAGTTTCCCCTGAGTTCGCTGCCTCCACTCATTCGTGATGCCGTTATTGAAGCTCAGCAAATTACGCAGGCTCCCCTTGGGCTTGTGGCAGCGTCTGCCCTGGGCGCTGTTTCACTTGTCTGCCAGAATCTGATTGATGTCTGCAGACTGAATACACTGCGGGGGCCGGTCTCTCTTTTTTTCCTGACGCTTGCCGAGTCCGGAGAACGAAAAACCGCAGTGGACAAATTATTAATGAAGCCCCTGTACCAGCAGGAGATGCAGTTATATTCCAGATACAAAAGTGAACTGGCTGTCTGGAAAAACAAGGAAGAGCTTTTAAAGGCTCAGAAAAAAGCATTGTTGTCAAAACTGAATAAAGAACTCCGCAAAGGCGCGGATGAGTCAGAAACCCTCAGACAACTGGAAGTACTTCAGAAAAACAGTGCGGAAGAACCTGTGAGGTATAAATTCATTTTTAATGATGCCACGACTGCGGCAATTAAGAATCAGCTTTGTGGTAAATGGCGTTCAGTGGGTATTATGTCAGATGAAGCCGGTATTATATTTGATGGATATACCCTGTCTGAGTTGCCTTTTATTAACAAAATGTGGGATGGCTCTGTATTGTCTGTGGACAGAAAGAATGAACCCGAACAGATGATTGAAAATGCCAGAATGACGTTATCCCTCATGGTGCAACCCGGTCTTTTTGACCGATATATGGAGCGAAAAGGTTCTGTTGCCAGGGACAGTGGTTTTCTTGCCCGTTGTCTTATCAGTAAACCTGCAACCACGCAGGGGAAACGCTTTATTAACGGAGCTGTGATTCCGGGAGGATCATTAACGGCATTTCATGAACGATTAATGGAACTGGCCAGAGGCAGTATTGAAAAATCCAGTGAGGATGAACGGTATTGTCTGCATTTTTCGCCTGAAGCGCAAAAAATATTTATTGAGCACTATAATGTTCTGGAGCAGGATTTATCCCCTTCCGGACCCTTAAGCCCGTTTCGGGGACATGTTTCAAAAAAAACAGAAAACATTGCAAGAATTGCAGCGTTATTTCAGTATTTCAGCTATGGTGAAGGGAAAATCTCTGCCGATATCATGACGTCTGCTGTCGTAATAAGTTCGTGGTACACAGATGAATATAAAAAATTATTTGCGTTACCTGATGAATCTGAACTGCAGCAGAAGGACGCCGAGGAGCTGTTCGACTGGCTCATTGAGGAGTGCCGCGGAGAATGCCCACCCCGTGTCAGGAAAAATTATATTCTCCAGTGTGGCCCGGGTCGGTTCAGAAACAGGAAAAAACTGAACGCATTGCTGAACATTCTTGAATCTCAGTTCAGGCTTTCTGTCGTGCCGGAAGGAAAAACCATGTATGTTCTGCT
>NZ_DBLYVB010000089.1:0-1484 GCF_057604405.1 Hominiventricola sp.
CCTCTAACACTTTATTAAATTCTTCCGGCATTTCCTGAATCATATTTTCATCCCCTATGATAGGGACAAGGTCTTCCTTCATAAACACCGGAATGCCGAGCGTATGTGCCTGGTCTGTCAAAGACCAGGCCCACTCCGGCTCCGTATGGACCTTCCTGCTCTGAACCCCAGTCATAGTGCCGACAACGATCCAGTTGATTCCGGAAAGGTCAACTGTGCCGGGATCGTCGAATAACGGCTCAAAGGTAACATGGTAATGCTTTGCTCTGACATTTTTCCGAAGGGCGTCGATACGCCACAGTTCTGCTTTCCTCGTCACCGTAACGCCAAACCATGCGTTTTTCAGATCGGTATCAAAATCCAGCAGATCAGGGCGCTTGGTAAGAAACAAGAACTGATGCTGTGGATTTTCACGGATCTTTGCAAATACCTCGTCTCTCCATTCCGGCTTCCATCCGGAGAGATCGCTCATGCCGGTAAGAAGAAAGTTTTGCGGACGTTTCTTTTCCATCATCTTGAGCTTGCCCGGAAAGAACTCAGGATCAGCGAAGTCATCGATCATATGCCAGCGTTTCACATTGTTGTGGGCATAGCAATATGCACACCCCACTGTGCAGCCGATGACGAGATTCATGTTCTGAATCTGATCTTTGATACAAATACTCATGACTTCTGCCACTCCTCAAGATTCTTTCTGATGCGGTCGAGGCATTCCTCAAACCGGGTAATTTCTTCCTCTGAAAAACCCTTGTAGTAAATGCTGCCCATCTCATCAGATACAGAATCGTACTCGCCCTTTAAGGCATGTGCTTTCTCAGTCAGAAACAGGAGTGTTTTCCTTTTATCCGTTTCAGACTGAACACGGCTTATCAGTCCTTGACGTTCCATTCTTTCCAGCATCGTCGTAAGAGATGTTATCGCTAATCCGCATTTGACCGAGAGTGACCTGATCGAGATTCCATCCTCCTGCCACAGCACATAAAGAATGCGCCCCTGGGCTCCATTGAACGCATCAATATTCTTTTCGCTGAGAATCTTCTCAAAAATCCGGTCCCCAAGCTGTTTTATTTTGGTGACAAGAAATCCTCCATTTGTTTTCATGCAAAAGCTCCTATATAGTAGTTTATAAAATCATACTATATAGGAGCTTTATTGTCAAGAGCTTGTATGTCTGAATAAAGGTAAATTCCGATTTATCAAATAAGAATTTCCGTCAATTTTTCACTTGACGAGACTTGATTCTAAGAGTAGGAACAAAATATTCTGCTGCCGGAGACGGACCATTCAGGTCGGTCTCCGGCAGTATTTTTGTTATCGCCTATTAAAAAACAGCCGGAACGATTTTCTGCTGCGTTACATCGACGATGCCATAGGTGTTCAGTCTGAGTCTGGGAATGACCGGAAGGCTGACGAAGGCGAGGGTCATAAAGATGCCGATGTCTTCCGCTACACCATGTGCCTTGAGGGCATCGTTCAGCGCCTGC
>NZ_DBLYVB010000090.1:0-1470 GCF_057604405.1 Hominiventricola sp.
GAGACCGTTTCAAGTTTTGTGTAAACTCAAAAAACTGACATAAGATTTTATTGATAGTTATTAAGAGCAGAGACCAGATTTTGGTTCTCTGCTCTTATCTGCATTATACTGGTATAAATGCACATGTCAAATAGATTTCCCTAGAATTCTGCTTTTTCCAGCCGTTCTTCAAAGTAGATCTCCAGCTGGGCTCGTATCTGGGACCAGTCCCTGCGGCGTCCGGTCCATTTTTTAGTGATGTCCATGGTAGCCAGATAGAGCATTTTTAAGAGGCTGTCATCGCTTGGAAATACAGTCCTGCTTTTGGTGACCTTACGCAGCTGCCGGTTGAATCCTTCAATCGCATTTGTTGTATAAATGAGCTTCCGCACTTCATGGGGATATTTAAAATAAGTGGAAAGTGTAGCCCAGCGTTCGCTCCAGGATTTATAGATCTTCGGATATTTGCTGTTCCATTTTTCGCCAAAAGATTCTAATTCCTCCAGGGCTGCAGCTTCGTCGGGAGCTGCATAGACCATTTTTAAATCTGCCATAAGTTTTTTCAGATCTTTGTAGGATACATAATTCGTGGTATTCCGGATCTGGTGGATGATACACTGCTGGATCTCGGTCCTTGGATAAACTGCCTCGATCGCCTGTGGAAATCCGTTCAGTCCATCCACACAAGCGATCAGAATGTCCTGCACACCACGGTTTTTCAATCCGTTAATAATAGACAGCCAGAATTTTGCACCTTCATTTTCCCCGACATACATGCCGATCACATCCTTTTTCCCATCCATATCGATCCCGAGGGCAATGTATACCGCACGTTTCACAATGCGTCCTTCACTGCGGACGTGGTAGTGGATCGCATCCATGTAAACAACAGCATATATCTCCTGCAGTGGACGCTCCTGCCATTCCTTTACAAGTGGCATTATTTTATCGGTAATACGGCTGATCGTGCTGTCTGAAATATCCAGATCATAAAGCTCTTTTAAGTGTGCTTCAATGTCTCCCGTGGTCATTCCTTTTGCATACATAGATATGATCTTTTCTTCCATGTCCTGAGTGACCGTATTTTGATATTTTGGTATCAGCTGCGGTTCATACTCCCCTTTGCGGTCTCTTGGAATTGCAACCTCCATATCTCCATAACTGGTACGCATCGTTTTCTTGGAATGTCCATTCCGGCTGTTATCGGTCTCTTTATTGCGGTAATCGTATTTGGAATACCCAAGTTCCTCATTAAGCTCTTCGTCAAGAGCCCCTTCCAATAAAACAGACATCATATCCCGCATGATGGAATTAACATCGTTTCCGCTTTTGATACTGATATCATTATCCTTGAGATATCCCTGCATCATTTCACGCATTGCTGCTTTTTGTGGTGAATCACTTTTTCTTCTTGCCATAATAAAAACCTCCAAACTGAGTAATGTTATCTTACATCAGTTTGAAGGTTTACACAAACTTTGGGACACTCCC
>NZ_DBLYVB010000091.1:0-1395 GCF_057604405.1 Hominiventricola sp.
GTAAAACCAACACTGTCACAGTAATGACAGGATACCTTACCGTCCTGTCTGATCGCAACGATGTCGCTGACGCTCATGGAGGGACTGTGAAAGTCCACGGGCTTTTCCAGATTGAATTGCTGATAGAGTTTTTCCAGCTGCTCCGGCACAGTGCCAGACTCCCTCAGAGGAGCTGTGTAAATGAGGTCATAATTGCTGCGGTCTATGGAAATGTTATGGGACTTTAACCAGTCCAGATTCATAAAGCGCACATTCTGCGGATCGTCACGACTTACCTGATAGATGGCAAAGCAATCTCTGTTCTGGGAGAGAAATGCCTGTTCGCGTTCCTGCTGATGTTCCTGACGCTCCATGACCTTTTCGTGGAACTGAGGGCTTTTCTCCCATTCCTCATGGTCCACACCGAAAAGACCGCCATGATCCATGATTTCCTGCGGGTCAAACACCATGCTCTCCGTATTGTCCTCATACAGCACATAGACGGTCAAACCGGCGGCATCCAGTTCCAGCGCCCGTTCTCTGGTAACAGGGAGCATCCCATCATAGGTGTAGCCATATTCCTGCATATCCGGTGTGGATACCTGCTCATCCGGCATGGGGTATTCATCCAGTGCCTGCTCCTGCGCTTCCGGCAGCTGGGAAGAGGCAGTCATCTGACTGGTCTCTGCCTGCATCTGCTGATAGGCCGCTTCCTGCAAGGTCTCAACCATAGACAAGGGAGCGCGTCTGAGCGAAGTGCTGTCCAGATCGTTATCATCACAAATCTGGAGAACTGCCTTCATGCAGGAAAGCTCCGGCATATCCAGCTGACCACCATCCAGCTCTTTCATGGACGCAGCATCGTAAAGAGTGTAGTCCCATCCGCTGTCACAAGGTTGGATATGAAGATAGGTAGTATCGTTGATCAGAAACAAAGCCTCCTGCTGGTTGGCATCCGCCCCCAGTACCTCCATTTCCGGCATGGTCGCAGCCAGTTCCTTTACCGCTTTCTGTACCAGCGGATTGTCACGGTAATAGTCGATTGCCTGAATAGTGTCCAGGTCAATGGTCTGCCCGGTCAAAATCGGAAACGGTCCTTCATAGTCGCTTCCGTCTTTCAGCTCAAAACCAATTCCTTTGATCCCGTTCATTCGCTCTGCCGGAATTTCCTGATAGATGCGGACCGCCTCCTCCAAAGACAGGTTATCGTGGTATTCTCCGAGGTTTGGAAACTCCATGCACTCTGCCACATAGTAAGTCAGATTGCCGGTTGGCTGCTCTATCGGGGCGGTTTCCGGCTCTGCCTTTGCATGGGGATCAATCCCACGCTCTTTGCATATTTCCTTATAGTGGCGCTCAATGTCAGAGATCAAAGTGCCGGAGGTCTTATTGATGGTCTCCAAACTGGCTCTCAGC
>NZ_DBLYVB010000092.1:0-1364 GCF_057604405.1 Hominiventricola sp.
AAGGTTGTCGATGCAATACTTACCTCCGGCAGGATTGAACAGCAATCCTACAGAAGCTGCATGGGATTACTGAAACTGGCAGAAAAATATTCGCCAGAAAAGCTGGAACAGGTCTGCGCTAAGGCGCTCTCTTATTCCGGTAAACCCAGCTATAAAAGTATCAAAAATCTATTGGTTGCAACAAAGGATGCACCTGATACCGAATCAGAATCATCTCAAGCAGTAAAACCACATGGCATAACCAGAGGAGCCAGATACTATGGAGGTAAAAAATCATGACAAATCAAAGTACAATCGATAAACTTATTGAAATGCGTCTGACTGCTATGGCAGATGCATTCCGCATCCAGATGGATGATCCTGCAATGAAGGAAGTTCCATTCGAAGATCGCTTCGGTATGCTTGTTGATGTCGAGTATAGCAACCGTAAAAACAATCGTCTGAAAAGGCTGATCCGCCAGGCTGAGTTTGAACAGCCAGATGCCAGCATCGCAGCGATCGATTACCATTCTGGACGAAAGCTGAACAAAGCACTAATCAACCGTCTGGCAACCTGTGAATACATTACAGAATACCGGAACATCTTTATTACTGGAGCAACCGGAAGTGGTAAAACTTATATGGCCTGTGCCTTTGGCATGGAAGCATGCAAGCACTATTACTCAGTACGGTATGTACGGCTTCCTGATCTATTATTGGACTTACAGGCTGCCAGGGACAATGGAACTTTCTCGAATGTCCTGAAGAAATATACCAAGCCAATAGTACTGATCCTTGATGAGTGGCTGCTTCTTAAACTGACCGAAGCTGAAGCCAGAAATCTTTTTGAACTGATACATAAAAGACGTAAAAAATCTTCAACAATCTTTTGTTCTCAGTTCCGTGAAAGTGAATGGTACCAGCAAATCTGTGATGGTGAAAGTACTCTTGCCGATGCTATCATGGATCGTATTTCGTATGATTCCTATAAAATCGATATTGAAAGTGTTGACCCAGCTAAAGACCTCTCTATGAGAGAAGTATATGGACTGGATCCAGCAATGGCAAAGTAACTTAATAAACAAACTGAGGTGGCTCCGTTAGTCCGGACAGGTGGCTCTCGCCACACCGGACTGGCGGCTCTGCCGCACCGTAATATTCACCGGAGGTGTTTTACTGCCGGTTGTATTTAAAAAGAGTCCGAAATCAAAAAGCGGGACATTGGAAAGCAGAGCAGGGTGGAAAGGATTATGCAGAAAAGGGATGGTGTTGTTATTTGTATTGATTGTAGTAAGACTGGATCTGCTGATGGGGACAAGTTATCTGAGGGATACGGTGTGTATTGCATTTATAGCAAATGAAGCAGTGTCAATTGTAGAGAATGC
>NZ_DBLYVB010000093.1:0-1360 GCF_057604405.1 Hominiventricola sp.
TGATAAAATTGTAAGCAGAATATTACCAGCTTATGGAACAAGGCATACGTGAACTATGATGAATGTTATGCCCATGGTCTGAAAAGCGAAGAAGAAAAACAGGAGTGGCTGAAATTTCTTAAGAAAGTGATTGGAAAACAGCCGTACAGTGTACTGGATGTAGGAGCGGGAACGGGTTTTGTGAGTCTCCTGCTTGCAGAGCTTGGTTATACCTGCAGGGGGATTGACCTGTCGGAAAATATGCTTTCTAAAGCAAAAGAGAAGGCAGAAAAAGCAGGATTTCACAATGTGACATTTGCTATTGGTGATGCAGAAGATACGAAAGAACCGGCAGAACAGTATGACATAGTCATCAACCGCCATCTCGTATGGACCCTGCCGCATCCGGAAAAAGCAATCAAGGAATGGAAGCGGGTATTAAAGCCGGGCGGACGACTGGTGATCATGGAAGGAAACTGGCATTACAATCGTCTGTCAGACCGGATCCAGGTATTCTTTGGTAAATGCCTGATTACGTTGGTGGAGCATAGAAATGCATTTTCCAATGATGGGGATTATGATAAAGACACGAAGGAAGAACTTCCGATGATGAAAAGCAGAAATGCCAAACGACTTTCCCGGATGGTGCAGGATGCGGGAATGAAAGTGACGGTGCTTCCCATGACAGAGGTTGACCGGGCTGAGAAAAAAGCAATGCCCCTGCGATATCGACTGTTGAATCCCCATAAAAGAATCACCGTGATCGGTGTGAAGGAATAGCTTCATGAAGAACATATTAGAAGTAGAAAATCTGGGGATTATCATCGATGGAGAGAAGATTGTCAAAGATATTTCTTTTTTAGTACATGATCAGCATATTACCTGCATTGTGGGCGAAAGCGGAAGCGGAAAAAGTGTTACCATGTCGGCAGTTTTAGGATTGCTTCCGAAGGTGGCCTGTAAAACAAAAGAAAGTAAAATCACATTCCATGGAATGTCCATGTTCTGTATCTATCAGGATCCGATGAATTCCTTTAATTCCTCTGTGAAAGTTGGAAAACAGCTGTATCAGATGGCCAGGGGTTATAAAAAAATGACCAGAGCGGAATTTGACCAGCAAATGGGTAGAATATTGGAGCGAATCAAATTTGAAGATCCGGCGCGGACATTGAATAAATATCCTTTTGAACTTTCCGGGGGGATGCTGCAGCGTCTCATGATTGCCTGTGCAATTCTGGTAACTCCATCGTTGATCATTGCGGATGAACCGACCACCGCTCTGGATGTGAGTATCCAAAAGGAGATTATGCGGGAATTCCGTGCGATCAACAGAGAATATCAGACAGCGATACTGGTTGTAACCCATGATTTTGGAGTGGTA
>NZ_DBLYVB010000094.1:0-1359 GCF_057604405.1 Hominiventricola sp.
TTAGAGGTTCAATATACCAATGTCTGGGAAAAGTATACCGCACCGGTTACGATTCCGGATGGAATACAGGCGCTTTACCTGACCTATCGCGGTAACGGAATTGCTGCATTAAGATCATTTGAGTTATCATAATCTATGTTATTGCATGTGCTGTAGTAACTTATAAGTCATTGAGAGATGAGCAAAACGAATTGATTTAAAAGTTGGATTTTTGGTGGATAGAAAAGATTTAGGATTATGGCTAATAGTAAAATTAGCGGAGGTAGGAATTATGCTGAGAACAGTACGGACAGAAAATGGATGGGTGAAAGGTATTGAAGCCGCAGACCCTAGGATAACTGCATTTAAGGGAATCCCTTTTGCGGCTCCTCCGGTAGGAGAGAACAGATGGAGAGCACCACAGCCCTGTGAAGACTGGGATGGAGTTCGTGAATGTTATCGCTTTGCTCCGATTTCCATGCAGAGCGTTCCGGGAATCGGTGATAACGTGTATATCCGTGAGTGGCATGTGGATCCGGAAATTGCCATGGATGAGGACTGTCTGTATTTGAACGTATGGACAGGTGCTAAAGAAGTAACAGAAAAACAGCCGGTTTTGGTATGGTTTTTCGGAGGAGGACTCCAGTGTGGATATCCTGCCGAAATGGAATTTGACGGAGAGAGAATTGCACGTCGCGGTGTGGTTGTTGTAACGGTAAACTACCGGGTTAATGTTTTTGGATTTTTGGCACATCCTCAGCTGACAGAGGAGCAGCCTGACGCACCGACTAATTTTGGAAGTCTGGATCAGCAGGCAGCACTTCGATGGGTACAGAGAAATATTGCTTTCTTTGGTGGAGATCCGGGTAATGTGACCATTGCAGGACAGTCAGCCGGAGGCGGAAGTGTTATGAGCCAGATGGCATGTATGGATAATGAAGGCTTATTTCATCGTGCAGTAGTGATGAGTGCAATGATTCGCTCTCCTTATCAGGTTGGAGGAATCGGAGTGCCGGAGGAATTGTGGCATGCTGAGGAAAATGGACAGCATTTTCTTTCTTTCCTGGGTTGCTCAACTATTGAGCAGGCTCGTAAGCTGGATGCGGCTACGATTCGTGACAAGTATGAGGAATATACCAAAATATTTCCGGCTATGTTTACCGTATTGGATCACAAGTTCTGTGTAGGTGACCCAATGGTTCTTTTCATGGAAGGCAAGCATGTAAATGTTCCCGTTATGTCTGGAAATACTTCAGATGAATTTCCTAGTTATATAGAAGCTTCCTCAAAAGAAGATTTGAAAAAGAAAGCGGAAGAGATTTTCGGAAAGAATGCTGAGACCTTTTTGCGCTTTCCCGAGGCAATGCGGGAGGATTCTAG
>NZ_DBLYVB010000095.1:0-1356 GCF_057604405.1 Hominiventricola sp.
CTCTCCAATACTTGTTACACTACTCGGGATCGTTATACTGGTTAGTCCACTGCATCCATCAAATGCATTTGCTCCAATACTTGTCACACCATCTTCAATCACCACTGATTCTATTTTATCTTTGTTTGCATACCATGGAGAGCCCTTCCAATTCCAACTCGCCATCGCTCCCGTACCGCTTATGGTTAGCACACCTTCATCATCCAGTATCCAGGTCAGATTATCCCCGTTATTTCCTTCTGCTCCGCAGGTTCCGCTAGCCAAAATATTACTACTATATAATACAATACCATTATCCACACAATCAACCATGACATAGATCTCTGGCAAAGTTGCTTCTTCTGACAGAATATAGTGGTTGCCATTTTCGTCGGTTTCCGGGATAGTTGGCGTGTATATGTAAACTGCACCAGCAGACTCTTCACTGCTGTCAAATTCTGGAAGTGAGCTTTTCTCTTCATCTAATTTCCACGTAATATGTTCGATAGTCCACTCTTCGCCTTCTTGACTATCTTCTGCACCATTGCCTTCACCTGCACTGTAAGTAATATATTCCTCTGCCGCATATACTTCCACCGGGGCAAAGAGACCTTTGATGCTATCTATCAGAGAAGCCACAATACTACTTTCCTCTTCTGTAGTATCAGACTCTAGCTGCTCGGTAGATTCCGTCTCAGATTCTGATGCTGTTGTCTCTGGTACTTGTGTTTGAGGTTCTGATGCCGCTGTTGTCTCAGGTACCTCTGTTTCTGTCATTGGTACTTCCGTTTCAGACTCACTTTCCAAAGTTTCGTTTTCTACTTCTGTCAGTAACTCAACTTCTGTCCGTAACTCTGATTCTATCTCAGTCTGTGACTCAACTTCCGTCTGCGGCTTAACTTCCGTCTCGGTCCCTGATTCCACCTCTGATTCTGATTCAGTCTGGGATTCTGCCTCTGTCTGAGATTCCAGAGCTTTTGAAGCCGTTTCCTCCTCCGCTTCTGTACTAGCTTCCTCTTCAACTGCTTCTGTACTCGATTCCTCTTCATCTGCTTCTGTACTTGGTTCTTCTTCAACCTGACGAATCACTTTTACCTTTAATGTATCAGGAAAGTTGATTTCGCTTTCTTCTGCACCGATTGACAGCGCTTGATACGCAATCTCTTCGTTCAACTCATCAAATGAAGTAACCATATAAGTTGGCTTCATGTTCTCTGTCTGAACCTCTTCTGCATGCAGCATCATCGGAAGATTGCATGTAGAACCTGCCATAATGCATGACATACCAATCGACACCATTTGCTTTATTTTATTCAAACTTCTCTTCTTCATACACAATACCTCTCTTTTTTCCGATTTTTCTTAATACTATTCTTA
>NZ_DBLYVB010000096.1:0-1321 GCF_057604405.1 Hominiventricola sp.
GTAGTGCTTTCCACTACAACATAACTTCCATACGGCAGTTCCGGGCTGACTGCATATCCTTTGGTATCAGTGATCAGTTCCGGTACTGGTACGGCGGTTCCATTCTCATAAGTAACTGCAACCTGCTCTTTGCTGAAGTCATAATTCTTGAAATCACTTGCTGTATAGCTTTCTCCATTGGACGGTTTCAGTTTCCCATTTTTCACCTGTGTCAGGTCGCTGATCAGATATACCTTAAATCTTGCTCCTGCAACCAGGTCCGTTTCTGTCTGCTCTCCATCTTCACTGATTTTGATTAACTGGAATGCCTGTTTCTTTACCTGCTCTTTTACCGTAAGGTCTCTTGTCACTTCGGCAACATCCTGACCTTCATAAGTTACTGATACCTCATATTTGGTAGTATCCAGTGTATATCCTTCCGGTGGAGTGATTTCTTTTAGATACATTTCTCCAAGGTATAATTCTGAAAATTCCAGTGTTCCGTCATCTCCGATGACTCCCTGTGCAATCAGGCTGTCCTGTTTATACAGAACTCCTGTTGTGCCATCCGGATGCACGATGTCCTCTTTGGCATAAAGACCATACACCGCACCACGAAGAGCACTGTCCCCCTGCGCTTTAAATGCAAGTGTTTCTTTATCGATCTTTGCGATTTTTACTTTTCCGGTGACTCTCTCATCTGTTGCTGTTACATTCAATGTCTTTCCGGCTGCAACATCTACTTTATATACTTCTGTATTCAGTTTATATCCTGTCGGAGCAGTGATCTCTTTTACATACACAGTTTTCAGTGCAGAATCAAAATAATCGCTGACTGCTTTTCCATCTCTTCCGGTTGCTGACATTGTCATCAGCAGGTTTTCACACTTCTTATCAGTATAAATACCATAAACTGCTCCTGACAGTAGATTCTGTGTATTGACATCTTTCTTCATAAGTTCAATGCGTGTCATATTCAGCCACTGTACACTAAAACTTACCGGAGCTGCTGTTTCACTTTCAAATACACCGATATCCTGCTTGGAATTTCCGGTTGTCAGCACCAGTGTTCTCCATGTCTTTCCGACAGAACCATATAAGTTGCCGGAAGCATAACTGCCTGTCAGTAATAAATCCGCAGACAGATAGAATGTATCTCCACCATAAATCTGGATTTTTCCATTTGTAACACTTGTTCCTTTGGAAAGATTATGTGCTGTCACATTTTCCGGTACACTCAATGTCACATAGTTTCTGTGATCTCCAGACAGTGTGATATTTGGTGTTTTCTGGATGTTTCCATCCCGTACTGCATTCAGCTTTGTGCTTGAAAGGCTCAGTT
>NZ_DBLYVB010000097.1:0-1268 GCF_057604405.1 Hominiventricola sp.
AACTCTTTTGTGCCTTCCGTAGCTGTTTTAGTAACAGAATCTGCTGTCTCGCCTTCTTTATTAAGCTGTTCCTCAATACCTGTCACTGTCCGATCATCCACAGTTCCTTTTGCATCTGTTGGCTCAGAAGCTTGTGCATCCTGCGGAAGCGGAGAAGTCGTTGTTTTTTCAGTTCCCGTTGCATCTGCACTGGTCGTAGTTGCCATTGCACCATTGCTGTCACTGGAGGTTTTCTGTTTCTCTGCCTGCTTCTTTGCCCATTCATAATAAGGATTCTGCAACACATACTTTTCAGAAGTATTTCCGGCACCGTCTGTTACCGTAATCTCAATCTGTTTTGTAGTAAAATCTTTCTGTGTCAGTTGCACTCTCAGCATTCCATCCTTCAGATCTGTATAAGTGGTGCCATTAACTGTTACTGCAGTAATCCCGGATACTGTATCATTCCCCTGAATCGTCAGCACACCATCTGTCAGGGAAGCAGAGAGTGTCGGCTTTTCCGTGTCATAACACTTAATAGAACGATTCTGCTCATACACCTTTCCATCACCATCTGTCACACGCACATACACTGTCTGATTTCCTGTGATCGTGATACTTCCGCTTCCAGTTACATCCTGCCAGCTTCCATCTTTTCCTGCTTTTGCTTCAATCTTTGCTATTGAGAAACCTTCCGGCATATGGCTGGCATCTACCGTAACAGCAATGGTTGTTTCTCCCTGTTTCCATCCATCCGGTTTCTCAATCGTGATTGCAGGCGTGGTATTCTCAGCTGCATAAGCAGTCTGTGTCTGGAGCAAAGGTGTTGTCAGGCAAAGAAATGTCGTTGCTGCAAGCAGACTCTTTTTTACCCTGCTTTTAGTATTTGTTCTCTTCTTCTGTTTCATTTTTTCCAGATTCATCATCGGCTTTTATTTCCTCCTTCTGTATTTCTACCCTGCCGGGCAACTCATTTTTCATTTTCTTTTTAAAAGCTTCCAATTCCGGAATACTCATATCCATTGCACGGATAATTCTTACAATTTCCAGATTTTCTGCTTCTGTTTTTGCAATCTCCGCAGCCTTGAACCGCTTTAAATCTGCTTCATATCTGGCTTTAGATGCTTCCATTTTTTCCTTGGCTTTCTCATAATCTGCCGTTGCTTTTTCAAGACTTTTCATCTCTTCTCCTTTCCGGGCGGCTGTTATACCGCCCTTTTCCTTACCATCGCCCGAATCCATAGAAATGGCTCTGCCAGTATGGAGAGTTGATGGACGTGTACTGAACC
>NZ_DBLYVB010000098.1:0-1232 GCF_057604405.1 Hominiventricola sp.
GCTTCCTGCTCGATTGCCCTTCAGGGCAAAGCTAAAACAGGCTATCCCCGCGTGTCCCGCGGTTCTTTTTTATCCGGTTACGGATCTTTTCTGTGCTATTATGCACATTTTTTATATATTCTTTTTCCTTCTTTCAGAATATTGACCGCCGCATTCACATCCCGGTCCATCCGGTTTCCACATTCGCATAGGTATATCCGTTCTGATAATGCCAGCTCTTTCTTCTTATGTCCGCATACGCTGCATATCTTACTGGATGCAAAATATCTGTCTACTTTTATCAGATATTTTCCACGTTCTTCCAGCTTATATCCAAGCATGGAAAGGAACTGACCGTATCCGTTATCCTGTATCCCTTTTCCGAAATGCAGGCCTCCGGCTATCCCCTTCAGGTTCAGATCCTCCACACATACTGCGTCATAGTCTTCTGCAAGGCTGTGGCTGAGCTTATGCTGGAAATCCTTCCTCTGGTTCTTTATCTTTTCATGATATAAAGCAACCTTTTTCTTCTGTTTCTGATAGTTACGGCTGCCCTTTTCACATCTGGAAAGTTTTCTCTGTTCCCGGGCAAGCTTTTTCTCTGCATTCCGGTAGAACATGGGATATCCGGCTCTTTCACCGGTAGAAAATACACACATCCCATGCATGGCAAAATCCATCCCCAGGAATTTTTCCGCCTGTCTTTTCTCCGCTGTTTGGTTTTCACAGTCGAACAGCAGGCTGGCAAAATATTTTCCGGACGGTTCCCTGCTCACAGTCACTGATTTCAGCTTCCATCCCTCCGGGATCATACGGTGGAGTTTTATTTTTACCGGCTGCATCTTTGGCAGTTTCAGGAACCTGTCCTGCAGACAGATATTCCCATTTACCATATTCGTTGTATAGGATTTCCGCGAATGTTTTTTTGATTTATAATGCGGAAATCCCACTCCCGGTTCCCGGAAAAATTTCCGGAAAGCCCCTTCCAGATTTAACTGTACATTCGCCAGCGCAAGAGAATCTACCTCTTTCAGCCATGGATATTCTTTTTTATATCCGGCCGGCGTATTTTTCAGCATCTTTTTTTCTTCCTGATAATAACGGATCTTATCCGCAAGCATCCGGTTATAAAGAAAACGACTGCAGCCGATTGTCTTCTCTATCTGGGTTATCTGTTCTTTATTTGGATAGATCCTTATTTTTACTGCCCGGTTTATCTTTCTCACCCTGACTCTCTATATACTGATGGATTG
>NZ_DBLYVB010000099.1:0-1227 GCF_057604405.1 Hominiventricola sp.
GATATGGATATGTCCGAATTTCAGGATGGGGCAACCTATCCGCAGATCAAGGAGTATGTGTTGGAGCATACCGGGTTAAAGGTGTCCAACCTCTATATCTCGCAGATTAAACGAAAATGTGGGATTGAGGTCGGCAAGAACTACAATCTGCCCAAATCCGAAGATTCCAGACAGCCCCAGTGTCCGCCGGAAAAAGAGAAAGCAATCCGAGAAGCTATGAAATATTTTGGGATGATTTAATATCCCATATTATGGAGGTTGCTTATGGATAGATTGATTTCTTGTGAGTTCAACATGGATAATGCTTGTGTGGAACTAAAATTTGCAAATGGCAGCATGATTGCCATTGATACCATCGCCGTGGAGAATGAGGTTGCCGATAATATGTATCAGCGGTCAGAATTGGATTATCTGATCTACAATGATCCGATTGGATATGCAGACTTGATATTGAACGGTGATCCCGAAATTTATCTAAAAACTGTAACTGAATGTAAACCCTTAGATTAAAACTCAGCCCTCTGCCTTTTCATTGGCAGAGGGCCGTTTTTTGCTTAACAGTTATTGAGCATCCCTTAATTGCTCTACAACACTGCATTTCGCTGCGTTGTCATACATCATGCAAGGAATCAGCCACCCCAGCAGAAGAAATACCGGAATTGTCAGCAGGACAGGCAGAATGGTGAATCGATACTCAAAGAACCAGAACATACTGCCCAGCATTTTTCCTGCAAGAGGTCCCACCGCCAGCGACAGAATAAAAGCCACCGCTACGGAGGACATTGCGTAAAACAATCCCTCGTAGATCAGCATGGTTTTGAGCTGTCGGTTCGTCATTCCTACAGCCTGAAGCACAGCAAATTCACGGCGGCGGGAAAGAATACCGGTCATCATGGCGTTGAAGAAATTTAAGAGTCCCACCAGTCCGATGATAGCACAGAGGATACCACCTACCAGAAGGAACATCTGCCGGAACTGAGCAAACTCAGAGCGAGCTGTGGCCTTGCTTTCATACATCAAGGGTGAAAACTCACCGGCAGTGAGCTTCGATAGATATTGCTCTGCTTCGGCCTCGTCAACTTCGTCCGCTGTGTCGAACAGGTAGAGCATCGGAATGGCCGCACCACCGCTGTCCCTCTGTGCGGTATCCACAGACAAAACTGTCTCATATCCAATACCACCATAACGATAACTCATGGAATACGGAAGCTCTACCAAGGCGCAGAC
>NZ_DBLYVB010000100.1:0-1211 GCF_057604405.1 Hominiventricola sp.
GCAGGATATTTTAGAGAGATTCTTCCGGGGATGGATATTAGATATCGTCTGGAGTCTGAAGTAATGAAGGAAGAGATCATTCTGAAAAAGAAAGAGGCTGCAACAGAAACAATCACATTTGTGATGAAACATCCGGGACTTTCAATGCATGTGCTTGCAGATGGCAGTGTGGCTATGTGCAAGACGCAGAGAGAATGTGCAGAGGATTTCCCTGAGAATGCTGAAAATTTAAGTGAGAATGCCGTATTCTTTTTGGATGCACCGATTTTATTCGATAAAAATGGAGAAATCTTAAAAGCTGCTTATCAGATTGAAAAAGGACAGGGAATTTCTGAAATTACAATTAAAATGGATGCGTCATGGCTCATGGATGAAGGCAGAGCTTATCCTGTTACGATTGATCCGACGGTGCGTATTGAGAAAAAGCAGACCACCATTGATGATGCATTTGTGCGTTCAAAAGATCCAAACAGCAGCTATGGCTATAACTTTAGTGAGCTGGAGGTTGGAAGAAACAGGCCGTATCAGGTTTGCCGTACCTTTTTAAAGTTTAATACACTTCCGAAGTTAGAAAAGGGAGCGGTAATCACGGACGCAAGATTAAACTTATATCAGTATCAGTTTTCAGCAGACAATGGACAGGGCTTTCGTGTCAGTGCTCATGAGGTAACAGGTGCATGGGATCAGCGTACTCTGACATGGAACAATCAGCCTTCCTTTAAGCCAGAAGCACTAGATTATCTGACACTGGAAAATACCAATGGCATGGCTGTGCCGAAGACATTTGATGTGACAAAGCTGATTCGTGGCTGGTACAATAATCCGTCTTCCAACCATGGAATTGCATTAAAAGCAGTCAATGAGAATGTATATGCAACGGCAACGCTTGTGTCCTCGGATATGCCGGTGAATAAATACGGTCTGACTGCGGACTGCTATCCGATTGGAATCGTGTACTATCGAAGTACAAAGGGTCTTGAGGATTACTATAGTTATCATGAGCAGGAGTTAGGACGCACTGGAACTGGTTACGTCAACCGCTATAATGGAAATCTTGTCTTCATCCATGAAGATGAGGGAACGGGTGGTATTCTGATGCCGGTCAGTGTCAGTCATGTGTACAACCTTTCTGATTGTGATACACAGAGTCGTTTTGGAAAGGGATTTCGTCTGAGTCTGATGCAGGAATTGAAGGCATCTGGAAACAGTGA
>NZ_DBLYVB010000101.1:0-1211 GCF_057604405.1 Hominiventricola sp.
TGTCCAACTTCAGTTAATTCCAGATTACTGTTCGGTGTAATTGTTACGCTTGTTGCATAAACGGTTTCTGCTGGTGTCTCTGTTGGCTTCGGTGTCTCTGTCGGCTTTGGCGTTTCCGTCGGCTTTGGCGTTTCCGTCGGTTTTGGTGTCTCCGTTGGTTTTGGCATTTCTGTCGGTTTCGGTGTTTCTGTCGGTTTCGGTGTTTCTGTCGGTTTTGCTGCTGGTTTTGTTGTAAGCGCACCGTCTTTTCCGTAGTAATTTCCGTTTACCGTCTGGTCCGTTACCATCTTACAGTCTGATCGGAAATAATATGTCTTTCCGGAAATTTTCATCTGCATATCCTTGCAGGCTCCGCCCCAGCTCCGGATATAGTATTTTGCTCCGTTTTCTTCTTTCCAGCATCCGGAAAGCATAACTCCGTTTCCGTCCACAAAATACAGGTTATCTTTGTATGTAAAGCTCGTGTTCACTGCCATGGTGCCGTCTGCCTGGAACCAGTACCATTTTCCTCCGGTTTTCAGCCACTCATTCTGATAGGCTGCACCGTTATCATGCAGGTAATATTTTTTTCCGTTCCAGGTCTGCCAGCAGTTTTTATAAGCTCCGCCCCAGCTGCAGAAGAAATAGGTTTTTCCCCCGTCCGTGAAAGATTCATTTGCTTTCATGGTTCCGTCTGCGTTCAGATAATAACGGTTATTATCCCAGGTCTGCCAGCCCGTTGCAATTTTTCCGTCTTTTGCTAGTTTCCACTGTCCATCCATCACGATCCACTGCATGTTGGTTACATTAGCATTACCATCAAAAGTGTAGGAGCGTCCGTTGATTTTGGCAGATCTGTTCTTATATGCGCCGCCCCAGCTGCACAGATAGCGGATTTTCCCTGTATCATCCAGTCTCCACTCATTGGAGCGCATACTTCCATCACTATTCATGTAGTATTTATTTCCATCCCAGGTCTGCCAGCCCGTTGCAATTTTTCCGTCTTTTACCAGATACCATTTTCCACCTTTTACAACCCACTGGGAACCCTGTACCTTACTGTCTGCACCGAATGTATAACTTCTGCCGTTGATTCTTGCCTTGCAGTTCAGGTAAGCTCCACCCCAGCTGCGGAAGTAGTAAACCGATCCATCCGTATCAATCATCCACTCATTTGCTTTCATGGTTCCGTCTGCATTCAGATAATATTTTTTTCCGTCCCAGGTCTGCCA
>NZ_DBLYVB010000102.1:0-1198 GCF_057604405.1 Hominiventricola sp.
ATGTCCACTGCTTTGTAACAGCTCCACCAAAGCTGTCCATAACAGCAATCGTCAAGTATCTGAAGGGGATTACCGGCAGAAAACTGTTCGAACGTTTTCCGGAAATAAGAAACCAGCTATGGAAGGGAGAGCTGTGGAACCATTCCTATTATGTGGAAACGATCGGATCTGTATCTGAGGAAAATATCCGCCGTTATATTGAACATCAGAGCAAGTCGTATTAATTTAAAGCGGACTGTAAATACCGATCCGCGTTACTGTCTGAGGGGAGGGAGAGGGATGCTGCTGTCACACAGAACATCTGTAAAAATCCGGCCGGAATATTCCAATATCATAGGGCATATGTGTTATGCAGCTTCCAAACTCTGGAATATCTGCAATTATGAACGGCATCATTATAAAGAGCTGGGACTGGAAAAATATCCTGACTGGTATTATCAGAAAAAAACACATAAAGGCTATGGTATAAACAGCTTCCGTCACAGACAGCACAAGAGACCTGCAAGCAGCTGGATAAAGCATGGAAATCTTTTTATGTCCTGAAAAAGACCGGAGGGATCAAAGATCCAAATCCGCCCCGTTTTAAACAGGGCAATATCCCGGTTACATACATGCAGATGGGGATCCGGCATGAGAAAGGTTCAGACCAGCTGCGGCTGTCTCTGCCAAAGGATCTGAAAAGCTACATGGAAGAAACATACGGGATCCATGATAAATTTCTATATCTTGAAAATAAGATTTTCAGGAACATGGATCATATAAAGCAGCTGCGGATCTATCCACCGGAAAACGGAAAATGCGACCTTATTGTTATCTATGAGATGGAAGAGCCGGAACAGCTTTCCCAGAATGGACATTATTTATCTATTGATCCTGGACTTCATAATCTGATGACCTGTTATGATTCCGGAAATGGCCGAGCTTTTATTCTGGGAAGAAAGTATCTTTCCCTGGAAAGATATTTTCATAAAGAAATCGCCAGAGTTCAGTCTGTATGGTATGCACAGCAATCAGAAAGAGGAATAAAATATCCAAAAACATCGGAACATATCCAGCGGCTTTACAGGACAAAGCAGAATGCAGTGAAGGATTACCTACATAAAGTAACCAGATGGATCGCAGAATACTGCAGAAAAGAAGATATCCGCTGTGTAGTTGTGGGAGACATTCGAAATATCCGTAAAGAAAAAGATATGGG
>NZ_DBLYVB010000103.1:0-1185 GCF_057604405.1 Hominiventricola sp.
TACCAAAAGGACAATCCGTAGGGCAGAAACGGTAACTTCCGTGGATACTGCCAGTGAAGCACTTGCGGTTTCTATTGGTGAGAGGGCAGGCGTTGACCTTTCCTATATGGCACAGCTTTCCGGGAAAACAGAAGAGGAGCTTACCGAAGAACTGGCAGGGGTGATCTTTAAGAATCCAATCGGTGAAAAATGGGAGCCGTCGGACGAATATCTTTCTGGAAATGTGAGGGAGAAACTTCAGATTGCCAAACAGTTTGCAGAAGATCACCCGGAATATCAGGTGAACGTGCAGTATTTGGAGCAGGTACAGCCAAAAGATCTGGATGCATCAGAGATTGAGGCAAGACTTGGGGCAACCTGGATCTCCGAGGATTACATTACACGGTTTATGGCAGAGACATTCCACACTCCAAGATATTATGTAGGGAGCAAGGTCAAAGTCCAGTATGCCGAAGTGACCGGACAATGGAATGTTATGGGAAAGAATGTGGACAGCTACGGAAATGCCCTTGTCACTTCCACTTATGGAACACAGAGAGCCAATGCCTACCGCCTTTTGGAAGATGCCTTAAACCTTAGAGATACCAAGATTTATGACACGGTACAGGATGCCGAGGGGGAACACCGGGAATTAAACCGGAAGGAAACAATGCTGGCACAGCAGAAGCAGGAGCTGATCAAAGAGGAATTTAAAGAGTGGATATTTAAAGACCTGCACCGACGGGAAGATCTCTGTAAGATTTATAATGAACGATTTAACAGCATCCGTCCACGGGAATATGATGGAAGCCATATTCAGTTTGTCGGCATGAACCCGGAGATCACCTTGATGCCGCATCAGAAAAACGCAGTGGCTCATGTGCTGTATGGAAATAATACGTTACTGGCTCATTGCGTAGGAGCAGGAAAGACGTTCCAGATGATCGCAGCCGGTATGGAATCAAAACGGCTGGGACTCTCACAAAAGAATCTTTATGTTGTGCCAAACCATCTGACCGAGCAGTGGGGCAGTGATTTCCTACGTCTCTATCCGGGAGCAAATATCCTGGTGGCAACGAAGAAAGACTTTGAGCCGGCAAACCGAAAACGGTTCTGTTCCCGTATTGCGACAGGGGATTATGATGCCGTGATCATTGGACATACACAGTTTGAGAAAATCCCTCTTTCAAGGGAACGGCAGATTGC
>NZ_DBLYVB010000104.1:0-1149 GCF_057604405.1 Hominiventricola sp.
CTTCTATTTCTTCCGCTTCCGACAAGCCATATACATCCGTTGGCGTATCCCCTGAAAACTCAACCATAAGTCCAAATGGCTCCCCCACAGGAAGGGTACAAATCTCAAAGTGCAGGCCCCATTCTGTCTCATCATAAAACAGAAATTGCGGCTGCTCGGCGGGAATCTCCGTTTCAGGGAATGGAGCGCGCTGCAATCCAAACTTCTCAGGGCTTTTACCAATCTGCGCCTGAATCTCATGCTCCGCTTTTGAAAGATACTCCCGCCAGTTTTGAAGCACAGAACGGATAAAATCCAGGTTTGCCGACTGAAGTTCAGATGTGTTCAAAATAATGGAAAACAGGATCTCTGTGTCTGCGATTCTTCCAGTCCAGCAGTGGATGGTCCCTGGTCCTTTCTGAAAGGTCAGTGCTCCCAATCCCAAATCGGAATGTTCAAAAAACTGTTCCATATCATTCTTGCCCCAATCCCCAGGTTACAGCGACAGCCATGTGGTCAAAACACTAATTTCCTCCCACAGCAATGCGGATTTCCCAGCGGCGGCAAAGGCTTTTTGGATGCCGCCATAGCGCCGCTGGGAGCGATCTGCCAGCTGGAGCGCGGCTGCCTCCAGATTGGGAATCGTCATCACAGCATCTGCCAGCGCCTGGGCGGAGAGCTGATCCCCAATCAGAGAGGCAGCAAAGTAGCGCAAATGGCTGTGAGAGAGGGCGGACAAATCGTTTAGTTTATGCAGCTCATAGAGTTTCAGGGCATAAAGGGAAGGAAGCCCATCCAGAGCCGGTAGTTTCTGCACAGCTGGTAGTGACTGGAGATAGAGTTTCTGAAGCCGGGTCGCCGGAGTCAGGAAAGGGGTGAGATCTTCCGTTTTCCGCATTTCCTCCAAATGGAGATTGGTAATGCTGGAGAGAAGCGGGGTGATGTCGCCATTCTTTTCCCCACGCAGGTGGAGAACACGCAGGCCGGGGAGAGAAACATTGTCCCAGGAAACAGGGGCCGACAGCCATAGGGACAGTGTATGAAGCTGCTTTAGCTCGGAGAGAACTTCTACACCCTCACATTTTTCCATTAGGGTCAGTTCCTCCAGATTGGGATAATCTCGCAGGAAGGACAGATTCACCTTCCGCTCTCCCGTCACAGACAGACACC
>NZ_DBLYVB010000105.1:0-1139 GCF_057604405.1 Hominiventricola sp.
GTAAAGTTATATCCGTAGTAAACCAGAAAGGTGGCGTCGGAAAGACCACCACAACCGTAAATGTAGGCATTGGACTGGCAAGAGAAGGTAAGAAAGTGTTGTTGATCGACGCGGATCCACAGGGAAGTTTAACCGCAAGTCTTGGATATGAGGAACCGGATGATCTTCGCATCACATTGGCAACGATCATGATGGATGTCATCAACGAAGAAGAAATCTCTCTGGAAGATGGGATTTTACATCACCAGGAAAATGTAGATCTTCTCCCGGCAAATATTGAGCTTTCCGCACTGGAAGTAACGATGGGAAATGTTATGAGCAGAGAAATGATCATGAAAGAATATATCGATGCGATACGATGCCGATACGATTATATCCTGATCGACTGTATGCCGAGCCTTGGTATGATGACAATCAATGCACTGGTCTCTTCCGATTCTGTGTTGATACCTGTGCAAGCCGCATATCTGCCGGTGAAAGGACTTCAGCAGCTGATCAAGACCATTCTTACAGTAAAGAAAAGACTGAACCGGAAACTGGCGATTGAGGGCATTCTCCTGACCATGGTAGATTTCAGAACCAATTACGCAAGGGATATTGCATCGAGAGTACATACAACCTACGGAAGTCAGATCGAGGTATTTGAAAATGTGATCCCGATGTCTGTAAAAGCTGCTGAGACCAGTGCAGAGGGAAAAAGCATCTACATGCACTGCCCGAAAGGAAAAGTTGCCGAAGCATATAAGAACTTAACACAGGAGGTTTTGAAAAATGAAAAATAGAAGTGGCGAAAAGATTAAACTGGCAAGCATTGATGAACTGCTGGGTGTGGTAAATGAAGAATCTGCAATGGAGATAGAAATCAGTAAGATCCATCCGTTTAAAAATCATCCGTTCAAGGTGCTGGATGATGAAAAGATGCAGGATCTGGTTGAAAGTGTAAGGATCAATGGAGTACTGACACCGGTACTGCTTCGAATGGATGATAATGAAGAATATGAAATGGTATCCGGTCATAGAAGAATGCATGCAGCACAGCTTGCAGGACTTACGACTATTCCGGCAATCGTAAGAGAATTATCGGATGATGATGCCGTGATTGCGATGGTGGACGCTAACATTCAGCGAGAGGAACTGTT
>NZ_DBLYVB010000106.1:0-1122 GCF_057604405.1 Hominiventricola sp.
AGTACGGCGCCCACATCGGAAAGATTACCGATATTCGCATAGACATTGATCTTCTGTCCGGAAAGGGTGACATTCTCTTTGCCCTTCAGTTCTTCCAGAAGTGTTTTCTGTCTGCGGTCTTCTTCGCGCTTTTCAGTCATGGCCTTCATGGTCTCTTCATCCGGATCAATGTAGATGGTCCCGGTAAAGCCGTCGATGGCTGCCATATGTCCGTCATATTCTTTTGCAAGCCCTTCTCCCAGACCAATAACGGCCGGGATGTTCATGGTCCTTGCAAGGATTGCCGTATGGGAATTTGCTGATCCGTACATGGTTGCAAATGCAAGCACTTTGGACTTGTCGAGCTGAACAGTCTCACTCGGTACCAGATCATCTGCTGCCACGATCACCGGTTCATCTGCCACAACACCGCTTTCCCCGGCATCCGAAAGGATACCGAGAAGTCGGTCCGATACATCTTTTACATCGGCCGCACGTCCCTGCATGTAAGCATCATCCATAGATGCAAACATCTGGGAGAAGTTATCTCCTGTTGTCGCAACAGCATACTCTGCGTTGACTTCCTGGGTGGTAATAATATTCTTAATCGAATCCACATAATCCAGATCCATCAGCATCATCTGATGTACTTCAAAAATTGCCGCATTGGCTTCTCCTACATCTTCCATTGCCTTGTCATACAACTCACCGAGCTGTGCGATCGCAGTCTCCTGGGCATCCTCAAAACGTGCCGCCTCTGCTTCGGTATCCTCTACATGATACCGTCTTACCTGCTTTTCCTGTCTTTTATAGAAAGCAATCTTCCCGATGGCTACGCCACCAAAAACACTTTTACCACTTAGTGTAATCATAATCCTACAGATTCTCCTCTAATACTTTCTGGATTTCGGCGATTGCGTCTTCTTCGTCTTCGCCTTCAGCTGTGATGATAACCTCATTTCCTTTTTTTACGCCAAGACTCATAACTGCCATAATGCTCTTTGCATTGACTTCACGTGTATCTCCTGCTTTTTTGATCTTAATATCTGAAGTTTTTTTCGCAATTGCTTTTACCAGAATTCCTGCCGGTCTTGCGTGGATTCCCTGTGCATCTGTTACTACATACTTAAATTCTTTCATGAT
>NZ_DBLYVB010000107.1:0-1084 GCF_057604405.1 Hominiventricola sp.
TGTCATAACACGAACCGTCTTTTAATGACGAAAATCCATCTTTAATTGCCTGTTCCTCCATGGAAGAGATCCAGAGCCGCTTCATCGGCTTTCTGCATCCTGCCTGCTCATACACCAGACGGAAGATTAGTTCTCCTTCCCGCCCGGCATCTGTAGCACAGATTACTTCATCTACTTCGGAATCTCGCATCAGTTTTTTCAAGATTCCAAACTGCTTTTTCGTACCTTCCAATACCCTGTGTTTCCAGCATTCCGGCACAATCGGCAGATCATCATATCTCCATTTTTTATATTTTTCATCGTATTCCGATGCATCACATAATCCAACCAGATGTCCTACGCACCAGGAAACGATATAACCGTTTCCCTCCACGTAGCCATCTTTTCTTGTTCTGGCTCCAAGCACGGAAGCCAGTGCCATCGCAACCGATGGCTTTTCTGCAATTACTAATTTCATTTACTCCTGCTCCTCTTCTTCATCTTCCAGTACATTATCGTCAAAATCTTCATCTCTCAGGATTTCCGGTTCTGCACTTTCTTCCTGCTCATCTGCATCATCTACTTCCCGCTTTTCAGACTCTGAATCTTCGGATTCATCTTCTTCCTCTTCCATCTCATCCTCGTCATCATATTCATGCTTTGGTTTATAGACTTTGAAGTAATATCCTCCTGCCGCAGCTCCTACTGCAACCAGTGCAATCAGAAGATACGTTCCAAATGGACTTTTATCTTCTGGCATCTGGATTTCATCCTCTACCTTATCTTTCTCAGCTGTCTCAGTTGTTTCCGGCTTTTCTTCTTCAGCCTGTTTCTCTGGTTCTGCATAAACAGTATCTACTTCCGGAAGTGTCACGGAATCAGAAAGTGTGAAGTTCATCAGATCTTTCTCGCTGACTTCTGTAAGGAAATACACATTATCCTGAGATTTTGAATTGTCGATGATCAGATAAAAAATCTTACCACTCTTAGTTGAAATGGTATAAAACTCTTTTGTGCCTTCCGTAGCTGTTTTAGTAACAGAATCTGCTGTCTCGCCTTCTTTATTAAGCTGTTCCTCAATACCTGTCACTGTCCGATCATCCAC
>NZ_DBLYVB010000108.1:0-1078 GCF_057604405.1 Hominiventricola sp.
GCTCCACGAAAGCTACCAGAAATGGCTGACCGGCTTCACCCGGCACGCCGTATCCTGGGGCGTGTGTCATCCGAATATCTACTACTTCCATAATCTGACGCCCGGTTGGGTGTCATTCAATGGTGAAAAACCGGAGATTGCCATCGTACCCCAGAGCCTGCACCGGCTGATTTATGGCCCTGACAAACGGGCCACACCGCCCCTGGATGATGATCTGATAGTGAATTTATGCACCAGTGAACATCTGCTGGTTCATCATCCGATGCTGGAAGGCATTCTCCTGTCTGAATGTGAACGTCTGAGGCAGCGTTCTCTGGCAAATAAACTGATCAGCCTCTTCCGTCAGTTTGGTGGCACGGAGTTGCGCCTCAAACTAGTCTGGCTTTG
Source organism: Hominiventricola sp. (assembly GCF_057604405.1). Classification (NCBI taxonomy): domain Bacteria; kingdom Bacillati; phylum Bacillota; class Clostridia; order Lachnospirales; family Lachnospiraceae; genus Hominiventricola; species Hominiventricola sp. Next base: position 388 of record NZ_DBLYVB010000108.1, read on the forward strand.
CTGGCTTGATTTAATGACCGGAAACTGCCTTGACGACTGGACGGAGAATCTGAAACGGAAATCAGAAAAAGAGCTGGAGGAATGGATCATCAACCGTCAGAAGCAGAGCGCAGCACTGACGGATCTGATGGATCAGTACGTGCTCCTGTCATACCGCACAACGGTTGACGATAAGCGCACCTGATGCCAGTTGTTTCAGGGAAGCTGGTATCCGGGCAGGGTGCCAGGGCTGACTGAACGGCCTGTCTGCCTGCCGTTTCGCTCTCCGTGCGTTCTGTCACACGCTGCACCTGAACGCCGGACTGCGGGCACGCAGACAGGAAAGTCGCAGGCTGGAACTTCTGACCGGCGGGTATCAGTTATATGCCTGTTGATTCATCACCACCATGCAGCTCCTGAGCTTTAGTTCATCACCGATATTCATACATCTGAATATCGGTGATGAAATCCCCATAATAATCAATCATCTAAGTCTGAAGCATAATGGAGAAAAACTGCTCACCGGTTACTTCGCTCTCAGCTTATTGTAGTGATAACCCGAGGTAAAAATACCAGAGACATCAGACAACTTTAAACTGGCTATCTGGGGAAGCAGAACATACATGGTTTTTCCTTCCGGCACGACAGAAAGCCTGAACTGAGATTCAAGAATGTTCAGCAATGCGTTCAGTTTTTTCCTGTTTCTGAACCG
>NZ_DBLYVB010000109.1:0-1062 GCF_057604405.1 Hominiventricola sp.
AACGCCTGCTCGTTCTTTATGGGATTGGAGCTGTGCTTCATTCCATACTCCAGTTCAGCCAATGTGATGGAGGAAATGCAGACGCCGCTGTTCAGTTCCTTTTTCAGTCGCTGCAATACCTGCTCCGGCTTGTTCTTCATCGCGTAGATGCAGATGTTGGTGTCCAGCATATACGTCACAGATGTTCACGCTCCTCTTGGACGCCCTGATCTCGACCATCCTCGAAAATATCGTCGGTGAAGCTGTTCAAACCGTCCATAAAAGTCTGCCACATGGATTCCTTCGGAACGAGGATCACAGCGTCACCAAGCTGCTGTATGATCACTTCGTCTGTGTTGAAACGAAACTTCTTCGGTAGGCGCACAGCCTGACTTCTGCCATTCTCAAAGATTTTCGCTGTTTCCATTGTGATCACCTCCCTAAATAATATATATCACAGTATATATTCTCTGTCAATAGGAGAATCTGATTTTCTCAACCGAAATGTATTGACGCAGATTTCAGTTGTAGATTATACTGAGAACACAATCATAGAGTGCAGAAAGAGGGATGAAAAATGGAACTGTCAAAGAATGATTGGAAACTGTTCCGAGAACAGCTTCCTGGTTGGCAGGAACGCTATATGGACAAGCTCACCCGTGAGTATGTCGAATTTTTGACCGATGACAGCCGCCAACCATCAGAACGTTTCTGGGCGCTGAATAAAAGAATACGTGAGGATCGGAGAAAACCGGGGGTACAGCTTGAACTCCGAAAGCAGAATGTTGTGTTTGATCTGGCACACTTGATCGCGGATGGTGCAGTTTCGCTGGATGAGCTCGATGGCTTCAGCGAGGAACTGCAGAATATGGTTCGTGAACTTTCGCAAAAACAGGTCTAAAAATCGCGTTCACGTGGTCTAAGCCGTCATTCTTTATTCGAGGTTGACTAAATCATTATACTCCAAATGCGGCCATCTTGCTGATGGTCTCATTTTTCATACAGATCCGTCAGGAATCTATAGAAATCATGACGTGAAGTCCAGATTATCGTACAGTCCTTGTGCTAAACTATTCTTATACT
>NZ_DBLYVB010000110.1:0-1056 GCF_057604405.1 Hominiventricola sp.
TACAACGCCCAGCCGAAGGCAGAGAGTTCCTGCCCCAAGGCCGCCGCTCCTTTTTCATGGGGCAATTTCATATATTGGATGCCGATAGCGTCAAAGCGTTCATCCAGCAGCGCCGGGACCTGTGCGCCCCATTTCCCTCGAAGTTCCGCCAGAGTGTCCTGTACGGCTCCGTCAAATTTTAGAATGTCCAGCGCATCGGATATGATTTGTGCCCAGTCTGGCATGAAAGTACCCCCTTTTTAGTGCCTCAAAGTTTGCTGCTCAGCCGCTTGACTGGCGCAGACATTACATCTGGAAAATGCTTACACAGAATCTCTGTGAATAAGGTCATTGCAAGAAACGGCTTGAGATTACCTGCTGCAATCTCAAAATATTGAGAATAGCCCCAATCCAACTCATCTTCTCCGCACCAAAAGTTGAGAAGTTCTGCCCCCAGATCCATCCGCTGACTGGATAGGGATTTCCATGGAATCTGTGACCGCAGATACTCCTGAACCTCTCTGAGCTGTTCTGCGGCAATGCGCTGATGGGCATAATCCCACACATTCTTGAAATAGGTATCCAGTTCTACATAGCCAGAAAAGAGGATGCCGCAATCAATCTTGGAAAATATCTCCACCATACAAAGGATGCGCCGCCGGTGAAAAGCCTCCATTTCCCGTTCCAAGGCCTCAGCCTGAATCATTTCGTGTTTCTCTATACAGGCATAAGCTTCATTTTCTGGTATCTGGAACGCTTCATCTACTTTTTTGGCTATGGTAAACATCTGGATTTCATCGGCATTCTTGCGCTTGCGTAGGTCATCCCAACTGCCTCGCTCCCATTTATCCTCTTTTGAATAACAAGCAGAGCATATCGCCTGTGCCGGGTCAATTTCTCTCGTCAAACAGTAAGGACAAAGAATTTTCGCATTCTCACACAATCTGATCGGCTCCTTTATATTATTCCATGTCCGCTTCTATTTCTTCCGCTTCCGACAAGCCATATACATCCGTTGGCGTATCCCCTGAAAACTCAACCATAAGTCCAAATGGCTCCCCCACAGGAAGGGTACAA
>NZ_DBLYVB010000111.1:0-1054 GCF_057604405.1 Hominiventricola sp.
ATTCGTAAACGATCCTATGGATCGTTTCAGACTGTAGACAAAACGCTTTTGGTCAGCACTCCAAAAGCGTTTTTCTTGTTTTGGGTTCAAAAAGTGTGTACTTGATCAATAATAAACACTTTTGGGTTCCCCTTTTTCCCTTCCTGGCTATCATCTTTGCCAGTTTTTTCAGATTCATGCAGGCAAACGTAAGCCCGACTTTCATTTCCATCCGGGCTTTTCCTATCATCTGTGTATAGCGGAATCCGTGGTTTTCTTTTGCTGTTCCGAAGAGGCGCTCTACGGTCTCTTTCCGTTGCGCATACACTTCCTTCATCCCAATCGTATGCCGGATATCCTCACACTTTTCCATGTACGGCTCCCAGATATGCCGGGTCACTACCTTCACATGATCCCTGCTTTCTGTGCACTGCTTCAGATATGGACATCCTTCACAGATCATTCCGCAGCTCTTGTATTCCCGGTATCCGGAACGGTTCGTCGTATGATAAGCCAGCACCTGATCATTCGGGCATACATAGCAGTCAAAATATTCATCATACACATACTCGGCTTTTTTGAAAAAACCATCTTGGGTCATGGGGCGTTTATACGGCAGAAGCGGTGTGATGCCATCATCCAGAAGTAACTTTGCTATCGCTGGTGTTTTGTATCCTGCATCGGCTACCAGTGTCTGAATGCCAATGTCTTTTATCTTATCATACAGGGATTTAAATGTCCGGCTGTCATGCTGGTTGCCGGGATTTACACTATAACCCAGAATCCATCCGTTTTTGTCACAGGCTGTCTGCACGGAATACGCAAAAACATTTTTATGCTCACCCTTTCGGAACCATCCGCTTTCCGGATCCGTTGTACTTTCCTTGACCGTTTTTTCTTCTTTTCCATCAGAGCTGCCACCACAGGAGGGGGGATCTTTGGGATCTTCCTTCTTTTCTTTCAGAGGCTTTTTACCATGCGCTTCCCGGTCTTCATTGATTTCCTTCTTTAACTGCTCTTCGAAGAACAGTGCTTCCTCATCTGCAATCCGTTTCCGCATCTTTTTGCTGTTTGC
>NZ_DBLYVB010000112.1:0-1041 GCF_057604405.1 Hominiventricola sp.
TCACCTTTTTTATAGATCGTCAGCTTTCCTTTTACCGGATGGTTCTCGTAATCTACCGTAATAATGGCATCTCCGCTCTCAGAATCCATCTGGTATGCTGTGTTTGCATCCACCGCAATCTCTACATAGTTCTTATTGATTGTGTACCCTTCCGGTGCATTAACTTCCTCAATCCGGTAATGTCCGATCTTCAGATTCTTCGGCATAATCAGATATCCCTGACTGTCCGTAAAATAGGACTTATGGGTTGTTGTCACTGGGTAAGTTGTTACCTGTTCCACATACTTCTTGCTGTCCAAGTCGTACACTTTAAATTCTGTTCCTGCAATCAGGACGGATTTCTTTGTTTCATCGTCTTTTTTCACGATTTTCAGTTTTGCCTTAAACTCTTCATCCAAAAGCACTCGCCAGATCTGTGGCTCATTTGGATGATGCTCTGTGATATTCACTTCAAAATCATCGACTGGCTTGTAGTTGTGCGGTGTTGTTGTCTCACGCACGATATAGCTTCCAAATGGTAATGGAATACTGCAGGCATAACCTTTTTCATCTGTGAAAATCTCAGTTGCTCCATTTTCTCCACTCACTACTGGTTTTGCAGAATCAAAATCATAACTTCCATCTGCTTTCTTTGTAAGGGAAGATTTCAGATAAACTGTAAATCCAGCTCCGGATAACAGATCTGCATCTGTCTTTCCATTGTTGACTGCTTTAATGATCTGGAATGGCTGCTTGATGACCTGCTCACTGGAAGTGCACTCTCTTTTTACTTCTGCTGTCATATCTCCTTCATAACTGCACGTAAGATCATGCTCTTCTGTATCTGCCAGGTATCCGGTCGGAGTTGTAATCTCTTTGATATAATATTTGCCAAGATACAAGCCATTTACAGAAGCCTGTCCTTTGTCATCTGTTGTAAGAGAAGCTACCTGTTCTCCTACTTTATAAATAGTTCCAGTTGCTCCGTCCGGATGCACGATATCTTCACGGGCATACAGACCATAAACTGCACCTTTCAGTGTGGCATCTCCCTGTGGTACT
>NZ_DBLYVB010000113.1:0-1009 GCF_057604405.1 Hominiventricola sp.
CCCTTGGGAAAATCCTTCCTCTCCATGTTGCCACCTCAATCAAAATCCATCCAGACCAGGTGCTTTCCACAGTGGAGGCACTGGAACAGATAGCATTGCAGATGCCCGCCATTGACGGATTCCCGGATCATTCCCTTCTGCTCCTCGTCCCACATGGGGTCGTCCAGCACCTCCTCCAGCACACCCAGTGCCCGCAGTTCTCTGGCTCCCACATTACCCAAATAGGCGCAATAGTCACCACAATGGGCGCGCCAGTATTCCTGCTGCCAGCCGGAGTAGCCGGGGGTGCGGTGGATCAACTCGTCCAGCTTCTCCGGATCGTCTACACCATCGTCCACAGAGAAATCATCTTGAAAACTACCGTCATATTTCCGGGCTGCTTCGCCGTTGGCGATGCACTCTGGGCACAGATATGCAATATCCTCCACTGAAAAGAACGGATTGGTATAGAAAATATGGGTCGTCTTGCCACAGCAGTCGCAGACAACGCCGTCTGCGGATTCCTCAAAAGCCCCAGTTTCCAGAGGGTTTGGGTGATACCGGAAGGCGGGCAGGCCCAGCTGGGCCTGCCGTTCCTTCTCTTTCTGCTTTTCCTCCGGCGTTTTGGGCTTGGGGAGAGCATAATGATTGCCCCAGTTTTCCGCATAGTCCTTCAGCGTGCCCAGCCGCTTGAGGGTCTTTTTATCGGAACGATTTCCGATTTGGCAGAGCAGTTCGTAGGCGTCCTTCTTAAAGTCCAGCAGGTCATATACATCCACCAGCACTTCCTTGGCCTGCTGATCCTCACTCTGCTCAAGTTCTTCCTTGAAGGTATATAGAGCGCGGACATTGTCTGGACCTTCATTGGTCGCAACAAACTGTTTTTTTAGTTCGATATAGGTTTTCTGATATTCTGTCATTGGTCGCACCTCCCATCAATCCCACCAGAAATACCAGACAGTGGACTGCCACAGGACATCTGCCAAGGAGCCAATGCTTCCATCCTCATTCTGATCCAGATCTGGGCAGA